>CAMCJK010000009.1 GCA_945875075.1 Candidatus Fokinia solitaria | reverse complement strand
TCTTGCTAATGATTATATTTTGTCCACTAATTATTACAGTTTGCTTCCTTGGTTTTTATGAAAAAGATATAGAGCCACTTGAAAAAACTATGACAATTAGTATATCTCCAGAAAAATAAAATACATAGATTGATGAAATCTTAATGTATGTGTTAAAGTGTTTTCTTTACTTAATCTACAATTAAATTACTAAGATGTCTGCAGAAAACTTATTGGTTGTTGAGTCACCTGCCAAAGCCAAAACTATTACGAAATACCTTGGAAATAAATTCACTGTCTTATCATCTAAAGGGCATGTCCGTAGTATTCCATCTCGCAGCAATGCAGTGGATACTGATAACCAGTTTGAAACTGCATATGAAATCAATGTTGGATCTGGAAAATATTTAGATGCTATCACTGATGCTGCAAAAAAAGCAACAAACATATATATGGCAACAGATCCCGATAGGGAGGGTGAAGCAATAGCTTGGCATGTTGTAGAAGTATTAAAGGACAGAAAAGTTTCATTAGATGATAAAGTTCAAAGAATTACATTCAATGAAGTTACTCCTGATGCAATCAAATCAGCCCTAAAGTCACCGAGGGATATTGATATGGATTTGGTATCAGCTCAGAGAACTAGGCAGTCACTTGACTACTTAGTAGGGTTTTCAGTCTCACCATTACTATGGAAAAAATTACCTGGCAGTAAATCAGCTGGGAGGGTGCAGTCTGTGGCACTCAGATTATTGTGCGAAAGAGAGCATGAGATAATGAGATTTAAATCAATGGATTATTGGACCATCTCTGCATATTTCGGATTAAATTCTGATCAGTTTTTATCTGAGCTACTAGAAATCAATACAAAAAAAGTTGAAAAGTTTACATTCACTTCTGATGCAGCTGCTAAATCAGTTTTGAACATATTAAAAGATTTAAATTACTCAGTAGATTCAATTGAGAAGAAGGATGTATCTAGAAACCCAGAAGCGCCATTCATAACATCAACTCTTATCCAGTCAGCTTCAAGTGCATTAAAAATGTCTGCAAAGAAAACAATGCAAGTTGCTCAGAAGCTATATGAAGGTATGAAGATAGATGATCAGATGATAGGTCTCATCACATATATGCGTACTGACAGTATAAATGTATCAGAAGAGTCAATTGATAAAGCAAGAAACGTTATAAAGCAATTATATGGAGATAAATATCTTCCAAAAGAACCAAGAGTTTTTAAGAAAAAAGTAAAAAACGCACAAGAGGCTCATGAAGCTATAAGACCAACAGATCCATCGATCATACCATCCCAAATAAAAGAATTTGTCTCAGATGATGAATTCCATTTATATGACTTAATTTGGAGAAGGTTCATAGGATGTCAAATGTCTTCTGTTAAAGTTGCTAAAACTATAATTAAAATAATTGGCAAAGGGAATAAACAAATAGATGAAAAAACACTTGATGAGTCAGTAAAGAGCTTCTTTGAAAATCTAAATAATACAACAGCATCATTTAAAGTAATGGGTACAATAATATTGTTCGATGGCTTCCAGAGGCTTGTTAATGATTTGCAAGTTGATAAAAAGAAGACAGATTCCGATGTAATACTCCCACAAATGTCTGAAGGTGATGCTGTAAGTTTAGTTGATATGAATTCTAAAGAACATTCGACAACAGCGCCATCTCGATATTCAGAAGCTACACTTGTTAAAAAGATGGAGGACTTAGGAATAGGTAGGCCATCAACCTATGCTACAATCATCAGTATCTTACAAGAAAGACAATATGTACTACTAACTAAAAATAAATTCTTTGTAGAGGATAGAGGAGAACTAGTAAGTACATTTTTAAACTGTTTTTTCTCAAAATATGTTGAATATAACTTCACAGCATCATTAGAAGAGGAATTAGATGATATTGCTGGTGGTGAAAAGAAATCTTTAGATATATTGAGAGGCTTTTGGGACCCATTTAAAAAAAATGTTGATGAAGTTGCTCAAATGCAAACTTCTGACATCTTATCAAAAATACAAAACATCCTAAGTGAGTTTCTTTTTGCGCACCTAGAGAACCACAAGTGTCCTAAGTGCAAAAACGGAGATTTGAAACTAAAAAATTCAAAATATTCACCATTTATAGGATGCTCTAACTATCCAGAATGCGACTATGCACAGAAATTCAAACTTTATAGTAGTGATTCAAAAGGTGACACAACTGCTGATAGCTTATTGAAAACTGAAGATAGTAGTGATAACCTTATGATCCACAGTGGCAACATAAAAGTTATTGCGCAATATGGCGATGAACAAATAATGTTAAATCAAGGACAATATGGCTATTATCTATCACTTTGTAAAGATGGCCTAGTTCAAAAAAACTTTTCACTTAATAAAGGCGTAGATATTGAAACTTTCAACTTTACATTTGCAGATCTTAGGAAGTTTTTTAATATGCCATTCACTCTTGGTAAACACACAGACAGTAATGAGATAAAAATAGGAATTGGGAGATATGGACCATACATTTTACATAAGAAAAAGTTCTACTCAATAAAAAATAAAGACATGAGTGGTGTGCTAGCGTTTACCTTGGAGGAAGCAATTAAATTGATTCCTGGTAAGAAATAAAATTCGATGAAAGAAGAAATTATATCTAGAATAGACATACATGAATATATCAATAGATATATAAGCCTTCAACAGAAAGGGCCTGGGCAATACTCAGGCCTTTGTCCATTTCATAATGAAAAAACCCCATCATTTTCAGTAAGCACTGATAAGAGATTCTTTTATTGTTTTGGATGCAAGGCAAGTGGTGATGTGATAACATTTGTTATGTTATTTGATAAAGTCACATTTAGTGAAGCACTGAGGAAACTTGGAGATGAATGTGGTGTCACAATTGAAAGTAAAAAAAACAATAAGGTTGAAAAAAATAAAAAATTTTTAGAAATCAATGCTCTTTTCACAAAAATCTGTAACGAATTACTGTATGATCCTAGCTGCTACTATGGATTAGAATATATAAGAAGTAGAGGTATACAAGATGAAATAATACAAAAATATAAACTTGGTTACTTACCAATAAATAAATTTGAGATAGTTGTTTTACAACTTATAAAAGTCTTCTCACAGGAAGATATAATCAAGAGTGGTATAATTAAATTCAATTCAAATAATAGTTTATATTCTCCATTCACTGGTAGAGTCATCTTTCCTATCTTTGATACATTCAATAATAATGTTGGATTTGGGAGTAGAGTAATAAAAAATGACAAGGCAAAAGCAAAGTATCTTAACTCATCTGATAGTGATTTTTTTCATAAATCTGAGATATTATATGGAATAGAGCATCTTTTAGGAGATTCTAAAATGCAAGAAATGGATACTGTGTTTGTTGTTGAGGGGTATATGGATGTAATATCGCTAGCAAATAATGGTGTTACTAATGCTATTGGTGTACTAGGAGCAAATCTGACACAGATGCAATTAAAACAGCTATGGAAATTTAATAATAAACCAACAATTTGTTTGGATGGTGATAGTGCTGGTAAAGTTGCTATGGAAAGAACTGCCAAAATGGCATTAACTCTTATAGAACCAAGTAAAACAATCTTCTTTCTAGAGATGGAACTCAGCAAGGATCCAGATGAATTTATAAAAAAATATGGTACAGAAGAGTTCTTGAAGATGTTTCAAAGACAAAAGATTCCATTAGCAGATTATGTTTATCAAACTCAAAAATCTGATTTATCAATTGATAATCCTGATGAAGTTGTTGTATTACGTCAAAGAATTTCAACGATTTGCAATGAAATAACAAATGATGCATTACGTAATGCATATAAAAGTCACTTCAACAAACTATTTTATACTAAAAAGAGTTCTGATTTCAAGAAGTATGATAAAAAAAGTGTATATCAAGATAAACTACGTAATGCAGAGGTTGCAGTTTTAAGCGGTACAATCTCACAGAAAAAGTACAGTAATATCGAAGAAGAAATATGTAATATAATAAATGCTCATAGGGAACTTTTACTGGATCAAAAAATTCTTGATGACTTTATGCGATGTAAATTTATCAGTGCGAAAGCTGATAGAATCAGGCTAGAGATTACAAAGACAATTCCTGATATTTATACGGCTCATAATAATAACGTTGAGGAAAATAAAAAAACCTTAAGCATTTTATTCCTCTCTTTAGAAGTTAGAAATGTACAAGATGAAATATCGATCTTAAAAGATGAGAGTATTGCTCATGCAGAACTAAAGCTTTTACAATTAAAACAATATGAAATGCAATTAAAAACAAAATTATCATCAATACTGATTTAGAATTAAAATAGATAAAAAATATGTCAATTTCTCCAACCACTACAAACAAGCCAAACAACATTAGAATCCAAAGAAAGAAAAATACTTTAAATGATTCTTTACTACAATTCTTACTAAATAAAGGTAAGGAAAATGGATTTGTAACGCATGATGAATTAAATAAATTATTTTCACCTGACACAACATCAGAAGAGATAGATACAGTAGTATCACTATTTAATGAAATGGGAATTCTTTTAACTACAGGTGAAAAATATCATGAGGATAGCATCGGAATTAACGGGGAAAACTCTCCTAGTGACTCACATGATGGTGAAGAAGTAGTAATACGGAATGATGACCCTGTGAGGATGTATTTAAAGGAAATGGGTGTCAAGCATCTCCTAACTCGAGATGGAGAGGTTGAGGTCGCAAAGCAAATAGAGGAGGAGCGTACTAAGAAGATGAAATATCTCCTTTCAATACCTTATGTTTTGAAGCAAATGTGTAAATGGCATACAAGTCTTGTTGATGGCTCAATGACGCTACGTGAGATAGTAGATCTTGATGCGATGCATAGCAGCGATATACATAAAACGTATAAGAGCGTTGATGATATAGATCTTGATGCTGATGAGGAAGATGATCCTCAAGGGATTATATCAAATCATAATACTTCAATCGAATCGATTGAGATGACTGTATTCCCAAAGCTTATCAATATCTTAGCTGAAATTTCAAAAATTTATAATAACCATCTAGATCTACAAAAAAGAATAGTCAATGAGTATAAAAATTGTGGAAAATATCTAGAAGTTTCTGAAGATTTATTGCTAATTGGAGATCAAATAGACAAAATTTTACAAGATGTACGATTAAATGATTTGATAGTAGAAAAAATCTTACAAGATGTTGTCATACAAAATAAAAAAATTGTGCGCGAAGAAAGGAAGCTATTGCAATCAGCATCAGCATCAGGAATAAATAAACAGGATTTTATGAACATATATAACCTATCTGATAAAGATAATGGCTCATATATGTACTTTATGAAGGTGATGGAGCAACTAAAGGATAGTGATAGTCAACCTTGGAAAAAATTCTTCGATGATCACAGTGAGTTGATAAAAAATGTTGTTAAAGTTTTTAAAACTGTATCAGAGAGCATAGGATTGGATATACAATATTTTAAGTTCTTTGTAGTTGAAATACAACGGTCTGAAAGAGGCATAGCACTTGCTGAAAGAGAGATGACTGAAGCAAATTTACGTCTAGTGATTTCAATAGCAAAAAAATATGTTAATAGAGGATTGCAGTTTCTAGACTTAATACAAGAGGGAAACATAGGTTTGATGAAGGCTGTTAAGAAGTTTGAATATAAAAGAGGGTATAAATTTTCAACATATGCAACATGGTGGATAAGACAAGCTATAACAAGGGCTATAGCTGACCAAGCCCGGACAATAAGGATTCCAGTACATATGATAGAAACAATAAATAAAATATTAAAGGTTTCTAAACAAATAGTACATGACGCCCATAGAGAGCCAACTCCAGAAGAGATAGCTGTAAGGCTTGGATACCCAGTTGAGAAGGTCGGCAGGGTATTGAAAATATCTAAAGAACCAATTAGTTTAGAAAACCCATTGAGTGATGATAGTAGTAGTGGTAAGTTAGAAGATTATATACATGATAAAAAAGCTATACAGCCACATGCTGCTGCTGAAGCTGCAAACTTAAGTGCTAATACGACAATAGCTCTAGCAACACTTACAGCCCGTGAGGAAAGGGTTTTAAGGATGAGATTTGGTATCGGTACTAAAGAGCATACTCTTGAAGAAGTTGGGCAGGCATTCAATGTTACAAGAGAGAGAATAAGGCAAATTGAAGCAAAAGCATTAAGGAAGTTGAAAAAACCTCGTAGATTAAAGCTTTTAAGGATTTTTGCAAATTCGGATAGTACTGTTACAGCTGCATAGATAAAAAATTAATTATAATTTTTATATGTTTGATAGAGAAAAAAGCAATAATGAACTTAAAACCTTTGATGTTGAAGTTAATACTAATTCTGAGAATAGTAATGAGAATGAAAGCAAAGGTAATGTAATAAAAAAGAATAAAATCACAGTTCTGTTGACTGTTCTTGCATGTGTTTTTATTGGAGGTTTTTTATTTCATAAGAGCTTTCAGCTACAAGAAATTGAGGAGCAAACTCAGTTGCATGATGATACACACAAAGTTATCTTTGTACCTCTTGATGAAATGACTATAAATTTAAAGAATGGCGCAGGTAATAACATTACATGGTTAAGAATCAAAGTAGTTCTTGAAGTTAAAGGAAAAAACAATTATAATGTCGTTTCGCAATTAACTCCAAAAATTGTTGATATATTTCAAACATATTTGAAAGAGTTAAGGCAAAGTGATCTTGAAGGATCTTTTGGAATATATAAGATTAAAAATGAAATGATGATGCGTATAAATACAGTTATATATCCCGCAGCAATCAATGAAATCTTATTTCAAGAGATAATAGTGCAAACAATATGAAATTAACAAGGGTTTTTTCAAAATGAGCAATAAAAAAACTATTAACGAAACAACAATGCTCCTAGCTGATAAGTTTAATGAAATGCCTATGTTGAAATCAATTTTCAACAGCTTTATTAGTGGTGTGCAGACATCTCTATCAAGGCATATTAACTGGAATATAGAAATACAGTCTGAAGCTACACTTCATATTAATGCTTCAGAATACACTAGTACAATAAGGGAAAATAGTGATTATATAGCTGTCGAATATAACTTTTCTGGATGGAATACAGAATCATTTTTTGTATTTTTACAAAAAGATATTATCTATAGAATCATTGAATTAATTTTAGGTGGTAAGAATCTTGAACATTCGCTTACTGTTGCAAATCGTTTTTTTTCACAAATAGAAAAGAATATTATCAGTAGCATTATAGATATTCTAACTGCAGAGTTGCAAAGTGTGTTTTTACTAGCAGACTCTAACATTAAAGTTATCAGGCAAAATATATGCTATTTTCAATATGAGTATGAGAATCTAAAGGAGGATGTTGTATTTTTTGGCAGATCCACAATGAAAATCAAAGACAGTATTGGTAAGATGGATATTGTAATTCCATATAATACACTACTACCAATAAAGTCTACTTTAGTTAAAAGCTTTTCCAATAGGAAGCTTGTACAGCAAGATGTATGGAAAAATCATATAAAGAAAGTTATCTCTGATATCGATGTGGAGCTCACAGTAGAAGTTGATGCAATACAAACAATTTATGACATAGAAAAAATGAAAGTAGGTGATACAATAATAACTAGTAAAAATGCATCAGAAGCCTTCGCAATTAAAATCAACGGTGTGAAAGTTTATGATTGTAAGATTGGTAAGGTCAATGAGAAAATTGCTGTTGAACTTATTAGTGATATTTTATAAAATTATATGATAACATATACAGTCATACTGGATATTACAATACTTTGTGTTCTAGCAGTTACAGTAGTGTTTTGTTGGAAGTTAAACATCAAGATTACACAGCTGCAATCAAATAAATCTGAGATGGTTGATTTTATCAAATCATTAGATACAACTATAATCAATGCACATAAAAATATTGTAAACCTTAAAGAAGCAACACAAAATGCTAGTGAGGAAAGAAAAAAATATATTACTGAAGGCACTGAACTAGCAAATGATTTATCATTTATAATTGATTCAGGTAATAGACTGATTAATAGAATAGAAAAGGCAGTTGAAGCTGCAAAAGTTTTAGATGCTACTCTTGAAGCTAAAGCTGAAAAACTTGGGAAACTTGAGAAGGAACTTTACAAGAGAAAACGTAGAAATAAAAATAAGAAAATAGGAGTTATTAACACACCATTGAATGTGAACTCATCATCATAAACATATATTAATTACTAAGTAATGCGTCGTTTTCTACCATTTTTCATTATTTGTTTTGTAATATTAGCATTTTCAAAACTTATGTCGGTTCTGAATAGTGATACAACTATTCTAGGTACATTGCTACTTCATGCAAATAATAATGTTGAAGTACAAAAGACAAATGTAGAAACTGTCAATATTCCCAACAAAATTGATGTTGTGGATTCTAATGGACGCATCATAAGTGAGATATATAATGTAGATACAAGTCAGATCCAGAAACTTGATACTTGCAATAAACTATATGATTTAAAATTTTCTTCAGAAGAGGTGCAAATTTTACAAACTCTCAGGAATAGAAATAATCAAATAAAAGACCTCGAAAAGGAGCTAACATTAAAAGAGAATCTCTTAGAGAGCATTCGAAATAATATAGATGAAAAAATCTCTAGACTAGAGAAGCTAAATGAGCAAATAGATGACACAGATAAATCTCAAGGCGCTACAGCTAGCTATGCTAAGTTGATCAAAATATATGAAGGTATGAAGCCTAAAGATGCTGCTAAGATATTTGATGAGTTGCAGATGTCTGTCATGCTATTAGTAGCACAACAAATGAAGGATAATAAATTAGCAGGAATAGTTGCTGAAATGAAGCCAGAAAAAGCACGTGATTTGACTATGGCATTAGCTACAATACACAATGTTGAATGATAACAACACGTGTAATAAAAAGTGTTTCTGAATTAAAAAATATCATAAATGACTTTCAAGATTCATCAGTGCTTTTATTGTTAGATGTTGATGATACAATTATCAGACCTAAAAATAACTATAATAAGCAAATTGACAAGTTTCAAGGCTTACATAGCCAATCAAATGAGAAAGAGGAGAGAGAACATTATGAGCATCTAATTTCTGCTTGGAGACTTGAAAGAGAAGTAATATTAACTGATCATGATTGGCCAGAATTCATCAAAAATTTATCAAAATCAGTTTTTGCACTAACAAAAATGGATGTTGGAAAGTTTGGGCTGATAGAGTCAATGGAAGAATGGCGATATAAAGAGCTTCAATCACTTGACATAAAATTCACTCATCACAGTCCAATAGATGGAATAGATTATGATCAGCCAATACATTTAAATATCCATGATGCAACTTTTTTTAAAGGGATTTTTTATACTGGTAATGCATCTAAAGGGGCAATAGTTAAAAAACTCCTACAGCATCAACAATATGATCTAGTAGTATTCGTCGATGATAATATAGAGCAGCTAAGAGATGTTCAAGCAGCTTGTAATAGAATAAATCATATTATGATTCAATTTCAGAATGATGGTATGGATTATGATGCTACATCTACGATAACGAATCATTCAATGATTTAATGAAGGCATTTAGCGGTATATTATTTGTTGCTGGTACATGTATTGGTAGTGGAATGATAGCATTGCCCATAGCACTAGCAAAAATTGGATTGGTCCCAAGTATTGTTGTGATGATTTGCATTTGGGCAATTGTATATCATACAGCAATCGTAAACGTTGAGTTGAACTTACAAGCTGAGCGAGGTTTAGCACTTGGTGATTTATGCAAAGTTTTCTCTGGAAATAAAACTAGAATCTTAGGGGATTTAAGTTTAAAAATCTTCTCATATATATTACTTGCAGCTTATATCGATGGTGGATCATCTGTTTTTCGAGAGTTAATACCAAGCCACAACATAGATATAAAGTTTTGGTATGTAGCTGTTACAGGAATGATTTTAATATTACCATCAGGACTTGTTCAAAATATCAACAATATCTTATTTATCAGTTTAATTTCTATCATAGGTATTTTAGTATTTTGTTTAATGCTAACTGTAAATTGGAGTCATATACCCCTGTTTGGAGATAAATGGAATGATATTTCTACATTATGCTCTATACTACCTTTAGTCTTTACATCTTTTGGTTTCCAAGTGATTTTCCATACCCTCACAGACTACTATGATAAAAATGCAAAAGTTTTAAATAGAGTTTTTTTATTTGGAAGTTTGATACCAGCCCTGATATATATTATTTGGAACTGTAGTGTACTTGGTGCGATATATGAAAATGCACCTGATTTCTACTTCAAAATGAGTTCTCAGAAAATTGCAGTAGGGGAGTTAGTCAAACAGCTAACTTTAATTGCTAAAGTTACTACTGTACAGCTTTTAATTTGGTGGATAGCAATCTTAGCCATAGCAACTTCAGTTATAGGAGTTGGACTAGGGCTTACAAAAGCTATTGAATATCAGCTTACAAATATTATCAAGAATAGATTTCTCAGACATTATTTCTCTGTTATTGCCACAGTTTTGCCAGGATACTTAGCTGTAATATGTATTCCAAATGTATTTATAGGAGCATTGTCTTTTGCAGGAATGATATTATCAGTAATAGCAATTATTTTACCAATTTTTCTTCTTAAACTAATTCAAAGTCGTGATTTGCACTATCCTATATTGAAAAATAATATTTTAATCTATCTCTCATTTTTTGTTGGTATACTGATTATCCTCTGTGAGGTTTTCAATATTATTTAGCTGTTGCAAACAAGTGTTTAGAGATGTAGGATATTTAAATATTAAACATTAAAATCAAAACATCCAAATGACTAACATACTTAACCAACATCCTATAGTAGGACATCCAATCAGTATCTGTACATCTCCAGCTGTAATGCCAGATAACTCAATTGACCCTAACTTTGATATCTCAACATATCTCAAGCATAGAGTCGGTGTATTATTCTTTTATCCATTGGATTTTACATTTGTCTGCCCATCTGAGCTAATTGCATTGGATATGATGATGCCTGAGTTTGAGATGAGAAATGCAGCGGTCGCATCTATCAGTATAGATTCTCAATATACACACCTTGCATATAAAAACACACCAAGAGATCAAGGTGGGATAGGACAAGTTAGATTTCCAATGATATCAGATATCACAAGGAAATTAGCATCACATTTTCAAGTATTAAATGCTGATGGTGTTGCATTAAGAGCTACAATCATTACAGATAAAAATGGTATCGTTAGACATTATTCAGTTAATGATTTACCTATTGGGAGAAATATAGATGAGATTATTAGAACCATTGATGCTATAGAACATCATGCTCAACATGGTGAAGTATGCCCTGCTAACTGGTCTCAAGGCAAAGCTGCAATAACCCCAACTCAAGAAGGTATAATATTATATCTACAAGATAATTTCTAGTTTAGTCAGCAAAGCTTTTACAAAAATTATTGTAGAGGCTATAACTATTTGTATATTGAATTGATTACATTCTTCGTGAAGTGGAATATTTTGTTGCGTCATTCTGCTACTAATTTATTTTTGCATCATGGCTTGGATTGCTATTTGATACTTTGTTCTGAAAATACTGAAGGTCTTTATTAGAGTTATTTCCGTGTGTTTGTTGGGCTGTTTCTTTTTGTGGCTGATTTTGCTTTACATTTAAATCTTGGGCCCTTCCTGGTGTTTCTTTTGATTTTGACTGGCTCTGAGACTTATCATTTAGCCACCCTTTAAAAGCAGCTATACCACCTTTTATCTTAGTTAAAGCTTTTAGACCATATATAGCACCACCCAATGCATTGAGCCATCCTATCATTTGTACTACGTTAGAAGATGCAATCCAAGGTCCAATCACTGGCATGATAGGTGCCAAATAGAAAATAACACACGCCACAACTGCTCCTAGAATAGCTAGTCCTACACATTCTGAAAAAGGGGTGGAATTCTTTGACATTTCTTTTATATAATTATTTTATTTACTTTATATAATATATTCTATTTGAAATTATTAATTAATACAACCATTATTTGTAATAATATTTATTTGCATTTGTGATGGATGTGGAAATCCTTTGATTATAATGAAGCAGACAATTTTTCAGCTAAAAGTTGCTTATAAGCGCTATAAGCAAAATAAAAAGGGATTTGAAGTTTGTATTGCTACCTAAAAGATCTTTGTATTTGATCCTGAAATGTATGACTTTACTAGCTACTGCAGTTGCAGTGAGAATAATTTGAAGCTTGATCCTATATATAATAAAAAGATCTTTGTAATCGACTTTACACCTACGCGCTTATCTTAAAAAGATCTTTGTAATCGACTTTACACCTACGCGCTTATCTGTACCTAAGATTAGGCTGCTACTGCTTCAGATGCACTATTTTTGTCTATAAAGTTTTGTACCGCTCTTTTTATCGCACCTTCTGCCAATACAGAGCAATGTATTTTCACAGGTGGTAAGGATAACTCTTCTGCAAGATCACTGTTCTTAATTTGCAACGCATAGTCAAGTGATTGACCTTTGATTTTTTCAGTTGCAAGAGAGCTAGCGGCTATGGCAGATAAACATCCAAATGTTTTAAATTTAACATCTTCTATGATATTTGTTTCTGGATTGACTTTTATCTGCAGTTGCATTACATCTCCACATGCTGGTGCGCCAACCAATCCTGTACCGACGTTTTCATCAGCAAAATCAAATGCACCTACATTCCGTGGACTTTCGTAATGATTTATAACTTTTGTACTATATGACATTTTTATACATGAGTAATTTACTTGACATTACAAATACATTACAGCAGATTTATATTTGAGTAAAGTATTTATATTGGAATTTTTTATTAAATTAAATAATTTGAGTTTTTTTTTATATTTTTGTTTCCTTTGCTATTTTCTAGCTTTAGATACATAACCAACTTGCATTATCTATAACAACTATTATAGCATAATTAATCATCCTTCTAGCTCTAAGTTTTTAGTATCTTTTGTACGCTAGGGTCTTTTATAATTGTATTAGGTAACTATTTTAGTTCCGTTTCTTAAAATTTCTTTAGTAAAAATATGCATCAATAATACTGTCTCTGACTATATCAGATATCTAATGATTCAATAAGTTCACAATCTACTTTACACTACAGAGCACTTACTTTTCTTAGTGTTTGTAATCCAAATGCTTAATGTCCTGCATCCCATTGAATAGTTTTTAAGTCTATCCCTGCAATCATCATATCCCATAGAGGGCTTAAATCTCTTAACTTCTGTACAGCCTTTAATACAGACTTTATTGCTACTTCAACTTCATTTTTTGTGGTGAATCTACCTATGCCAAATCTAATTGATGTATGTGCTAGCTCCTCATCTACACCAAGTGCTTTTAGTACGTATGAAGGCTCTAAAGAGCTAGATGTGCAAGCTGATCCAGATGATACTGCAATGTTTTTAATTGCACCTATCATTGATTCGCCTTCAATACATGCAAAGCTAATATTTAAACAGCCAGGATATCTTTTGGTTTCACTCCCATTTAAATATACATAAGGTATTTCTAACATGCTTTTAATGAAAATATCAGATAAATCCTTGACATGATCATAGTCTTTTTGCATTTCATTTTTAGCATATTCAGCAGCTGCACCAAGGCCAACAACAAGAGGTGTAGGTACAGTTCCTGATCTCATGCCTCTTTCTTGTCCACCACCACTAAATAACGATTGCAAACGAACTCTTGGCTTTTTACCAACATATAGTGAGCCGATCCCTTTAGGTCCATATATTTTATGTCCTGAAATACTCATTAAATCGATTTTCATAGCTCTTACATCTAATGGTATTTTACCAAAGGCCTGAGCTGCATCTGTATGGAAGAAGACAGAATTTTGTCTGCATATTTCGCCTATTGCTGCAAGATCTTGTATAACTCCAATTTCATTATTTAATGCTATGATTGATACAATTGATGTTTTGTCTGTAATTGCATTTTTTAACTCATCTAATGATATTAGCCCATCACTATCCACACCCAAGTATGTTACATCAAATCCTTCCTGCTCAAGATATCTGCAAGAGTCTAAGACACACTTGTGCTCTGTGGCTGTTGTTATTATATGATTTTTACCAGAATTTTTATAAAATCTAGCAACTCCTTTTAAAGCTATGTTGTTTGATTCAGTTGCACCAGATGTAAATATTATCTCTTTTGGATCAGCACTGATTAGTTCAGCAACATTTTTTCTAGCATTTTCAACTGCTTCTTCAGACTCCCACCCAAATAAATGAGTTCTTGAGTGAGGATTCCCAAACTTCTCATTGAAATACGGCAGCATCTTTTCCAATACTCTCGGATCCATAGGAGTAGTAGCCTGATAGTCCATATATATTGGTCTTTCAAGTGTTTCTGTTAGATCATAAGATTTGACACACAGATTGTTTTTATTTAATTCTATACCGTTCATATATTTATTATATTATGTTTATTATATAACTCTTTCCACTTTCCAACAAAGAACTTTGCTTCATCTATTGTATTTTCTATCCCAAGACTTACTCTTAGAGTACAGCTAGCCTCCTCATATGTAGACATCATTGACATCTGAACTTCTGGGAACTCAACACGCCCAGCTGAGCATGCAGAACCTGCACTCACAGCTATACCATGAGAATCAAAGTATGCGACCTGTATTTCAGATTTAACTCCTGGCATTGTTACTGAAATTGTATTTGGCAACCGTTCATTTGCATTTTTCCCAAAGATCCTTACCTCATCACAGAAATTTTTTATTTCATTTTCTATATAATTTTTTAGAGGTAAAATTTTTTCTTGCATTGTTTGCACTCTTCCATCTATCTCAGATATAGCAATGCCTAGTCCATGAATAGCCAACACATTCTCAGTACCTGGTCTCAATCCATACTCCTGCCCACCTCCAAGCATTAATTGGTGGACTTTAATAGCATTAGGATTATATATAAGACAACCTACACCATATGGCCCACCAAATTTATGTCCACTAATAGTGAAGGCATCAGCAGCAAACTCAGAGCAATTGAATGGGATTTTACCTATTGCTTGCACTGCATCAACATGTAAAACAGAATTTATATTCTTTACAGCTTCTAAAACCTTTTTGATTGGCTGTATCACACCTGTTTCATTATTAGCTATCATTACAGAGAACAACCCTACATCTATGATTTCATCCAATATGATCTCACCATTTATATCTACTGAAAGATATCTATCTATACCTGTTTTATTTATCGATGGATGCTCTGTTTTACATGCAAAAACCTTCATACCATTTAATTTAGCACTGTGAACAATCATATTATTTGCTTCAGTGGCAGAGCTTGTAAATAATATTCTAAAACCTTTAGGGGTTGATAAAGCAGCTGATATCTTTGCTCTAGCTACTTCAACAAGATTCCTTGATTGCCTCCCAAACGAATGAATTGATGATGCATTGAGTGGTTCATATAGAAGCTCTGACATTCCATTTACTACGGCTGCAGATCTCTTTGTTGTAGCATTATTGTCAAAATATATTCTATGCATTTCAAATACTTCTGATTAAAAGATGATTACATTTTGTCAAATCATCTAAATTACCTTCTATATTAAGAATATCTTTTAAAGTCATAGAAGATAGATACTCACTCATATTATCTTCCAATTTTTTCCACATATTATGTGCTGTACACTTGATTTTACTCCCATTACAGCTTCCTTCTCGACCATTACATCTTGTGATTTTGATTTTCTCACCTATTGCCTCCATTATATCTACAATGGATATATCATCGATCGGACGAGCAATTTTATAGCCACCTCTACGCCCCCTTATAGACATTATTAACTTCTTCCTCTGAAGCTCTGATAAGATCACACTCATATAATCAAAGCTAATTGACTGATTACTTGAAATTTTTGCAATTGATATTAATCCTTCAGACTGTGCTATTTCAATCATAGCAGCAACAGCATATTGCGTTTTAGTTGTAATTTTTGTACTCATTAATAAATAATAAAATTACTTTATAGTATAATATAGTGTAAATTATACTATAAATAAAAAACTAATGTCAAGTAATTTGCTTGTGTTTCTTTCTCATATATTTAAAATGTCAAAATATTTTTTGTTAATATTATTATTTTTATTGAAATTAGAAGATAGAATAGCGGCAGAAGATACAGAAAATACTAATATGGATATTTTAACATCATTAGGTGATATAGCTAAAAGTATTGATACATCACAAGAAGTACTAAAAAGACCTTATATACCACTCTCTGAGGTACCAAAATCTGAACTTTCAAGAGAAGATATTAAAAAATATATCTACACAACTAGAGAAAAAGATTTGCAATTAAATATAGTAGAAGATTTAACTAATAACCTTTCTGGACTTGACCTCTCAGATTTGGACTTTAGAAATTCTATAATGAGTAATGTCATTATGGTAGGATGTGATATCTCTGGCAGCTCCTTTAGTGGAGCGATGCTTGAAGGTGCTGATATGAGAAATATAAAAGGGATTAGTACAAAGTTTAATGATGCAGATATTTCTGGATCTAACTTAGAAGATGCCAATTTGCAGTATACAAACTTTAGCGGGGTTTTTGCTAATAATTCTAATTTCACAAGAGCTAAACTTGACAATATGATAGCTGTCAATGCCTCATTTCAAGAGTCAATATTTACTGAAGCAACTCTAAATAATGTGCAAATGCAAAAATCTCAATTTCAAAATTCAAATTTTAATAAAACAGAAGCCAAAAATGCAAAGTTTCGCTCATCGACTTTAGCTAACTCTAAAATAAATGATAGTGATTGGTCATATGTTGATATGACATCTTCTGTAAGCATAGGGAGTGAATTTAACAATACAATATTGTCTCATGCTAAAATGTCTAGCGGCAACTTTTCTCATGCAAAATTTTTTAAAACTATGATGAATGATATTTATGCTGAGGGTATTGATTTTTCAAATTGTCAATTTATTGAGAGTGATTTATCAGGTAGTATACTTGCAAATTCTTCATTCCAAAATAGTGATATAATAGACTCTCAAATGTGCCGATGTGTCATGAATGATATTGATATGCATAATGCAAACTTATCAGGTACAAATTTAGAGTCATCTCTGATGAAAAATATATTACTTGCATCTACAAAATTTGATGGCACAAAGCTAATAAATGTTTTTTTAGAAACACAGCAGATGGATAGTATAGACATATCTAAGGCTGTAATAGAAAACTCAGTAATATCAACTTTACAATAAAATTCTTATTCCCATATGTTAAAAAAAATTAATAGTATAGTTAGGGAACATTCTACAAAGCTCGGTATTCTATCATTAGGTGCAGTACTGATAAATTGTATATTTATTGCTCTATATGTACACCAATATGATCTAAAATCTCAAGAGTTAATATATAATATAGGACTGACTATCGCTATCATGACTATAATCACTATTGTAATATATTTTGCAGGGAATGACTTTAAAGAGCGCTATTTCCCCATAATGGGTTTAATATCGATATTTTTTGGATTAAGCTTTTTTTCTATCTATGCTGTTTTGATTACAGATGGTAAAAAATATCTTGTGTTGAATTTTTCTTCTTCCTTACTGTTACTGGCAATGATATTTGATTGGTGGCTTTTTATCATGATGTCAATAGGTGGTGCAATCGTTGGATATCTAATGTTTTTACTTACAAACATAAACCCTGATATGCAAATTATACATGCATCTAAAAAGATGTATCTTTTATCTTATCTTTTATCTTATACATTGTTTTCTGTTTCACTTTTTATGAGAAAAAAAGAGCAAATACAAGCTAGAAAAATTGATTTTATAAAGGTCTTTGGAAGTGCCATAGCACATGAAGTCAATGCTCCACTAGCATCAATTCAAATGATATCAAATGTATTAGATATGATTGTTAAAAACATTCAGCCAGTAGTTATAAAAGATGAGTATAAAATCACTTTAGATAAAGTAGATTATGAAATGCTTGTAAATACAATTAATGATGGATTAAAAAAGTCATCACATGATGCAGCGCAAATAGTTGAAATGCTACTTTCTACTGTCCGTGATAAATATACAAATAATAAAATATTATGCAGCGTAGCAGACATTGCTAAAGAGGCTGTGAAACTTGCTTTACCTCTAGACACTCATGGCAATAAAATATTTCTTAACATACAAGAAGACTTCGAAATAGTTTGCTCAAGACAGCTGATGAAGCATGTTATATACAATCTCATAAAAAACGCATTAAAACACGGTGGACCTGATGTAAATGTTTCAATTAATATCGGTAATAATCAAGTTATAGTACATGATAATGGAGTAGGTATTCCAAATGAGAAAATAAAACAAATATTTGGAGTATTTATGACTGATGGTAATGGACATGGTATAGGGCTTGCATTCTGTAAATTTGTCCTCGATGAAGTATCTGCTACAATAAAATGTGAATCTGAGGTAGGTAAGTATTCAAAATTTATAATAAACTTTATATCAGTATCACACGATTAAAATTAATAAACATGTGTCTCAAAGAGATTATCTCTATAGCCAAAATTATGATGTTTATTGGAATAATGTAAAAATTTTAGTATACCTCTGAAGAAAACAAACTTCATAGTGGAATAACATGGTTAAAAGTAAACTAATTGGCAGCATAATGATGGTTGCAGGCACATCAATTGGAGCTGCAATGATAGCAATGCCAATTACTGCTTCTAAAATAGGCTTTGCATTAAGCATATTGTTGCTACTTATAATCTCAGCTGTGATGTATTATGCAGCAATTTTAGTTTCAAGAATTTATGAAATAACTAACAGCAGCTCTACTATTGCAAAAATGGCAGGTGATTCAATAGGGAAAACAGCTCAAATAATCTGCTCTGCAGCAACACTGATTCTAATGTATTCTTTAATGGTAGCTTATATCTCAGGGCTATCAGAAGCTCTCAATGAACTTACAAACATTGGAAAAACAAACATTATTATTATAATCAGTACAGTATTATTTTTCAGTCTAGGGCTTTCAAATAAAATCTTTGATTACTACAATAGGGCAGCATTCTCATTAAAGATAGTATTTATGTTCTTAATGACATTTATATTATGTCCTCATATATCAACTACAAACATCACATCATCTAGTATAGTTATATCTGATAGCCTCTCTGTGCTTTCCGTACTACCAGTTTTTGTCACATCCTTTGGATTTCATGCTGGGATCCCTGTCATTTTCAAACATCTAGAGATGGATCATAAGCAATATAAAAAAGCTATTTCATATGGTGTTTTATTAACATTGGCAATATATGTGATTTGGCTCACAATAACCTTTGGAGTACTTTCAGTTGATGGATTACATTCATCAGATGGGAGCCTGTCAAACTTCATAGCATTACTTAGCAGTAGTATAAAGTCTGATTTTTTAAGTAAAATTATTAACTTTTTTATAATCCTTGCAATTCTTACATCTCTATTCGGTGTTTCAAGTACTATATTCGATTTCTCAGAAGAGCTCCTAAAAGATATGTTTAAATTTAATAATGCATTTGTAAACTCTTTTTTAGTTTTTTTCATCCCTATGATATTCACTATTATAAATAAAAATTTATTTACAAAAGCATTGGGGCTAGCAGGTGTAGCTTTAACAATCATTGCAATCTTTATACCAT
The DNA here is from genome assembly GCA_945875075.1 of Candidatus Fokinia solitaria. Lineage (GTDB taxonomy): Bacteria > Pseudomonadota > Alphaproteobacteria > Rickettsiales > Midichloriaceae > JALQUO01. The sequence goes on along the minus strand of CAMCJK010000009.1, from coordinate 5,992 downwards.
GTATAATCTGTATAAAAAAAGATTCTAAAATGTACAATCCAATTGCATTATGTATTTGTATTACATTGGGTGTAGCAACTGTTGTAGGAGAGATAATGATCTTTCTTGCTCTAACGTAAAATTTTTAGTAAGGTATTAATAAAAAAGAAAAATGAGTGAATTTCAAGATGAAATCAAAGAGATGGCTAAACTTGCTGCAATCAAATTAACTAAGCAAGAGGAAGAAATTTTTAGTAAGGAAATAGCATCAATGCTGAAGTTATTTGATGCTTTCGAAGAAGTTGATACAAAAGGGGTAGCACGTCTTGAGAATATTAATGAGGATAGCAGCCATTTGAGGCAGGATATAGCGGCAAACCCTCACTCGGATACTCAAGTGATGTCAAGTGCTATAAACTCAAAATATGGCTATTTTGTAACACCTAAATTTGTTGAATAGTACATATAAATAGGATGATTTAGTCAGTTGATTTAATTGGCTGTCTCAAACGTTGCTAGTTTATATTAACACATACTGCTAATATTTCCTTTTGAGAGAAACTATTTTAATGATATTCCTTATACATTTGTGGATGAAGATAATAACCACTTTTTAAAAAAAATCTCTATAGGGGAATTTTTGTGAGAGATAAAGTAATGTTAAGTAGCAAAGGGTGGATTATTACAAAATCTGAAGTTTCTAAGTACCACACAACTATGTGTAACAATACTACCTAGCTTTTGTACCTGCCAATATGTGTATGTGAAAGTGATGTACTGTTTGATCTCCATGCAGTCTACAATGAAGTACCACACAACTGTGTGTAACAATACTACCTAGCTTTGTACCTGCCAATATGTGTATGTGAAAGTGATGTACTGTTTGGTCTCCATGCACCCCACAATTTGTTATAAGTCTATACCCATCTTTATTATCACCAACTAGTCCAAGTATTTCTAAAGTACCTGTAACCCCCTTGAAAAACCCAGAAATCTCATTCTGACTACCATTTAAGCAGAAATCATCGAATGATTTGTATTGCCCCTTAGGTATAACTAATACGTGTATAGGAGCGGTTGGGTGTAAATCATTAAATGCTAAGCAAAAATCATCTTCATAAACTTTATTGCACTGAATTTCACCACGTAAAATCTTTGCAAATATATTATTTTTATCGTATTGCATAAAAAACATTTTTTTCAACCATAGCATATTCTTAAATTGAGTTTGACGCAAACTGCTACAGTTGATATTCTATATATAAAAATTTATAAAAAATATGAAAAAAACTATATTTAATACTGAATCTTTACTGGGGATTTATGAAAAAATGCTCCTCTTAAGAAGATTTGAAGAAAAAGCAGGACAGCTATATGGAATGGGACTAATAGGTGGGTTTTGCCATCTATATATAGGACAGGAGGCTGTAGCAATGGGGATTCAATATGCATCAGATCCGAATGATGCAATTATTACAAGCTATAGAGATCATGGATTCATACTTCTGCGAGATGTATCACCTGAGTCTGTCATGGGTGAGTTGATGGGTAAATCAATAGGATGCTCTAAAGGCAAGGGCGGATCAATGCATATGTTTGATGTGCAAAAAGGTTTTTTTGGAGGACATGGGATTGTTGGTGCACAAGTACCACTTGGTACTGGCATAGGCTTCAGCTTTAAATATAGAAATCAACCAAATGTTTCTATAACTCTTTTCGGCGATGGTGCTGTCAATCAGGGACAAGTTTATGAGGCATTCAATATGGCAAAGCTTTGGAACCTACCAGTGCTATATATAATAGAAAATAATGAGTATTCAATGGGCACACCATTGTCAAGAGGCTGCGCTACAACTGATCTATGGCGTCGTGGACAGTCTTTTGATATACCAGGTGAGCAAGTAGATGGAATGGACTTCTTTGCAGTACATGATGCTGTCTCAAAAGCGTTAGAAAATATCCGTGCAGGTAATGGTCCAATGATACTTGAAATGAAAACATATCGATATAAAGGACACTCAATGTCAGATCCTGCAAAGTATAGAACAAAAGAGGAGGTTGAGGAATTCAAACATAGAGATCCAATTGATGATATCAAACAACTTTTAATTAGTGAACATAAAATTGCTGATGAGCTTTTAAAGTCAATTGATAAAAAAATTAGAGCTAATATCAGTGAAGTTGTCACAAGATGTGAAAATGCTCCATTACCTGATCCTAAAGAGCTTTATACTGATGTTTATAGTTAATTTCTATTTATATCTCATCTTGATAATTTCTTCTAGAAGTAGCTATAGATTAATATGTTTAATATATAGCGTAAAATAATATGCAATCATTATTTACAAACTAAGATTTATACATCATTGCCGAAATTTTATTTGTAAAAGTAATAATTACATTTAGATTTTATCTATAATAGTCATATTTGGGAAATTTGAGATTTGTAAAAATACTTGTCAGATAAAGCATATCTAACCTGCACTTTACTCCTATTTATTAAGACTATTTAATATAATATTTTTGTTAACCCTAAAATTAGGTCATCAGCAACTTTATAGCTTTGACCTGGTATTATAGAATGGTATGGCATATGTAATACCCTGTCCATCAGGAATATATCCTAGTTTGATATATAACCTTTGTGCAGCACCATATCCACCATCATTGCCAGTATATAAACCAGCTCCGATTCCAACAACATTGCTTGTTTTTTTATAGCTTCTTTTGGTGCGGTCGATATGAGTTTTGATCCTATGCCTTGATTTCTATAAATAGGTAAGATATTCAAATCACCGATCTCAGAAATTTTATTCTTTGCAAAAGCTTTATATGAAGATTCTAACTTAAGAGTTATATAAGCTGCAATGTTATCATCTACAAATGCAACCCCATACAAATCTTCCACCTGATTCTTGTTCCTGATAGTAATGTCCCAAGCAACCCTTTTGCCATCCTACATTAGAAAACACCTTTGTGATTGGGATAATATCAGACTTCTCTAATTTTCTAGTTATGAGATTTTGCATTGGAATTTTGTGTTCGCAGTGTATCATAGACAATTCGTCAAACATCATAGCAGCAACAGCATATTGCGTTTTAGTTGTAATTTTTGTACTTATCAATAAATAATAAAATTACTTTATAGTGTAATATAGTGTAAATAAAAAACTAATTTGGGGAATTATTTTTGAAATTTTTCCGAATTGGAGTCAAATGAATTTTATTGAGTGGTGGAGATAAACGGATTCGAACCGATGACCCTCTGCTTGCAAAGCAGATGCTCTACCAACTGAGCTATATCCCCGTGGTGAAATTTGGAGCGGGTGAAGGGATTCGAACCCTCGACCCCAACCTTGGCAAGGTTGTGCTCTACCCCTGAGCTACACCCGCATTTTAAATAACATGTAATTGTTCCAACACTATATATTCACTTACAGTATATTGCAATAGGACTATTTATCTAAATAAGAACATTTTATGTATTTATATAGATGATGAAATTTCTTTTTACTTTGTGGCACTTGATGATGTTTATATATAGATTAAGATTCAATCCCGATAACCCTCATTCCTGACTGACTAATATTGGATTTCTGTTTTTTGATTTCTTCTCCAAATCCTTCAGTATGATTTCTAGTAGTACTCCTTCTTTTACTAGAATTTATGTCTTTTCTGCCTTACTTCTTGATGCCCCTCATTAAGCTTTTGCTTATCCTGAGAGTTGTTTATCACTACTTTAACACTCTGACTTCGTTTTTCATCTTTGCTTTTGTTTGCTTTTTGAATTTCATTGTTAAACACATTAGGTATCGATGCTTGATCTGCTCCTTTCTGTTTTCTCAGCTTTCTGCCATTTTATATGATTTATAGCTTTATCTTGTTCTGCTAACAAACTTAGAATTGGTTTGTATTCCTCATTATTTTTTATGAATCGTAACAAATTTGGGCAAGTCCTAAGTGTTTCTAATCGATGAGCACAATCATTTATTATTTTTCTCTAAGTTTCTATATTGTTTCTAAGACTCTCAAGTGCATTTGTATTTTCGAGATAATCTACAACTATCCTATCAGAATCTGCAAATACACTAAAACCTATCATAGACATCATAGGAGCTGCGAAGAAGATAAGATCCAGGTAAGGCGCATAATACAAACATGCAGCTACAGTTAGGAGTGAAGCAATAGCAGGTATTCCTAAAAAATCTAGAAAAGGAGGGAAAATAGCCACCATTATGATTACAACACCTGAAGCCAAGGCGAGAGCAGACAAAATCGCATATTTGATTTTTGTTGGCCTACTATTTTTATAATATTCAACATCTTTCTTCTCACTCTTCACAAGCATAATCAATTCATAATCGTCATTATTTTCCTTCTCCTCCATTTTTTTGATTTTAGTATTCAAATCATACTCTTTCTTTAGCAGAGACTCTAGTCATTCTTTAGCTTGTTGAGCCTATGTATATCTGAATATTTTTTATTACCTATCAGTGTACCTGCTGTCATCTTCTGTGTTAATACTTTTGCACCACTTCTTTCTTACATTGTTTTTTTAAATTATTTTATTTCCTTTTATATATATTCTATCCAAGATAGTGTATTGGTACAATTGATATTATTTAAATGATATTTTTTTGTATCTATGATAAGTTTGAAAGAGTAGTATAAATTTAAAAAATAATGGAGTTCATCAAATATTCATATATTGTTTTTGGGCTATCACAAGCGATCCTAGTAATTAGGATTTTGACAAAAACGTTAAAGCTTCGGAAGCAAAAAAAAATATATAATGAGAGTTAAAAAAATCAGCAAAAGACTTTTGATTATAGTTGGCATTGCTGCTGCATTAGTAATGGTACTATTAAGGGTTTTTAATGATAATATCTCTCTCTTCCTAAAGCCAGCAGAAGTTTATGAGATGCAGGCAACACTAAATGATGAGTTTAGAATTGGTGGTTTTGTAAAAGATTTAAAATTTGATATGAGCACTGAATCTTACTCATTTATTGTCACTGATAATCAATATGATATTTTTGTTGAATATAAAGGAATGCTACCATCCCTCTTTAAAGAAGGACAGATGTCTGTTGTTGGAGGTGTGATACAGGAGTGCAGGCTAGTAGATAGAATTTGTTTTAAAGCATCAGAAGTCCTCGCCAAGCATGATGAGAACTATAAACCACCCATTAACAAGCCAGCAGAATGATACAGGAGTGAAAATCAGTATTATGAAATAGAAGACAATCAGAAGTCCTCGCCAAGCATGATGAGAACTATTGTGTACTAGTAGCTACATATATCTTATCTAAAATTCCATTAATGAATCCAGTTTCAATATTATGTGCGAAGGCAACAGCTATATTCAAATAATCTTTTATAATATTACCTACTTTATGTTTATGTTCGCAGTATTTCAGCTCATAGGCCCCAACACGCAATATTGCAAGTACAACCTTTGAAAGCCTTTGTAATGATAAATTCTTACAATTCTGTTCAATTAATAGATCTATTTCATCGATCTTCTCAAGAATTTTTATTATCGATTGATAATCAGACGTATCATTAGGATCAGATACTTTATATCTACTTACTTTTAATACACCCGAGAGTACTTTCTCAATTTCATTATGTTGCAAATCATTTAAGTTGTTATAATGTGTAGCTAAAGCATAGAACATTTGGATCAGTATAAACCTACGCCTAGTTGTAAAGCCGACTTCATCTTTTATCATTTTCTTTCAAAGTTTTTTTATAGAGAAGTTACTTTTATATATTATAAAAATGCTTATTGAAAGTACCAACAACATATATAAACAATTCAATCCAGCAAGAGATATACCATATAACATAATTTGAGGCTTATCACAGGCAACTAAATCTTTTGCATTAATTGATGATAGCAACTCTTCAGGAGAATTAATATCATCAAATGATGCTGTACAAGATGATTCATACTCAACTAACTTATATTCTATAGCCACTTGAAACACACTTAAACCAATTCCAATAA
>CAMCJK010000008.1 GCA_945875075.1 Candidatus Fokinia solitaria | reverse complement strand
ATACCACTCAGGGACTATATGAGGTGGTGTTACCATAGGATTGGCTGGTATGTAATTATCTGGATGTCCTAAAACATTAGGTGCAAAAAATACAAATGAGAAAAATATAAAAAAGAATACACAAAATCCAAACATATCCTTATAAGTATAATATGGGTGGAACGGAATTGTATCTTTATCAGATTTAACCTCAACTCCTGTTGGATTATTAGAACCTTTATGATGCAGTGCAATCAGATGTAAGATCACAACTCCAACAATAAGAAATGGTAATAAAAAGTGCAATGCAAAAAATCTATTCAAAGTAGCATTAGCAACTGCAAATCCACCAAGTAGCCAAGTATGTATTGTATCACCGACGGCTGGAATAGCTGTAAATAGTCCAGAGATCACTGTAGCACCCCAGAAACTCATTTGTCCCCATGGCAATACATAACCCATGAATGCAGTCGCCATCATCATTAAAAATATTGTTAGACCTATAAACCATAATAACTCCCTAGGTGCTTTATATGACCCATAATATAAGGCTCTCGCTATATGTATATAGATTACTCCGAAGAACATTGAAGCACCAACTGCATGAGAATACCTTATAAGCCAACCATAGTTAACATTGCGCATAACATTCTCAACACTATCAAATGCCATATCTATCTGAGGCGTATACTGCATTGCAAGAAATAATCCTGTAAGAATTTGTATCACCAATGCTATGCCAGCCATAGATCCAAAGTTCCATGCATAGTTTAGATTCTTAGGAGTTTTGTAATCTGCTGTATGTTTGATAAATGAAAAGATTGGCAGTCTATCTTCAATCCAATCTCTGATTCTATTAGTCTTCTTTTCTGCCATAAACTAACCTATTTTAATTTTAGTATCACTGATGAATGCATAGGGAGGAACAGCCAAATTTTTTGGTGCTGGACCTTGTCTAATTCTTTGAGATGTATCATATTGCGATCCATGGCAAGGACAAAGTGAGCCTCCAAACTCTCCTTTACCAACTGTAGGTACGCATCCAAGGTGTGTACATACAGCAACAGTCACAAGCCATTGCTCCTTCCCTTGTAAAACTCTATCAGAATCAAGCTGTGGATCTCTAAGGGTCTTGATATCAGTCTCTTGTGCTTCTTTTATCTGCTCTGTAGTTCTGTGAGTTATAAATACTGGTTTCCCTTGCCACATGACAGTCATAGTATCTCCAACCTTTAGATTAGTCACATCAACTTCAGTTGTACCAGCGGCTATTACACCTGCATCTGGCCACATAGACCTAATAAATGGTATTGTACAGACAGCTGCACCAACTCCTGCTGCTGCTGTGGCTGCTTTAATAATAAAGCTCCTCCTTGTTGATGAGTGCTCTGAGTCATTTGTTTCTTCAGATTTTTCTACTGTTTTATTTTCATCCATATTAATTATCTTAATTATCTTTTTTATTTTTCTTTTTAAGATGGCTCCATACAGCTTTATTTGCAAACCACATCATGATACCTAAAATACCTACAAAAATTAAAACTCTTACCCCCATACTTTTCCTTTCTTGCATTTCAGGTTCAGCTGCCCACTGTAAGAAATTAGCCACATCATGAGACATTTGCTCGATTGTTGATTCTGTACCATCATCAAATTCCACCTGACCTTTTGATACTAGTGGAGGTGTCATAGCAAGTTGTTTCCCACCACCAGCAAAATATGGGTTATAGTGCATATTTTCTCCCACTTTAAATCCTTCTGGCGCTGTTTGGAATCCTGTCAAAAGAGAATAGACATAATTTGCTCCATTTTCTCTAGCTTTTATTATTAAAGATAGATCTGGTGGTAATGCTCCATTATTTGATGCTCTCGATTCTTTATCATTTGCATATGGCCCTGGAATGATATCTGAAGGTCGTCCAGGTCTTTTAAACATCTGACCTTCATCGTTTGGACCATCTTGTATATCATATCCGGCTGCAAGTGATTTCACTTGCTCTTCAGAAAAACCTATTGACTCTAGATTCCTGAAATTCAGATGTTTCACTGCATGACAGGCAGAACAAACTTCTTTATATACTTTGAAGCCTCTCTGGATAGATTCATAGTCAAACTTACCTGTAATGCCATCAAATGCCCAGTGCATATTTTTGGGTGGCATTACATCTTCTGATGCTTCTACATTATTAAAAAATAAAATTATCAGTAACACTATACCTTTTATACTTTTCATAAAAGAACTAATTCTAAAACATGATCTTATACATATTATATCTATTTTTTATCTTTATACTAAAATTTTTTTATATCCCTTCCATTATAGAGTGATAAAAAAATTAATACTGGCATAATTATTGAGATAGTTTGCATCATAATAAGTACTTTTGCAGCGTTCTGACCATTAGAAATAATACCAATAAATAATATCAAAACAGAAGCAATTAGATATTGATTGAGCTTCATTTGCTTGATTTGAAATATGATTAATAAAATGGATAACCAGCAGTATCTTACTGCAAGCATCAAATGAACTTTAAATGATGTAATATCAGTACTATCTTTAAAAATTATCTCAAAAATAGTTTGCTTGAATATGTCATAAAAAGGTATGACTTTAAGCTCTCTAATACTAAATAAAAACTTATTCTCAATATTAAATATAATCAACACTTCTTCAAGTTTTTCAAGATACAGTCCATATGTAATCCAAGTTGTGATAATAGTTATAAAAAAGCATATTAAAACACCTATAACCCAATCTTTTTTGAACCCTTTATTTAAAGATTTATTTTTAAAATCATCATATATAAGTGCTGCAATAATTGTCATTAAATTTAATTTCAGTCCATCAATTCCAGCAACACCAACTGTTAGTCCTAAGAAAAAACCTATAATGCCAAACTTTACTTTTGATCTGAGTTTTAGGATTGAAATTACTAATTTAAATGTACTTATAATAAATAAGCTACATAAAACCTGAGAAGTAGATATTATAAATTCATTATTGAATATGAAAAATAATGCTAATAATCCATTCAAAATATGTTGACGATGGAGTAGTAAAATACAAAAAAGCCCTAACATACCAATAATATTCTTCCATCTCATAGCAATCTTAAGTTTATAAATATCACCTTGTGAGAGATTTTGAATGATATTTATACCGACACCATATGAGAGCTCTGTAGCATAAATATATGAAATCATATCTGAATAATTGCCTGACGGAAGGAAGCTAATATTATCTATTGAAATATCAGTAAAAATATTTAAAGAAATCGCTGTAAAGAGCCCTGACAGTGGTGGTGAGAGAATTGCAAACCTATCTATATTGTTTGACTTGATATTCATATAAAGTATGGCTCCATTGCCTAAATCTTGGATTTCATCTTTTGTTATATCCCAAGACCTAAGATCATTATAAGACTTTAAACAAAAAAAAACTATAAATGGTATTAAAAAAAAAATTAGCCTTCATCAGCTTGTGCTTCAACTGCTTGTGCTTGTAATGCTTGGTCCTGTTTTCTAGGGTCATATGGTTGTTGTTGAGGTAATGATATCGGTTTTAGAAGGCGTTTCTTGAAAAGCGGATGAGAATAATATTTAATCTTTTTAGATTTGATAGGTGGCTGTGACTCAATAAGTATAATTTGATCATCTTTAGGCAACCCAATGACCTCTTGTGGTAATAGTAATGCTCTTTGCGCCTTGGACACATTAAGTGATCTAGAGCCGGGGTTAAAGTCTAAATACTTAGGTTTACTAGCTGATTCAGACTCAACGGTTTTATTACCACAAAGCTGTGATATAAGATTTGCTGTTTCATAGTTGTTAGCAGCAAATGTTATCCTAAAAGTAGAGTTTGATAAGAATGAGTTCATACCTGAATCCTCATATGTACCCTTAAGCTGTTGTGTATCCTGTATAATCAAGAAGAGCCTCACCTTATACCCCCTGAAGAATGCAATACCTGACATAAACTGCTCCATCTTACCTAATGTTGGGAACTCATCCATTAAAAACATTACCCCATATACATCCTCTGGTCCTGGCATTTTTCTAGATAAAAACTCAGTGGCTTGTTGATAAAAAACCTGCATGAGTGGCTGTAGACGCTTAAGGTTATCTGGTGTTAATCCTACATAGACTGTTGTGGCATTTGTTTTAAACTGCTGGATATCAAAATCACTTGATGCGGTTGCTGTATCAATAAGTGGGTTTGCCCAAAGTTCTAAAGTTGAGTTCATAGTTGAAATAACACCAGATCTTTCTTTATCAGCTTTTTGTAGAAATGCAGCTAAATTCATGTAAGACACTGGGTGAATGTCATTTCCCATCGTATCTAATACAACAGCTAGATTATAAACGACATCATCACTACGCATTGTGCGCACTACTTCCCCGAATGACTGATTTTTATCTGGTGCTGCACACAAATAAAGCACAACGCCAACAAATAAGCTCCTTGCTTCATTGACCCAAAAGTCTTGTTTCGGCATTAAAAGACTGGCAATCTTTTGAACGTCATCAACCATTTGTCCTTGTTTTTTACTAACCCAATCTATAGGGTTATAGCAATGTGTGAAGCCATCAGGATTTGCTGGATTCCATACAAAGACTTGTTGGCCTATGCTTTCACGCCAACCACTTGTTACCTCATAGTTCTCAAGTTTAATATCATGTACAAAAACAGATTGTGTCCAATAAAGAAGATTTGGTATTACAAACCCAACACCCTTACCAGAACCAGTAGGTGCAAATAAAAGAGCATGTTGATAGCCATCAGCAATAAGCAATCCATATTCATCTTCACCAAGTAACATACCACCTTTTGAACGTAGACCAGCTTTTGTTATTTCCTTTTGAGAAGCCCAGTGAGCATCACCATGTAAAGCCTCTTTCTCTTTATATGGCCTTAATGCATAAAGTTTTTTGCTATATTTCCATATTATCAATAAGTATAGTAGTAATGGCCCTAAAAGCCCTCCAAGATACTTCAATGCAAGATAGTTATAGGACTCTGGTTTTGATATAAGTATTTGAACATTTTGTCCTAACCACAAGCCATATATTTCCAAATTTTGCAGCCCTGCAATTGATTTCAGAAAAACTAATGGCGCATTAATGATACCAGTTTTTACATTATATTGTAGCTCCAATATTGCTGAGAATAGCAATCCCGATATATATATTGAGAGGGCAATACCTGAGAGGAACAAAACAATAGCTATTGTTGTATTTCTAAAAGCATTTCCAAAGGTATTCTTAGGCACAAATTTTCTGTGATTTAATACAATTTATTAACATACCATTTTACACTAAAAAAAGACTTTATGTTATAAAATGATATAAATTTTTTTAATGCATATAATAAAATGTCTCAAATTGTTCTTTTAAATGGTCCTTCTTCTTCAGGAAAAAGCTCTATATGTAAAGCTTTTCAATATTCAATTAATCAGCCATTTTTGACTTTAGGGGTTGATACATTTATTTCTATGATGCCTCAAAAATATTTATCTTATGGAGAAAAGTCTCAAGAAGGTTGTTACTTTATAAAGAGCAAAAACAATTATGGTGTTACTGTTAGTTGTCATTCAGGTACATTTGGTGATTTGGTTTTTAAAACAGCAATTGATATTGTAGAATTGATGGGGGATAATGGATTAAATATCATAATAGATGAAGTAATATGGTCTGATGAAAGGATGTATGAATATAAAAACATTCTTATAAAACATAATGTACTATTTATAAAAGTATTTTGTGAACGATATTCTGCTCAGGAGCGTGAATTGTTAAGAGGAGATCGTGAAATAGGACTGGCAAATAATCAGATAGATAAGATTGCTTCAATGAAGTTTCAATATGATCTTGAAATAAACACAGATATCCTATCACCTTTTGAATCAGCAAAAATAATCATTGCAAAGCTAAACACTTGTTAAAAATTACAACTATTAAAATTATTTTTTGCTGTTAAGTTAAAACTTTTTATTGCACTACAGATATAATAATATGTACAGTTATACTATTATAGTAAATGTAATAGAAAATTAAAATGTTCAGTCAATTACAAAATTCAAAAATTAAATTTTGCAGCTATTTTTTAACACTTATCATTTTGACTGCTTGTACTGAAAGATCTGATTTAAAAGATAATACTATTATCGAAAGCTCGATCGGACATCAAAAGTCTGATATATTTAGAATTAAAAAAAGTATGAACAATCCTAAGAATACAGGATCAACAGAAGGTACAGTACGTGATCCAGCATCAATAGATGCTACAATAAAACACTTTTTAGACCAGATATTAGATGATAACCATCATCATATGAGGACTATTAAGAAGGAGGAATACAAAAAATTTAAAAACAGACAAAGTCCAAGAGCGACTGTATTGATGTGTTCTGATTCTAGGGTCCAAACTAAAGCAATTACAAAGATGGATGTCAATGATTTGTTTGTTGTGCGTAATATTGGTAATCAAGTTATAAATTCATCTGGGTCTATTGAATTTGGAGTGCGCTTCTTAAATACACCTGTGCTTTTAATCATAGGTCATTCAGGATGTGGAGCAATTGAAGCTGTACTATATAATGTCGATGTAGAAAATGGCTGTATAGAACGTGAATTAGAGCCAATCGATGTAACTGGTGATTCTTTAAATGATGCAGTAATTCAGAATGTAGATAATCAAGTTGAATTTGCTATGAGGAAATTTAAAAAACTTGTAGAGCAAAAGAAATTACTTGTAGTTGGTGCAATATATGATTTTCAAGATGCTTATAAAAAAGGTTTGGGAATTTTGATTATAGTTAGCCTAAATGGTGATAAAGACCCAAGTATAATATTAGAAAGCGAATACTTTAAAGGAAATAAAAACCTTGTAACTATCAAATAATTTTTATCAAAAACCTTTGGTATTTATGAAATCTCCAATATCGACAGATATGAAATAAAATGCCATTTACAGACCTTTGATCAAACTTCAAATTTACCTCTAATAATACTGTCTACAGCATAGCAGATGTTATAAAGCTCTTTGAAGAGATCTTTATTATTAAAACTTTTTTGAATACTACTAGACACTGCAAATTCTACTACTTGATATATTTGAAAGAATTTTATTTTTTTTTCTAAAAACATGTTGACTGCCACTTCATTAGCATAATTCATTATGATTCTAGAAATAATAGAATCTTTAGCTGAATCGATTGCTAATTTAAACATAGGAAACTTATCATAATCTGGTTTGATAAATGTTAAGTTGCCAATTGCTGTTAAATCCATTGCCTTATGGAAGTTATTTTGATATGGCCAGGAAAGTGCATAGGATATTGGGAGTTTCATATCAGGAGCACTTGCATGCATTAAAAGAGAGCCATCATTCATCTGAATCATGCCATGTACGATTGACTGTGGATGTATAATTACATCAATCTCATCTAATGATGTTCCAAATAAATATGATGCTTCTATTACCTCCAATGCTTTGTTAAAAAGGGTCGCAGAATCCACTGTAATCTTTTTACCCATTTTCCAAGTAGGATGATTCAAAATATCTGAGACTGAAGCATCTTTCATCTCTTTGAATGTCTTATTTAATAGTGGGCCTCCAGATGCAGTTAAAATTATTTTCCTAAACTTTTTTTCTTCTATACCATCAAGTATTTGAAATATCGCATTATGCTCAGAATCGATTGGAATAATAATGGTATTATAAAGCTTTGCATACTCAATCATCAACTCACCGGCATATATGATTGTTTCTTTATTCGCGAATGCAACTAAATCTGAGTACTTTATTGCTTCAAATGTCAAATCAACTCCTTGAATGCCTGGGATAGCTGTAATGGCTATATTATATCCATATGAAATAACTTCCTTCTGAGAATTTACTCCATACAGAACTTTTGTCTCAATTCTGTGCTCTCTGAGAGCTTTTATAACTATATCTGCAGATTCCTTATCTGACATTACAATGTATTGAGGTTTTGATACAATACCTTGTTTAATAGTCTCTAAGGTGTTTTTACCAGATATGATTGTTTTGATTTTAAACTTATCTTGATGTTCTATACATAGTTCAAATGCCTGCCTACCTACAGATCCACTACCACCTAAAAGCAAAACTTTTCTTTGTAAGTGGTTATCAAATTTATTGATACTCTTGTTAAGGTTAAAAACTGATTGTGTCACTTTAGAAATCTGGATCGGCGTAGTGTGTTGGAGTGATAATGCCATTGACTGGATCTTTTAAGATTACACTGAGACTTGGTCTTGATTTCATCAATGCATACCATGCCTTCACCTTCCTATTATATTCCCATGGCACATCACCAACGAGGTCTAAGACTGAAAGCTGACCTGCTGCTGCACAGTCTGCTATGGTAATCTTCTCACCACATAAATAAGTATTATTTGAAAGCAGATATGATATATAGTCTAGATGTAATATAATATTTTTTTTCGCAGCTCTAATAGCAGCTGAGTTAGGAGAGCTGTAAGTATTTACCATTCTACTGATGATTTTTTCAGATAAAATGTATTGCGTAACTTCATCATAAAATTTCTGTGTAAACCAATGAAAAATAGACCTTATATGTGCCCTATTTTCAGCATCACCTACCAATAGTTTTGGCTGTATTTCAATCTCTTCTAAGAATTCTATTGCTGGATAAATCCCTCTAATTACAGAATCATTCGGTAAAACAAGTACTGGAGTTGTTCCTGCAGGGTTCATTATTAAAAATCCTTCTCTACTTTCCCAGGGTTTTTCAGATATCATCTCAAATGATTGATTTTTTTCTTTCAAACACATCCTTATAGTTCTGGAAAATGGACATGTAATGAAATGATAAATTCTAAATGCTGTCACTAAGTATTAACTTTTTATTGGTTTATAATATAATACCTTATACTATAAAGATTTTTTACAACAATATAGTGAAGCGAATATTAACATAAATAATCTCTATGCATAGTAATAAAAATCTTGCTCTATAGCTATTTCTTAGCTAGAGTAACAACTATAATTAATTACTCATAAAAGACCATGAAAATAGGTGCTGATTTTAATATAAAGTCTGATAAACAGCCTCAAATTGAGAAACTGAAATCAGTCAGAGACTTAGAATGGGTGTTACATAAACAAGATCCAAGTGTGATTGCTATGTTTATGAATAGACTTGACATCAGTGAAGTGTTAGCAAGTATAATATCTAATAGAAATATTGATAACATTGATGATGCAAAAGCATTTCTATCTCCGATGCTTAAGTCTGTAATGCCTGATCCTAAAAAATTACTTGATATTGATAAAGCAATGCAGAGGGTTATCAGAGCTTTAAATGATGAAGAGAAAATTACAGTTTTTGCAGATTATGACGTTGATGGTGCTACTTCTGGTGCACTTTTATATAAGTTTTTCGCCAGTATTGGAGAAAGTGTTGATGTTTATGTACCTAATCGTTTTTCAGAAGGATATGGTCCAAATAATGTAGCATTTGATAATATTAAGTATAATGGTACATCTCTTGTGATAATAGTTGACTGCGGTTCAGTTGCATTTGAGCCATTAAGTTATGCAAAGAAAATAGGTATAGATGTGATAGTCATTGATCACCATATTACCGAAACTGTGTTGCCAGAGTCTATAGCAGTGCTCAATCCAAATAGATATGATGAAACATTTCAACCTAAGACTCTTGCTGCTGTAGCTGTAACATTTCTATTTCTAGTTGGGCTTAGAGCTGAATTGAGAAAGAATAAATGGTTCGATGGTGATATACAAGAGCCTGATATGATGGATTTTCTTGATATTGTTGCACTTGGAAGCGTTTGTGATCTCATGCCATTAATTCCTTTAAATAGAGCTTTTATAAAACATGGTTTGAAGTTAATAGAAAAAGGTAGTAATTATGGAATTACAGCATTAATGGAAGTAGCAAAGATCAGATGTAAAGTACAAAGCCATCATCTCGGCTATACTATTGGACCTCGTATAAATGCAGGTGGTAGATTAGATGATAGTAGCCTTGGATTTAAATTATTAACAGCTAATAGTAAAGATGCAGCAATGGTTATTGCAGATACACTTGAGATGCTAAATACTGAAAGAAAAACTTTAGAAGCTTTAACATTAGAAGATGCAATAAATAGTGTCAAAAACTCAAATAGACCAACAGATACAGTTGTAATTGCAATTGGTTCTGAATGGCATGTAGGAGTGCTGGGGATAATAGCCAGCAGATTAAAAGAAGAGTATCATAAACCAACTTTTATTATGACATTAGATGAAAAAAAAGGCATTGCTAAGGGGTCGGTAAGATCTATATCTGGTGTTGATGCTGCTATGCTTATACAAGAGGCAAAAGATTTATCTTTGATATTAGAAGGTGGAGGGCATGCTATGGCTGGTGGGTTCTCAATAGCTAAGGAAAAAATTGAGGAATTTGCTGCATATCTACAAAAGAGAACTACTGAAATCATAAAAGATAGTACAAATCTCTTATCAGAAGCAAGAAAGGTAATGGTTGATGCTGCGATTTCAATACCAGGTGTTAGAATTGAATTATTCAATGAGATATCAAAGCTTGAGCCATTTGGTCTTGGTAATCCAAAGCCATATTTCATGATAGATAATGTTATTATTAAAAATATTAGTTATAGTAAAGGTATATGTTTTATTACTATATGTGATGTTTTTGACCAGAATCAAGTGTTGAAATGTCTATGTTTTATAACTTCATCAAATAATATCACAGACTTTCTAAGTCAGTATTCTCATAACGTTATAAGGGTTCTTGGAACATTACAGGCAAATAATATGTATGCAGGATACATAAATTTTGTCATAGATGATATATGTGTATATGAATAAAGTTTCACTGATTGGTTATGGGAGCTGGGGGAAAGCTCTGCTGAGAATTATGACTCAAGTTGAAAGCCCCTCTTCGATTGTCTTGTATACAAGACAGGAAAAAGACCTTGTGGAGTTATCTATGGAACAAATCACTGCAAATAAAAATATCTTTATTACGAATAATTTATCTGATGTTTGTAATTCAGATGTAGTGGTAATAGCAACCAGAGCCCAAGAGATAGCAAATTTAGTTTTGAATGTACAAACATTAGGGAAAAAGTTTAATTCATGCATAATAACATCTAAAGGCTTCTCTGCTGATGGGGCTCTCTTGAGTGATACTATAAGTGATATTGTATATCATGATGTAGCAGTTCTCTCTGGTCCAAATTTTGCATCTGAAATCCTTGCTGATAAGCTATCAGTATCAACTTTAGCTTCATTAAATCCTGATAGATTTAAAAACATATTTGATAGTAAAAATTTCAAGGTTGAAATGTGTGAAGATATTATTGGAGTGCAAATATGTGGTATTTTAAAAAATATTTTTGCAATTGGCTGTGGGATAGTTTGTGGTGCATTTGAGAGTGATAATACAAAAGCAGCTTTCATGACAAAAGCATTCAATGAGCTATTATATATAATAGAAAGTTTTGGGGGGAAAAGAGATACAATATATACTGCTGCAGGCATAGGAGATCTAATCTTAACTTGCTATAGTCCTACATCAAGGAATCATGAGTTTGGTCGCAAATTTATAACAAATACTTTAGATAATGATATTGGAACTGTAGAAGGATATTCATCTTTAATGATGCTTAAAAAGAAATTAAATGATAAAATGCCTTTGTGTAAGGCTATACATGATGTGTTGATACAAGCAATTTCTAAAGATGATTTCGGAAAAATTATATTACAGTAAATACTTTATTTCTTAGCCTTCTAAAAAAAAATTGTACTAATCTTATCCTTCTTTCTGTCAATATTTTATTTCTCTGAATAATTAAGTTTATAATGACTAGCTAATTTTAGATATTTTCCATACAGTGCTTTGTGTTAAATACCGACAAAAAATTATCTTATGTGTCTGCTCAACAACCTTCTCAGAAGAGCCAGAAATTAGATTGCTATTAGAATCCTCTGTGAAGGCAATGTGTTGGCTATTAACTTCAACTGTTAATACTGCTCTATCACCATAAAGGGCAGCGCCAATCAAATTAATTTGATTGATATCTTTCACAGAATTTTTATTTATCAATCCATTTAATTTTGAATTTTCAATATCTTGCTGAATTTTTTTATATATATCACCCTCCATAAGGAATTCTAATGTCTTAAAATCAGATTCAGAAATAGCTTTTATAGTCATAATATAAGCCTTTCTAACGCCATTCATAAACTTATCAAAATCGAAATCAATGTCTTGAGACCTTATTTGATTTAAAACAGATTTTATTTCTTCTGGTAGCTTTAATTCTTCAGCTGAAATTGTCTGTGCATTTATTATATTGATTTCTTTTATACTATCATTTTTGTTGCCATACTTTTGCTTGAACATATTGGCAATGATGCTACTAGAATATTTTTGTTTCCTCTCTTTGTCTGAGTCAGGATTAAACTGACCTAGCATCTTTATCAGTTTATTAATAATGAGAAAAGTACATATTAGCAGTATAATTATATCCATTTATAACTTCTTATGATTAATTTCTAAATATAGAGTTTTATAATAAAATATTATGTAAAGTTCAATCCTATATTGCTGCTAATATAGTCTATTTCTAACCTTAAAACCACTTTACATCAGATTGGTACTACAGTATACAGATTAAAAAAAATTTTATCTAGTATCAAAAATGGATGGTATTGATAGTTTTTTTGGAAATAAAACATACATATTACCAAAAGCATGTAGATTACTTGCAACATTCTCAGCCCTCTTACTCCTCCCAAAGAACAGATCTACTCTGCCACCTCCTTTGATCACCCCTCCTCTATCTTGTCCTATAAATAATCTTTTATAACTCTCACCTTTAGTATATCCTTTTATGTATGGCATCTTTATTTCAACCCATATTGGGACCCCATAAGGGTAAATTGCACTGTCTATTGCAGCAGAATATTCAGGAGTCAACATAACGTTCTGGGCACCTACAGCGTGTATCTCTTTTCTTGGTTGGAAAAACATATATGAATCATTTTTATCCATGTCTTCATGTCCTTTTTTCCCATTCTTTCTTAGCTTATTCATAATATTTAGTGCTGATCCAAGATATTCAGAAGGCAATGCTTTGAAAGAGAATCCATTTGAGCCACTAGATACTAGTGATATTTCTCCACCTTCCTTTAACTTCACTACACCTGTCCCTTGTATGTGCATAAAATAAAGCCTTGGCATATCATTGACCCAAGCTATTTCCAATCTATGCTGGTGTAAACTGCCTTTATTTATTGAGGACCTTTTTAGGTGATGACTGCCTTTTGCTTGTCGCAAATTAACAGGTGGCTTATGAATAGGATGTTGAAAGTCTTTATGCTTCTTCATACTACCTTGTAATTCTATTTCATAATATCCAGTGAACCTAGAATTAAAAGTCAAATTATGTCCATGATTAGACATCCCAACTTTATATGGAATAAAATTTTGTTGAAAAAATAGCTTGATTAACCACCTCCCTTCTCTCAGTTTAGATCCTTTTAAATTATTAATATCACCTAATGTTGCTGACAGTTTCGTCGCTCTACCACAAACATTTTTCCATTCTGTCAGATTCTCTCCAACTTTTGTATTACTTATACTTTTCTTTGCTTGGATTTTTTTACATGATCTTAGAAATGCTGAGAAGGATTTCTCATGTGTTGCCACATCCCATCCATCCAACCCTTTGAAGGAAGATTGAATAAAGTGAGTTGTTGGTCTTAATATAGATTTTTGTTTGATTGTTTTCGTAGTACTACAACCTGTCAAGCAAATGAGTAAAAATATTATGTAAAAAGTTTTTACAAATAAACTCATTTAAACTATTTAAAACTTCAGTCCAGCCTCTCTTGCTGCATCTGCTAAAGCTTTTATCTTGCCATGATATTTGTATCCACCACGATCAAAGATTACAGCTGTAATACCTTTTTCTACAGCTTTTTTACCAATCAAATCACCTACAGCATTTGCATCATTTATATTAGAAGATTTTTTTGCTGCTGTCTTTAATGCTTTTTCCAGAGTTGAGGCAGATACAATGGTGAAACTTCTTTCATCATCTATTATCTGAGCATATATATTCCCGTTAGATTTAAACACAGAAAGTCTCGGCAACTTTCTAGAATTATTTTTTTTAAGTTCAATTCTAACTCTTTGTTGTCTCCTATCGAAGTTATCCTTATATAGTGTCATTTATCAATACTTAATTATTTTTTCTTAGATGCTTTTTTGATGATTACAACACCCTCATATTCTATCCCTTTGCCTTTATATGGCTCTGTAGGTCTTTTAGATCTAACTTGAGATGCGAACAACCCAACTTGCTCTTTATCATGACCAGAGATAGTGACAATATTCTTATCACACTTTACGTCGAGTCCTATGGGAATAGCAATGACAATATCATGACTATATCCTAATGACATTTGTAACATACCAAAATTAATTGCAGCTTTATAACCACTACCAGTAATGACTAGAGATTTTGAAAAGCCTTTTGATACACCTTCAATCATATTATTAATGAGCTGTCTTGTCAGCCCCCACATAGCTCTAACTTCTTTGCTTGTCTCTGATGGTTTTACATCCACAGCAGGGCTCACAAGAATATTATTATTTTCTCGTGATAGCTTAACCAACCTGCTAAAATCTCTTGAGAGCATTCCTTTAGGACCTTTGACTGATAGACTATTTATATCTATATGAGCCTCTACACCAGTAGGTATAGTTACAGGTACTTTTCCAATTCTTGACATATTTCAATCATAATTAATTATTCAACAGTAAGAAGTAACTCACCACCTAAGTGATGCTCTCTAGCTTCTTTATCTGTCATTAAACCTTTATTAGTACTAATGATTGCAACACCTAAACCATTACGTACTAGTTTTATTTCTTTTGCTTGCACATAAACTCTTCTGCTAGGTTTAGAAATTCTTGTTATTTTCGCTATAACAGGCATGCCTCTGTAGTACTTAAGAGCCACTTTCACGCTTCTTAAATCCTCTGATTTCTTGTAAGCTTCTATATATCCTTCCTGTTTTAGAAGGTCTAGAATGCTAACATTTAATTTTGATGCTAATATTTCTGCAAAAGAATGAGAAGCCATCTGGGCATTTCTAATCCTTGTGATAGTATCAGCTATTAGGTCTTGCATTGACATTTTATCTCTCCAAATTATTTAATTTACCAACTTGCCTTTTTAACCCCAGGAAGCTGTCCTGAACTTGCTAATTCTCTTAGTACAATTCTAGATACCTTGAATTTTCTATAGTAAGCTCTCTTACGACCACTTATAAGACATCTGTTGCACACGCGAGTTAGTGAGCTGTTCCGTGGTAAGCTCCATAGCTCTAGGTTGATTGTAAATCTTTCATTTGGTGATAAAGATCTGTTAGATGCCATTTTTTTTAGTCTATCATGCTCATCCTTAGATTTTTCATAGAGCTTACGACGTTTTTTGTTGCGTTCTATTAAACTTTTTTTTGCCATATAATTTAATTTATTGAATAAATGGGATGTCAAAAAGCTCCAGCAATAATCTTGCTTCAGCATCACTTTTAGCATTTGTCACAAAGGTTATATTCATTCCTCTGATCTTATCAACTTTGTCATAATTTATTTCAGGAAACACTAGTTGTTCTTTCAATCCTATTGATAAATTACCTTGTCCATCGAATTGTTTTTTCGAAAAGCCTTTGAAGTCTCTTACACGTGGTAGAGCTATATTTACAAGTCTATCAAAGAACTCATACATACCATTGCCACGGAGTGTTACTTTACAAGCCAATCCCATTCCAGCTCTGATTTTAAAACCAGCAATTGACTTTGTAGCCTTTGTAACCACTGGCTTTTGACCTGTAATCAAATAAAGCTCATTAAATGCTACTTCTAGAGAAGACTGGTTAAATGCTGCATCCTTGATACATGTATTTAGAACAATTTTCTGCAATCTAGGGATTTGCATGACATTTTTATAAGACATCTCAGTTAACATCTTAGACTTGATTACCTCATCATAACGCTTTCTAAATCTTGGCTGCACTTGATTGGAGGTTTCAATTTTTTTCTTACTCATAAAATCTATTAATTAAACTGTTTCACCTGTTCTTTTTGAAAATCTAACTTTTGCACCTTCAGTATCAACTTTATAACCGACTTTCGTACGTAGTCCAGTTCTTGGATCTATATGAGAGACGTTTGATGAATGAATCGAATGTTCAACTTGCAAAACAGAGGATGTAGGATTATCCATTGTTGGCTTAATGCGCTTACCCATCATGTTGATGCCTTCAACGATAATACGCCCTTTCTTTGGAAGAGCTTTGACTATATATCCTTGCTTATTTTTATCTTTTCCAGTAGTGATAAGTACTAAATCACCCTTTTTGAATTTCATTTTATTTTTTTCCATATATCTAAAATCTATAAAACTTCTGGTGCTAATGATATTATTTTTGGGAACGAACCTCTGATTTCACGCGGTATAGGGCGATCGATACTTGTGCCTATTAGCTCATAATTCTTATCTAAAATAACAACAGAGCTTGCTGAAAACCTAATTACTGACCCATCTTTTCTTTTAATTTGAGGCTCTGTAACAATTACGGCATCATAAACTTCACCGACTTTTACCTTACTTCCTTGTCCGCCAAATTTTCTAGACTTTTTTGTCAAAGATTTAATAGAGATCTTGATTACATCTCCAACTTTAGCATGTCTTTTCCCAGTTCCACCATGTGGTTTGATACACATAACGGTTTGAGCACCTGAATTATCAGCGACCTCAAGTCTGCTGCCCATTTGTATTGCCATTCTCCTATCAAATTATATTATTTAATTTCTGATTGATCATATAAAACAATCCATCTCTTCATTTTGGAAATTGGTACTGATTCTTCTATAGAAACTGTATCATTAACCTTTATATTCTCTCTTGGATCATGAGCCATATACTTTCTATCGGATATAACTTGCTTTTTATATTTTGGATCCATTTTATGCTTACGCACTTTTACGACAATAGTTTGTTTCCCAGCTATGCTTGTTACAACACCCTTTAAAATCTTTTTTGGCATGTATTTCTATCCGTTTTTATTGTTCTTTATATCACTCAGTCTTGTTTCGAGTCTAGCAATATTTTTTCTTACCTTCTTTATGCTAGATGGATTTATAGAGTCAAGTTTTTTTTGGAATCTTAAGTTCATGTATTCTTTCTTAAAACTTCCAAGCATCACTATTAACTCATCTTTAGTTAAAGGTAAAATTTCTTTTGAATAATTCATTTTAAATTACATTTATTTTTTTTGAAAATGCAATATACCCAACAATAACTGGGCGTATCATATCATATTTTTCACTTTCAATCAACTTCTTCTTCAATTCGCTGCACAAATTTAGTCTTGATTGGTAGTTTTCCACTAGCAAGCCTGAATGCTTCTTCTGCCTGTGCACTTGAAACTCCTGTAAGTTCAAATAAAATTCTTCCAGGGTGCACTCTGCAGATATAAAATTCTACTGAGCCTTTACCGCTACCCATTCTTACCTCAGCTGGCTTACGTGAAACTGGTACATCAGGGAAAATTCTTATCCATAGCCTTCCAGCTCTACGTAAATACCTGTTTATTGCTTTTCTGGCAGCTTCTATTTGCCTTGCAGTTATTCTTTCTGGCTCAAGAGCTTTTAGACCAAATGATCCGAATGCTATGGTATAGCCACGTTTAGCAATACCATTAATTCTGCCTTTAAAAGCTTTTCTGTATTTTGTCTTTTTAGGAACTAACATATCTATACTGTTATCTTATTAACGTTACTTAGCAACTTTAAATGTTTCGCCTTTAAATATCCATACCTTTACTCCAATAACACCATATGTAGTGTTAGCTCTAGCTTTTGCATGATCAATTTGGGCTCTGAGTGTGTGTAATGGAACTCTGCCTTCCATATCCCATTCTGTACGAGCTATTTCAGCCCCACCTAATCTTCCGGAAACCATAATTTTGATACCAACAGCACCCATTTTAATTGCATTACGAATTGCACCTTTCATTATTTTTTTGAAGGGAGTATTGGATTCTAGCTGCTGTGCTATAAGGTTTGCAACAATCTGTGCTTCTATCTCAGGCCTTCTAACTTCAGCTATATTAATTGAGACTTCATCACCAGTGAGATTCATAATGAAATCCTTGACTTTTGTCATGTCATCACCTTTTTTACCTATCACAACGCCTGGCTTTGCAGTATGAATCGTAATTTTGGTCTTCTTATTCAGACGTTCAATGATGACTCTAGCTACTGCTGCGTGAGCGAGCTTTTTATCTATAAATTTTTTGATTGCTAAGTCTTGATGTAGTTTTATTGCATAATCTTCACCATCTGCATACCATCTTGAATCCCAAGTACGTGTGATACCAAGACGGAGACTTATAGGATTAACTTTCTGACCCATTATAATTTCCTCATTAAAATTTTATTCTTCTGTAACAAAAATCACAAACCTGCTCAAAGGTTTCATAATTCTTGAGCCTCTACCTCTAGCTCTAGCAGCAAATCTCTTTATATAAGGTCCTCTCTCTATTAAAACTTCAGAGATACGCAATCTGTCTATATCAAGATTTTTATTGTTTTGAGCATTGGCTATAGCAGAGTTTAAAACACTTAACATATCTTTTGAGACTTTTTTCTTAGAAAATGTTAACTGTAAAATAGCTTCACTAGCTTTAGCTTTTCTGATCTGAGCTGCAACAAGATTAGCTTTATAAATACTAGTTCTCACAAGAGCGCTTTTAGCATATGCTGTTGTTGAGTCGTTCTGATTATTCTTTCTCATTTTTTACCTGCAGTTTTTTTGTTACCACTATGACCACCAAATGTTCTAGTAGGGGCAAATTCTCCTAATTTTTTACCAACCATGTCATCAGTTACTCTTACTGGAATCATTTTTTTCCCGTTGTGTACCATGAATGTGAAGTTAACAAAATTTGGTAGTATTGTACTACCCCTAGACCAAGTAGATATAACTGCTGCAGAGCCTTTAGAAGACTTAGCTGCCTTTGTAAACTTTGCTAGTAATTTAGGACTCACAAAAGGTCCTTTCCAATTCGATCTTTTACCCATATAATTTAATTAATTAACGATTTCTATGTCTTGACTTTGCAATAAACTTATCTGTTCGCTTATTACATCTCGTACGCTTACCTTTAGTTGGTTTACCCCAAGGAGTCACAGGATGTCTACCACCAGATGATTTACCTTCACCACCACCGAGAGGATGATCTACTGGGTTCATCGCAACACCACGCACCGTAGGTCTAACACCTAACCAACGTCTTCTACCAGCCTTACCATAAACAACGTTTTTGTTATCTAAATTTGATACAACTCCTATTGTAGCTCTACACATAGGAGAAACGATGCGGATCTCACCAGATCTAAGCTTTAGAAGTACCTGTTCAGGATCTTTACTAACTATTGAAGCGTATGAACCTGCTGCTCTAGCTAATTGCCCACCCTTTCCAGACTTTAGCTCAATATTATGAACCATTGTATCAATTGGGATGTTTTTGAGCAGCATTGAATTCCCAACTTTAATATCAGCTGAATCATCGGAGATAATTTCAGTACCAGGAATGAGCTTATTTGGAGCTATAATATAAGCCTGCTCACCATCTGGATACTTTATAAGAGCTATGAATGCTGAGCGGTTAGGATCATATTCAAGACGCTCAACTACAGCAGCCATACCAACTTTAGTACGTTTGAAATCAACAAGTCTGTATTTATTTTTACAGCCCGAACCTTTTTTCCAAGCAGTAATTCTACCGAAGTTATTACGCCCTTTAGCCGAACGCTTTTTTGATAGTAAACCTTTAACTGGCTTACCTGACCATAATTCACTTCTATCTACTAGAACTGTATCACGACTACCAGGTGTGGTTGGTTTAAAAAACTTTAATGCCATTTATCTTATCTTCTATTAGTTATATTATGAACCAAAAATCTCATCGAACTTCGTACCTTTTTGGAGTGTTACTATAGCTTTTTTCATTGTAACTTTCTTCCCAATACGGCCTTTTCTAGCACCTTTGGTTTTTGTTCTTGAAGCCACTATGTTAACTCTTTCTACTTGCTTGCCAAAGATTTTTTCAACAGCAGCTTTTACTTCATTTTTAGTCGTCTCACTTCTGATATAGAATGTGTATTTCGATCCTTCATGCTGTATAAAAGCCTTCTCGGTTCTCACAGGTGAGACTAGTATATCATATAACTTTGGTTGTATAATTGGAGTCATTTTGCGAATCTTGTTTGTAAGTTATCAATTGCAGAAACAGTGATGATAATTTTATCATGTTTCATTATATCTAAGACATTTATTCCAACTATCGGCAAAACATTAACTTTGTGTAGATTGGATGATGATAGTTTTAAGTTATCACTAATAATTGAATCAATCATCAAAAGCTTTGTATTAGGTTTGATGCCTATTTCCGAAAGATTTTTTATGAAAGATGATGTCTTTTTCTCATTTATATCTATTTTATCCATCAGAATGATTTTACTTTCTCTGAGGCTTGTTGAGAGTATGGATTTCAGTCCTAGCTCTCTAACTTTTTTGTTTAATGAGAACGCATGTGATCTAGGGATTGGCCCAAATGTTATACCACCACCAATGAAAATTGGCGCTTTGATACTACCATGTCTAGCACGTCCACCACCTTTTTGGTTATATATCTTTCTTGTTGAGCCGCTGACTTCACCACGCTCCTTTGTTTTGTGTGTTCCAGCACGAGCTTTAGCTCTTTGCCATGACACGACTCGCTGGATTATATCAACACGAGTAGCAACACCAAATGTAGCTTCGTCAAGAGTCTTGGTTTCAACAACCTGGTTCTCCCAGTTTAAAACTTCTACTTGCATTTATTTATATATATAAATTATATATGGCATTTACTATAATAAATTCAACCTGAGCCAAAGAATATATCTCATTCCTCAGGAAAAAAATTAATTAATAAATTACTCAATGAATTCAATGCCATAATTTCGTTGCTGCTGCAACGTTTTTCGGCACAATATAATTTGTCTTGTGTTTTTTGAACTTTAAAAGACAGATTCTAGTGTAATCAACTTACAGGATTTTTTACTGTTTTGCAAGTAGTAAATTATGTAATATTGTTGATAATTTCTCCATGTAGACTATTTTGTGTAGCACTTTTTATCATTACATTAACTATATCGCCAATTTTAAATTGTGGGTTTTCTACTATAACTGACTGCATGTATTCTGATTTCCCAACCAATTGCCCATCATATTTCCCTTGTTTTTCAAGCAGTACTGAAAGGGTTGTCCCAATTTTACTTTGATTAAAAGTTTTCTGTTGCTGGTAAAGAACTTTTTGTAATTTTTGCAATCTATCATCTTTGTCTTTGTCAGTAACTTGATTTTTCAAAGCTGATGCTGGAGTGCCAGGACGTGGACTATATTTGAAAGAATATGCTTGTGCATAGTTTACTTGTTGTACTAAATCCATTGTGTGATCAAAATCCTCTTCAGCTTCTCCTGGATATCCAACAATGAAGTCAGAAGAAAATGCTATATCAGGCCTGACTGCACGGAATTTTTCTATCAAATCAAAATAAAAATCACGCTTATGCTTCCTGTTCATTGACTGTAAAATCCTATCTGAGCCTGACTGAACTGGCAAGTGGATGTATGGCATCAATTTATCTATATTGGCATGTGCATCTAATAAATCTGAGTCTAGCATGTCATTTGGATGCGATGTCGTATACCTTATTCTCTGCAAGCCATCTATTTTCGCAAGTAATTTTATCAATTTACCAATAGTCATTTCATTTCCTTGGTCATCTAATCCATGGTAAGCACTAACATTTTGACCTAATAAAGTAATTTCCTTACAACCACGTGATATGAGACCTATTGCCTCTCTATAAATGGCAGAAAATGCCCTTGAAAACTCAGCACCACGTGTATATGGGACTACGCAGAAATGACAAAACTTATCGCATCCTTCCTGTATTGAAAGAAAGGCTGAATGTTTATTCTGTATTGTTTCAAAATCTAAATTATCAAACTTATCATTCTCATAAAAATCAAGATCAACAGCCCATGATTTCTCACGTTTGACCCTTTCAATTAGTTCAGGTAAGTTATGATATGACTGCGGTCCAACGACTATGTCTACACAAGGTGATCTAGCTATAATATTTTCACCTTCAGCTTGTCCTACACAGCCACCTACGACGACAATCATTTCACTGTCATATTTTTGCCTTTTGTCTTTCTTCAGAAGTGCTATCCTACCTAATTCAGAATGTACTTTTTCAGAAGCTTTTTCTCTTATATGACATGTATTTAAAATAACCAAATCGGCATTTTCAGGCGACGCAGCACAATTAAAACCATGTGGCTTTAAAAGTTCTATCATCCTCTCTGAATCATACACATTCATCTGGCATCCGTAAGTTTTGATATAAACACTTTTAATATTTATATCTTTTGGTACCCCCTCATCTTTATCAAGTTTGTTAAGCATTATTCAAATAAAAAAAAGTTTGACTTAAAAATAACTGCAAATACTATCTTAGTATTATAAAAATTACAATTTAAACTTTGCTTTTAATTCATCCATCTATAGCTGAGAGCCTCAGCCAATATAGTGCTAGTACACCCCTCAGACTCTTGTAGATCTGCGATAGTACGAGCAACACGTAGGACTCTGTTCACACCTCTCATTGACAGATTGAATTTATCTATTGCAGCATAAATTAGCTTTTGAGCTGATGTATCGAGCTTTGCTGATTCCTTCAACAAATCACCATCAAGTTGTGCATTTATAGTTGTTTTGATGCCTAGTTTTTCACATCTCATATTCTGCACCTCCCTTGCTTTAATGACTCTTTTTAAAATATCAGCTGACTTTTCAACTGGAATTCTGTCAGTCTCATTCGAAATTATACCTATCTCTGATAGGTTGATAGGAGAGACATGAACGTGCATGTCAAATCTATCGAGTAATGGTCCTGAAATCCGTTTTTGATAGTCTTCAGCGCATAATGGTGCCTTTCTACATCTCAAGATTGGATTATCATTAAAATACCCACATTTACAAGGATTCATAGCTGCTATCAGCTGAAAATTTGCTGGATATGTCACATGTGCATTTACCCTTGCTATTGTGATATTTTTAGACTCAAGTGGCTGCCTGAGTGACTCTAAAACCTGTTTACTGAATTCAGGTAACTCATCTAAAAACAATACTCCATTGTGTGCAAGTGTGACTTCACCTGGTCTAGCATCTTTACCACCTCCAACGATTGCAGGCATAGAAGATGACGAATGTGGTTCTCTAAATGCACGTTTTTGTATCAAGCCTTTATTCACATCAAACATACCGACAATACTAGCTATAATGCTGACTTGTAGCTGCTCATCTCTTGTTAGAGGCGGCAATATACCACTCAATCTTTTAGCTAACATTGATTTTCCTGTGCCTGGTGGTCCCATCATAAGCAGATTATGTCCACCTGCTGCTGCTATTTCCAATGCTTTTTTAGCAAAATGTTGTCCTTTAACATCACTTAAATCATGGCTTGCACTTTCAATATTTGACTCAGCAGATATAATTCCTACCTTTTGAATATTATTTTTCCCATGAAAATGATTAATGATATCAAGTAGATTTGTAGGTGCTAAAACATTATCATTATCAGCAAGACTGGCTTCGTAAGCATTATCATATGGACAAATCAGTCCTAAATTCATCTCTTTTGCCTTGATAGCTACTGGTAAAACCCCATTAACTCTAGTAATTGAACCGTTTAGTGATAGCTCTCCGATTACAATATACTGTTTATGTTGATCGGTTTTTATAATATCCATCGCGACAAGAAGAGCAATTGCTATACCAAGATCAAAATGACTACCGTTTTTCATCAAATCTGCTGGTGCTAAGTTAACAGTAATACGCTTTGCAGGGAATCCTATTCCAATACTTGCAAAGGCTGCTCTAATACGTTCCTTTGATTCTGACACAGATTTATTAGCCATTCCGACGATATTGAAAGCTGGCAGACCACCAGACGCAACATGCACTTGTATTTCAACCTTCTGTACATCTATTCCAGAAAACGCTACAGTATAGACTTTTGCTAGCATTACTAGTTTCTCAGATCAATTTTCAGATTAAGAAATTTTTCTAGTAAAGAACTCTTCAATGACATTATTAATAGTTTAATAGTTGTTTGGCATACAAACTATATTATTACATAGTCATATACTATAAACAAGCAGTTTATGATTTCTATGCATAAAATCATCTTCAGGTATAGAGATTTTTTATTTGGGATGTTATATCTGCAAATTCAATCAAGTAAAAAAAACATGAGTTTTATTAGGAAAATAATTGCAATTATTACTATAATTATATCTCTTTTCTGTATTATAGCTGTTTTAGACTATCATCCAGATGATCCTTCATATTTTAATTCTACAGATAGAGCAGTTAGTAATATCACCTCTAAATATGGTGCAAACATAGCTGATCTAATGTTTCAAGCATTTGGTTATGCAATTCTCATTCCACTACTATTATGCATATATTTGGGAGGGCTTGAGATACTCAGAAAGAAGATTTCAATGCTCCCATTTAAAATCAGCATTATATTTTTAACACTCCCGATTTTTTGTTTCGTGATAGCTCTATTGGATCATAATACAGTGATGGATGGTGAATACTATCACTTTAATCTTGGTGGATACATTGGATATTTTCTGAAAACTGAAGCATTATATGGAAAGAAAATGGCTACTATTACAACCGTTAGCATAATTGGCTGTGGGATTGTTTTATTATTTATCTCAGGAGGTATAGAAAAATTAATCATAGGTATCAATACTAAAAACCCTCAAGATTCAACTGTTAATATAAAATCACAAGGAAGGAAATTGAGATTACGTCAGTGGATCAGAAAATTCCTTAGAGGAGGTAATGCAACTCTGAGAAAAGATACATCTACTGATGACCATAAATCTACAAATGATTTTTTTTCAAGCAACCCTGAAATTCAGTTTAAAAAGCAGCAGGAAGTACCTCAAAACACTACTGATAATAAGTTTTTTGATATCAAAAATCATCATATAGAAAGTGAAAGAAAAGTTGATAATTATCCAATATTAGAGCCAGCAAATAAAGTAAAATTTGACTTTAATAGAGCGCAAGAATCCAGTAATGATAAATCTCTCTTCCCTATTATATCTGCTGAAAGGTTAGAGCAAAAAAAAATATTGCCAATATCTGATTTAAAACCTTTGCCAGTAAATAAACAAGAGCATTTTATACTACCTCAAACTCAAATATTAGCTAATGATAGCTCACCAAATCTTTATAAACTTACAGAAGAAGAGACTGAGGTAACTAAAAATAAACTCTTGACTGTATTAAATGATTTTGGAATTAAGGGGACTATCATAGAAGTATTTCATGGACCTGTTGTGACATTATACTCTCTTGAGCCAGTTTCCGGTACAAAATCTTCAAGAGTTATAGGATTAGCAGATGATATAGCCAGATCCATGCAAGCAAAATCAGCACGTGTAGCGGTAGTACAAGGAAAAAATGCAATTGGTATAGAATTACCAAATGAATATCGCCAAATCATTAGACTTAAAGACTTATTAGAAAGTAGTGAATACAAAAACTCAGAACATCAACTACCTCTAGTTTTAGGCAAAAGCATTACTGGTGAAATTATAGTTGTTGATCTTGCTAAAATGCCTCATCTTCTTGTTGCTGGCACTACAGGGTCTGGAAAATCAGTTGCAATACACTCAATGATATTATCTCTTATATATAAATATACTCCTGACGATTGTAAATTTATTATGATAGATCCTAAAATGCTTGAGATGTCAGTATATGAAGGTATTCCTCACCTACTATCACCTGTTGTTACAACACCTGAGACAGCAATTGCAACAATGCAATGGGTAGTTAAGGAGATGGGTACTAGGTATAGAGCTATGTCTCTCCTTGGAGTGCGTAATATAATTAGCTATAATAAGTTAATGCGGGAAGCACAGGAGAGAAATTCTAATATAGAAAAACATGTACAAATAGGCTTTAATAGTGAAACAAAGCAACCAATTTTTGAATCAATAGTAATACAAGCTGAGATACTACCATATATTGTAGTCATTATTGATGAGATGGCTGATTTAATGTCTGTTGCAGGGAAAGATATTGAGGTTTCAGTTCAAAGACTGGCTCAAATGGCTAGAGCAGCAGGTATCCATCTAATTATGGCAACACAAAGGCCTTCAGTTGATGTGATCACAGGTGTTATCAAAGCTAATCTGCCTACAAGAATAAGTTTCCAGGTTGCATCAAAGTTCGATAGTCGTACAATATTAGGAGAGATGGGAGCTGAGCAGCTCTTAGGTGCAGGAGACATGCTTTATATGATGCCTGGTGGTAAAATAGAAAGAATACATGGCGCCTATGTAGAAGATTCTGACATAGAAAATGTTGTCAACCATATTAAAAGCCAGAGAGATGTGCAATACCTTTATACAGTAGCCGACAATATAAAAAATAATGAATGAAACTTTTTTATCCAAGTATTGTAAAAAATAAACTTAAGCATAGATTACATATAATGATAAAAATATATCCTGTATTATCTTCCCTTAAGAGGATTGCTTCTACTGATATATTATTAATATTAATATCTCTTGTTTCTGACGATATCATTGTTTTCCTAAAAATTTGTTCAATAAATTTTATACTACTTATAGACGAAAAAAATATTTTGTCTATATTTTGTCAA
>CAMCJK010000007.1 GCA_945875075.1 Candidatus Fokinia solitaria | reverse complement strand
GCCATTTATTATACTGCAACTCAGACAATCCAATCATTATTTATTGTAATAAAAGCAACTTATTTAAAAAATTATTCAGTTTATTTAATAAAAAATATAAAGATACTTAAGCTTACAATACAAGCGGTGTATATTAATACAAGTGGTCTATATAAATAGTTCATCACTATAAAAACAAACAATTTAACTAAAAAATCATATGCAGAGTAAAATAGACAAAACAATAAATCGAACTCATGATGGTGTAGTTACTGCTAACTTCAAAGACAAAGATGAATACATTGATCAGAATATTAATATAGAGGATATTAATGTACAGGATAATAAAAAAGCAGAAAATCACACCATTTTTAAAAGCTTTGATAATGAGGATAAGCAGTGTGGCGATCTACAAGTGTGTGAAAAAATCGTTGATGCCTATAATAAGGCTTGGATAAAACAAAATAATAATGAAAGCCCAGTAAAATCAGATGATCCACAAGCGAAGCTTACAATAAATAATGATAAAGAAGATGACAATATATTTAATACCCTAGAAGAGGCTACAAAAAATTTTGTTGAGTTTTGTAAAAATTTTAATGAATTTTATACAAAAGAGGCAGCGGTAGGTAAAAAAATATTTAAAATACTTAATAAATATCATAAAGGTGAAAAAACGCTAAGTGCTGAAGATGTGAAGGATGCTTTAAAGTTTTATAGTGAGAATAAGAAAAACTCTTGTTTTCAGAAAATCTCCAACTGCTTCAAGAAAACAGATCATGCAAAGATAGAGCAAAAAAATAAGGTAAAAACTCATATAGCAAACATATTAGCAGACAATAAGCAACCATTAAATAATGAAAATCAAACCCCAAATGATAAAAATTGGTTAGAGCTTGCAAAAGCTGAAAATCAACAACCTGATATAGCCCAGCAACAGCAGCAATAAATCCCTAAATTTTCTAAGGCTGTATTAGCAGTCAATTCCTGGTACATTTACTTGTACCCACCTCATTAATACCACTATCTTCTTATAAAGAATATAAATTTATTGAAATCTTCAATGAAGTTTGTAATATAGTTAATATGTATTAGATTTATAGCTCAATAAAACAACCCATTATTGAACATAAACTAAATTAATTAATAGAAATAAAATAATCATATGTATATTTTAAAAAAGCTATTTGTGGGAGCAACAACAATGTATTCACTTTATTCAGGATATATGCTGTTAAACGGCTCAAAGCCACCAGCAGATTTCAATACATTTCTAATCCAGCAAATGTCAGCTCTGAATGTATCTGAAATATTACAATCTCTAAATGCCCTAAATTTAATTTCAGATCCAAACGCATCTCTAATGCAGCAAATATCATCTCTGAATACCTCTCAAGTATTACAATCCTTAGATGTACTACTGGAGAATATCAAAGAGGAGGAATATAGCTCAAAAAAGATAATAAAAGAGGCAAAAGAGGGCTTAAAAAATATAGGTGTATTCAAAGATGAACTCAACCGCGTTATGAATATGACTCAAAAAGGTAATTATCGTGATGCATTACGTTCAATGACTGAATTTTTATCTAATGCAATGCAGCTCACTAAAATAGAGGTTATCCGGGTACTCCAAAGCACTGAGGCACCTAAAACACCTGAACAAATTCTTAGTAATCTAGAAGTAACAGCGGAAAGTCTAAAGAACTTAATAAAGTTAGAAGAAGAAAAAATTCTACAATCACAAGAAAAAATTAAAAATCTCACTGAGACATTGCAACGTTTTGAAGAACAAAATTCTCAAAGTCAATCTTTTGCAGGAAAAGTGTTGGAGCAAAGGAATCAGCAACAGCCATCTAATAATTTAGATCTATAAACTTTTAAGGCAGCCATACAACCGCTGCCCACTGCAGTAGGGTTGTCTATATAATCCACCTGCAGCAAATATCCCTGGTACATTATTGTGCCAACTTCAGAATAATATATTCTTTTACAAATGAGTTGTTTTAGAAAGTATCTAATTGCTATAAATACATTGTGTTGTCATAAAGGAGTATAGCTTTCCATACAACCGCTGCCAGCTGCAGTGACTGCTTGTCTATTTATTTTATCTTGTACATCTTCCGCAGCAAATATCCCTGGTATATTATTGTATCACCCTCAGTAATAATATATCCATCACCATCAACCTTAATGAAATCTTTTTCAAATGAGCTATTTGGTGAGTATCCAATTGCTATAAATAGCCCATCAAAATATATCCAATAAAATCCCTTAAAAATTCTTAAAAGTTTTAAGTTTCTTAATATAATTGTAATATATGTAGCATATTATTATATGCGTTTAAACAAAACAACATTTTATTAAAAATCAATCAACTAATTAAATAAAATAATCAATAATAATATGGAAAATACTCAACAGCGTCACCAAGAAGTAATAGATCAAATGAATAACCTGCAGATTAATGATGTGCCATCTGAAATTAAGAGTGCCTTCAGTAAGATTATTAATTATGATAGTAAAGATCTGTATGTCTTGCAAGAGATTACAACAGAACTCGAGGGTGCATTAAAGAGTTTTCAACCTACAGATGATCAACATCATAAATATCATAGATTATCCCTGCTTTGTAAAGTGATAAACAGTTCTAAAATGAAAGCATTGCGAGTTGATATATTTGCAGGATTTGATAGCACTAAAGATGATATAATAATACAACAACTTATCAAAATACTTATAAACAAAATACAAATAGAAAAAAAGGACTTTGCAACAGATGAGGATCGCTTATATGAATTCTGTAATGGACTCATAAAAGGCTCAAAAACCCTAGAGCATAACCAAAACATCATACATGCTGGTGATACACTGAAATCAAAGAGTAAGATGGGCAAAGGATTCGCAGTTAAAGGTACTAAATATCAAAGAGATGAAAGATTTAAAGAGATTAATGCTGATGTAAAGGGAGCGGGTTATGCAATAGATATTGAGATTGACAAGATTCTTGCAAGAGTGGATACTTTTGAAAGTTATGACAAAGTAAGTATCACAAAGATGTGTCTAAAAGTCCTAGAAAAAGAAGTGAACAAAAGTCTCATGCATAAAGATTATGCACTCTGTGCCCAAGCACTAAGCAATGCTGAACTCTCTAATATGGACTGTAATCTAAAAGCATTAATAAACAAAGCGCGTTATAATTCTCAGATTCAATCTTTTGTAGGACAGGAAACAGAAAAAAGGAATCAGGAACAACAGCCATCTAATCAGGAAGAAGAAAAGCAAGGAAATACTCATGTAAAGAATGAAATAGAAAAAAAGAAAAAGAAAGCGAAGGCAAGACATGGTAAGTACTAGAAAAATTCCTAATCAGAAGCAGATATAATTTAAGGCAGCCATATAACCGCTGCCAGCTGCATGAATATCCCTGGTACATTATTGTACCACCCTCAGTAATAATATATCCATCACCATCAACCTTAATGAAATCCTTTACAAATGAGTTGTTTGGTGAGTGTCCAATTGCTATCAATAGCACATCAAAATACATCCAAGAAAAATCTCTAAAAAATCTCAAGCCTCCTAATGTATTTATAATAATATCCAGTGTATTGAACTAGATAGTTGCATAAAGCAACTTTTTATTGCATTTGAATTAAACTAATTATTAAAATAATATGGAAAGTAATAAAAAAGCACTAGTGAATAAGTTGAATAACATGCGACTTGTAACCCAAGAAGAAGAAAAGAAACAATCAATGCAAAATAACAATCAAGCACTTGAAGAGTGTATGAAATCTTTATTTGGTTTCCAAGTTAAAGGAGGTAAACTATCTGAACTTAAAGATATAGTGCTGGATAGTGAAGAGCAAATCAAGGCAGAATTGCAGAGTACTCAATATACCAATCCTACATTATATAAGCTGCTTATGGTAATAAAAACAGTTACGATAAATAATATTAGAGAAATATTTACAGGATTTGAGATATGCTCAGATAATGAAATAATAGCATTATTCTTTGACTTTACTATTGACGGCTTGAGGATAAACAGAAAGCAGTTTTTTGGAAAAGATGGAGAATTATATGACTGCTGCAAAATCTTGATCAGACAAAATGAAAAAATATCAAGGCGGTTGATGACTTTTGCACAAATGCAATATTTTGCTACAATCTATATTTTAAGTGAGAAAAATGATGAGAAAATTGATTCTACATTTGAATTTATTAATATTCACAATCCACATGCTGACATAATTGACTTCGAAAGTATTGCTACTGCAAAGGCTAATATTATATCTCTAAATGATGAAATAAGTAAGGAAATTGATTTTATATTATCTTTATTAAGACAAAATAATGATACAAGTGCTATTCTTACAGAATATATGACAGAAGAAATAAAACTTATGTTTAAAAGAGTTTTAAAGGATCAATGTCAAATATTAATGGCACAGCCTACTTATGGTAAAATCATGGCTACAGCAATAAAAAAAGGCACTGCTAATGTTATAGCGGGAATGCTTTGTTACCAAATAAAGAAATTCATACAGGTGGTGGAATCTCAGATCTATCAATCTTTCTTAGCGAGTAATATACAACTTTCAAATCAAAAAGAAGAAAAGAAACAATCAACAGAAAATAATGAGCAAGCAGTTAAAGAGTGTATGCAATCTGTATTGAAGATTTTGAATCCCCCATCTGAATCTAAAGGGTCGAAGGTATATAAACTTAAAAATATGGTTGTGGATGAAAAATGGCAGATCAAAGCGGCATTGCTGAATAGTAAAAATACCTATTTTTCCAAACCACGCTATAGCTCTAGAGCAATGTACCCTCAAGTTCTAAATGCTCAGTCTCAAACTCATGAAACTAATGATCAAATTAAATGGGTGAACTCTCTGAGAGATAATAAAGAAGAAGAGAAGGAAGGGAATCTTCAGTCTACAACTTTCGTATCAAAAGAATTGGCAAAAAAGAAAAAGGCTACTAAAAGACGTGGCAAATGCTAGAAGAAAGAAATCAATCTTCTAATCAGCAGCAGATATAAACTTCTCCGCTTCTAAGGCAGCCATACAACCGCTGCCAGCTGCAATAGGGTTGTCCATATATTTTATCTTATAGGTCCCCTGCAGCAAATATCCCTAGTACATTTATGTGTTCTAACCTCAGTCATAATATATCCATCACCATCAATCTTAATGAAATCTTTTTCAAATGAGCTGTTTGGTGAGTGTCCAATTGCTATCAATAGCACATCAAAATATATCAAATAAAAAATTATAAAATCCCTTAAGAGTTTTACATTTCTTAATATAATTGTAATATATGTGATGTATTCTATACATAGTATAATAAAACAATCCTTTGTTGAATATTTTTTAAATTAAATAATAAAATAATAGAACATAAATATGAATCTAAAACACATTTTGCTTTTTTCTTTGCTACACAACAATTTAGTGTCTTCTCAAGCACAGAATATATCAAGACAAGTACAGCCAAAACTAGATGATATTGAAAGCACTATAATGAAGTTAATAGACACATTGACACCAGAAAAAGCCCAAAAGGTAACAATGAGGGTATTAGATGATTTAGCTCGAACTAAAGCAGAGATACAACTCAAAATACAGGGGTCACAACAACAATTACAAGAATTACAAAAAGAATTAGAGCATGTACTCAGACGAGAAGAATTCTTCACTAACTTAGCTAAAAAATACAATGCTGTCGAAGATTCAATAGATAAACAAGACATGTCAATAATTTCTGGCCACGCTATATCTCCTGAAAAATTGAATGAGCAAGAAAGGATTATGCGTGAGTATGAGAGAAAAAATTCTTGGTATACCAGAGATCTATAAAATCCCTTAAGAGTTTTACATTTCTTAATATAATTGTAATATATATAGTATACTCTATATATGGTTTAATAAATCAACTTTTATTAAAATCTAACTAAATTAACTAATAAAATATAAATATGAAAAAAATTATGACAATTATTAACCAAGCGCTTGTGGAAACTGAGGAGCAGGAGCAGAAGCGTTTGCAGGAGCAGGAGCTTTTAGTTATTAACCAAAAGCTTGTGGAACCTGAGGAGCAGGAGCAGGGGCATTTGAATCAGAAGGCTTTGCAGAAGCTTTTGGAGGGTCTGCAGATTGATGGGGTTTATAAGATAGACAAATTAGAGTGCATCTCACGAGATCTAGAGGATAAATTATGGAATGAAGACTTAATTCATAAAAACACGACCTTAAAGGATTTCCAAAAAGAGGAGTGTAAAAACAATATAAAAGAAAAACAAAAAGAGATAAATGAAGTTGTTGTAGAACTTGTGGCAAAGCAATCAGACTTGAAGAGTCAGCAAGCTAAATTACAAGGTATTTATAAAGAAAAAAAAACAAATCAAGTAGAAATAAACAGACAACTCAGTTATATTTTAGAATCAACAACAGGCATTGAAAAATTTAAAAAACAGATTGAAGATTTAAAAAAAGAAATAGAAAGATCCGAGTCGGCAATCCAGAAAATAGAAACGAATCAAAGTCTATATCAACAAAGGAAACAAACAATAGAATACCAGCAAACAGAAATAAAAAAACTGATTGCAGAAACAAAAACAATGATTGCAGAAAATATAATTGATAAAGACTATTTATCTCGTGCATTTGGTAAGGATACTGCAAAATGGACTGATAGAGCAGCGATACCATGGTTTTGTTTAAAAACATACAGAGAAATATTGGATAATGTGTATGATGAAAATACTAAGAAAATTCTTAAAGAAGCCGCAACTGCAGGTAATTTGGGTGGCTATATGCAATCACTGTTTGTAAATTATAAAGGAGCTGACTACCCAAAGATAGAAAAAACACTTAATGAAAGACAAAAATTAGCAAAGCGTCTAGAGCCCTTAGAGGAGGCGTCATATGAAGATCGTAAGATAGAAACTTATAAGGCTTTGAATGCTCAGTTCATTGATGCTCCATATCCATATTTAATTAAGCAGCGCAAAAATTCACTCAAAAAACGCTCCGATAATCACCAAAGCATTGTGCAAGCAATGCTGCATGGTGTTTATGGTACAGAAGTTCAAACATTGGCTAGGAATTTGATTCTTGATGAGGATGGTAAGGTTATACAAGATCCAGAAAATAACCAAAAAATTGAAGAAATAATTGGACTTAAAGATTCTTTTGAGATCGATAAAAATTATCTAGATCTAAATTGGACCACAGTATATGATAATGCATCAGAGAGAAATGTATGGATACGCAATAAAAATCATAGTTCAAGTCCTGTAAATTCTGACAACAATCCTGCAAAATCCAGCATGGATTATTACAATATAGCACTAGGAGGAGTCGGTGCACTTGGACTCATTGGATTATGCTGTGCTTTGTATCGGGACCCAAATGCACAAAAACAATTGTCCACAATGGGGGAAACAATGGGGAAAACAATGGGGGAAACATTATGGAATAACCTGTGTAAACTTATATTGACAGGATCTATACTCGGCTATGGCTGTGCACCCACTGCAACTCAGACACAAATATCTGATACATTTAATAAATTCTTTCCTGCTAAGAAGAATAAGGAGGTGCAAAAGAATGACTGGAGTTCAGTTGTGTCTAATATGGCTAATAAAATATTTCCTGCTCAGAAGGAAAATGTGCAAAATAACAGCTGGAGTTCATATTTTAATGATTTGAATAAAAGTATTAAGGGATCAGTAAAAAATATGACGAAGTCATAATAGAATTTGCTGTAATAAACTTCTCCGCTTCTAAGGCAGCCATACAACCGCTGCCAGCTGCAATAGGGTTGTCTATATATTTTATCTTATAGGTCCCCTGCAGCAAATATCCCTAGTACATTTATGTGTACCAACCTCAGTAATAATATATCCATCACCATCAATCTTAATGAAATCTTTTTCAAATGAGCTGTTTGGTGAGTGTCCAATTGCTATAAATATCCCATCAAAACTATATCAAATAAAAAAATTATAAAATCCCTTAGAAGTCTTATATTTCTTAATATAATTGTAATATATGTGATGTATTCTATACATAGTTCAATAAAACAATCCTTTATTGAATATTTTTTAAATTAAATAATAAAATAATAGAACATAAATATGAATATAAAACTTTGGTCTCTTCTCTCTGCCGTAGGCCTACTCGGATATGACATAAATACTAACGCTCAATTAGTACCTCATAGTACTACATCTTCAAAAGCACTATTGTCGAGTCAAGCATCTGATGAATATGAAATATATGAGCAACAAGACAATTTATTGCATGAAAGAAAAACTTTTTTAACAGCTTTATACAATCCAAAAGTACAAAAAGACATGGGAGAATATAAACGTGTGCTCAAAATGTATAGGGACAATCTCGGAGGCGATGAAGGGAAGTTTTTTTATGATATACAAGATTACAGCCCACAGGAAAAACTAGACTATTTGCGTATGCAAATGCTTAATTATTTAGCTATCGGCGGTAATGATCAATACTTCCAAGATATGCGTGCTGGATATAAACGTTTAGAAAACAAAATCGCTAATAGTGCAACTTTTACAGAACAAGAAACAGAAAAAAGGAAGCAGGCAGCACAGCAACCTAATTATCAGCAGCAGAGATAAACTTTTCAGCTTCTAAAGCAGCCATACAGCCAGTGCCAGCTGCAGTGACTGCTTGTCTATATATTTTGTCTTGTACATCCCCTGCAGCAAATATCCCTGGTACATTTGTTCTTGTTGTGCCAGCTTCAGTAATAATATATCCATCACTATCAACCCTAATGAATTCCTTTACAAATGAGCTGTTTGGTGAGTGTCCAATTGCTATAAATATCCCATCGAAATTATATTTTACCTTACTACCATCAGCAATATTATGCAGTATTGCACCATTGACAGATAGTGGATTTTCATCACCAACCACTTCATCAAGTACAGTATTCCATAAAACTTTTATCTTAGGATTGGAAAATAACTTATTCTGTAATGTCTTTTCAGCCCGTAATGAATCACGTCTATGAATTAGAGTAACACTTTTAGCTATCTTTGATAGATATAATGATTCTTCCACTGCTGTATTACCACCACCAACTACAAGTACATCTCTATTCCTATAAAAGAATCCATCACATGTAGCGCAAGACGATACACCATGTCCGCGAAACTTTGTTTCACTATCCAAGCCTAGCCACTTTGCTTCAGCACCTGTAGCTAAAATAACTGTATCTGTTGAATATTTTATACTTCCTGCACCAGTTAAAATAAATGGAGCGCTCTTATAATCAATATCTGTCACATAGTCTGATATTATTTCTGCACCAGCATGCGTAGCTTGTTTTTCCATCTGCTCCATAAGCCACGGTCCTTGTATTACATCAGCAAAGCCAGGATAGTTTTCAATATCTGTTGTAGTTGTAAGCTGCCCACCTTTTGTACTACCAGATATTATAAGTGTTTTTAAACAGGCCCTAGCAGCATATATAGCAGCAGTGTATCCTGCAGGCCCAGAGCCAATAACTATTACAT
Organism: Candidatus Fokinia solitaria; assembly: GCA_945875075.1. Taxonomy (GTDB): domain Bacteria; phylum Pseudomonadota; class Alphaproteobacteria; order Rickettsiales; family Midichloriaceae; genus JALQUO01. Next base: position 21,868 of record CAMCJK010000007.1, on the reverse strand, counting down.
TCCAATGATTCATATTTATAAAATCCTTATTTAATTAAAAACTTTTGCTGCACTGGTTTTTAGCAGCGGTGTATCTATAACCTTTTGTATACTATTCCGACAGCACTATATAGGAAGTTTTTTATAATATTTCAACTGTTTACCTTATAACATTCAGCCATGATTTTTGAAGATCTGGAAATTGAATCAGTTAAATAAAAATTATCTATTGGATTTAAGAACTTTAATTTATGCTTTATCTCTGGAGTTTCAAAATCTAGATCTGCTTTATTATCATTTAATTTCAATAAGTTTTCTTCTGAAAAAATTTTATTTGCTTTACTCATACCACTCCTGAGTGTCAAGAGATCTGAAAAATCAAGTTGTAATCCCATAAGTGAAGCAAGATCTAAAATTATTTGATATTCATTGCGAGCACTACCTAAAGGTTTTACTGATTGTAGTGTTCTCTGAACTCTTCCTTCAGTGTTTACATAAGTACCTGACTTCTCAGTATATGCTGGGCTAGGAATTATTACGTCTGCCCTATATACACTCCTATCTCCATGATGTCCTATATATATTATTTTAGATTCTGCTACTTCTGATAAGTCTATATCATCTGCACCAAACAGGACTATCGTATCAAAATCTTTTAATGTGGGAGCTTTTTTATGTTTTTTAACTGAACTATTTACAAATCCTATGTCTAGTGCACCTGCAGCCCCTGCAGAATTATGTAAAATATTAAATCCATTCCAATGATCAGTAATAAATCCATACTTTATAGCAATTGCTTTACAAAGCTTATGTAATTCGTCTGATTCTGTATCAGAAAACATTGCACTACCCAATATCATCATAGGTTTCTTAGCATTTTGGAGAGCTTTACAGTAATGGTGTTTGCCTTCAAGGATTTGTATTAGAATTTCTATTGTATCTTTTCCTAATTTCTCATATTGATAGTTAAGATTTAGCTCAGATCCAATTACTGCTACAGAAAGATTATTATGTACTACAGACTTTCTGATTCTTGCATTGATAATAGCTGCTTCATGTCTTGGATTAGTATTGATTAGAAGGCAATGATCAGCATCTTCTACTCCAGCTATTGTTGTATTAAATAGGTAATTACTACGGAATTCAGACTGCAATCCATGCATTTTAATTTCATAATCAGTATAGCCCTTTCCAAATTTCTTCAAAAAGTTTTTTGCTGCAAACATTGTTTCAACATCAGTAAGCTTTCCAGCAATCATAGCGATGCTCTCAGAGCCACCTAAAATCTCTGCAAATTTTTCAATTGCATTTACATAATCAATCTTGCTGAACTTCTCACCATCCCTTAACATAGGCGTATCAAGGCGTTGGTATTTCAATCCATCATATGCAAATCTTGTCTTGTCAGATATCCACTCTTCATTTATTTGTTCAAATGCTTGTGGAAGGATTCTCATTATTTCATTGCCTCTCGTATCAATTCTTATATGAGAACCAACAGCATCCATCACATCAATTGAGTATGTATGTCTAAGCTCCCAACTCCTAGCAGTAAATGCATATGGTTTAGAAGTAAGAGCGCCGACAGGACACAGATCTATTATATTACCTGACATCTCAGATTTTATTGATTTTTCAACATAAGTTGTAATCTCCATATGCTCACCCCTTCCAATAGCACCCAACTCATTAGTACCAGCAATATCTTCTAAAAACCTTACACACCTAGTACAATGAATACATCTGGTCATGTGAGTTAATATCAGAGGGCCCATGTATTTATCTTCTACAGCTCTCTTATCTTCATTATAATTACTTTTACACTTCCCATATTTCACTGCTTGATCTTGTAAATCACACTCGCCACCCTGATCACATATAGGGCAGTCAAGTGGATGGTTTATAAGGAGAAACTCCATTACCCCCTCTCTAGCCCTCTTAACCACTTCAGATTCTGTTTTGATAACCATTCCTTCTGTAACATTGATTGAACAGCTAGCAACTGGCTTAGGGCTTTTTTCCACTTCAACTAAGCACATTCTACAGTTTCCAGCTATTTCTAGCTTTTCATGATAGCAAAACCTCGGTATCTGAATTCCTATGCTGTCACATGCCTGAATGATAGTTATACTATCATCAACTGAATGCTCCCGTCCGTCTACAATTATCTTGACCATTTTATTTTCTATTAAACCTTTGCTACCATTATAAATGATTTTTGGAAAAAATTTAAAAATATTTAGAATTTTTAATGAAATTGTAATATATACGTTATATAACTATAAGTAAGAAATAAATAAGTAGTCTCAATAAAAGACTTACTTATATCTTTAAAAATAAAACATTAAACAAAAATAATAACAAGAATAATATGAATAATATGAATATCGAACAAAATAACAAACAAAATCAAAGCTTCATAGACAGTAACGAAACAAAACAATGCCCATTCACTTTTAATCAAAAGACAACTCCAAACATACAAAATAACATTGTTTATGTTGTCAATAAAAAATTGCGCATTACGGCTCATCATGTTGAGGATGGCACTCAGGCTCAAGGAAATTTTGCCAACGAAGAGTATGTAAATAAAGACGAAATATCCAATCAGTCTCAGGATGAAGAGGCAGGTTCAAAATACAAGCCAGCAATAGCTTTAGGAATGTTAGGAGCAGGTGTGGCATTAGCATGGTATTTGAATCCATTATTGGGAGCAATTGCAACTTTAGCAGCATTAGGATATGTGGCATATCAAATATACAATGCAAAAGCATATGTGGAAGAGCTAAACCAAAAAGCACATGTGCAAGAAGATATTCTAAAAACAATTTACAGTGTTGTAGCTAAAGCTTGGAGTGACACTAACGATGATATATTAGGTTTCATTAGTGGGATACAAGATTTCTTTTCAAGTAGCAAATCTCAGGATGCTCATGAAGAAAATAAAAAAAATGATGATTACATAGAAATCGAAATTTATCAGGATTGTGGGAGTGAGAACCAAAAGGGCAATACCAACAATTTTATAAAATCGCCTTCTAATTCCCTAAACTTATTCTAAAAGAATGAAGGGAAGAATCTAATCTTATACACGAATTCTTTTTACTAGATAATAAAGAAAGAGGCGTTATTATTTGTCTCTTTCTACTAATTACTATCTATTCTCATAACTAGTGAAGTGAAGGCTACTGCACATTTGCTATCTTATTTCCATTAAACCTTTTCACAACTATAAAGTATTTTTTTAAAAAATTTAGAATATTTAGAATATTTAGAAATTTTAATAAATACGTTACTTAATTATAAGTAAGAAATAAATATAGTAATCTTAATAAAAGACTTGCTTATACTTGCTTATATATTTAAAAATAAAAAATAATAACAAGAATAATATGAAAAACATAATAAATAAAAAGCTAAATAATATTGATGGCCTTATAAAGGCACATAAATCAGTATCGATTGGATTAGTAGTACTAGGTGTAGTATGTGCTCCAATAATAATAATGACAGCAGCAGCTGCAGTAATAGGATTTGAGCTCTATAATTCTACCCCTGGTATTGCTGACAGGTATGCAAAAGGTAATGATAGATTGAAGGTGTCAATTGCAGCATTTGTACTGGCAGCAGTAGTATATGCTCCAATAATAATAATGACAGCAGCAATTGCTGCAGTAGCATATCAGATGTATACGGATTTCTCTAAGCTACAATGTGTTGGAGACGCAATAGTTGCTCTTGCTCAAAACTCTAATATGTCTATAGATAAATTCATTAAAAAGGTTGAGATCCAATATAAACTCGAAGAGAATGTAATGAAGCAGGTAAAAGAAGCAGCTATAAAAAGTCTTGGAGATATTTGTGATGCTGGTATTAATGTAATAAAAAGTGCTCGCACAGAGTGGACAAATATTAATCAGCAGGCAGTTTCCAATGAATCCAATTCTGAAGTGTCACATATGAACGTAGATTTACGTGTTCAGCTTTCTCAGAAGGTTAACATGGTGGGTTTTAATTAAGACTCACTCATTGACCTCTACAAATGATCAAAATCACTTTTAATCTTAAGGAGGTCAAACCACATAGTTTTCTTGTGGGTTGGTTGTCTTAGGAGATATGATGGGTGGAATATAGCAGTTGTCCTGATTGTTTTTCCATCTAAATACTCATTTGTATAATCAAAATATTTACCGCGGAGTTTTGTGATAGGAGTATTTATTTCTAGAAGGGATTCGACTGCGGTACTACCTACTAAAATTATCAGCTTCGGATTGATTATAGCTATATGTTTTTTGACAAATGGTCTACAGAGATTGATTTCCTCATCAGTGGGTTTTCTATTGGCTGGTGGTCTCCAAAATATAGTATTTGTAATGTAAGCGTTTGTCTTTCTACTCAACCCTATAGCGGCAATAATATTATCTAATAGTTTTCCACTCTGCCCACAAAAAGGTATTCCTTGCTCATCCTCATTAGCACCTGGCGCCTCACCTATAAACATTATTTTTGCATTAGGATTTCCATCTGCGAAAACTGTATTTTGTGCTGATTTTTTTAGATCACAACCATCAAATATTTCCACTAACCTTTTTAATTCATCCAGTGAGTCACAAAGATCTAACTCAGATTTTATAACTTCTTTATCACTTTTTATTATTCGATTAATTGGTTTTGAATGGTAAAAGTCTTTTATTCCAAGATCTTTATATAGTTTATTTTTATATGGCATTGAATTGAGGGAAAAATTTAGCAAGTGATTCTGCTGAAAAGACTTCAGATGTTTTAATAAGTTGTTCAGCACATTTTCCAAATAAATATGTTGCTAACTTCATTGCATGTGATGCTGTAAGGCCTTGTGCTATATAGCTACAAATTATACCTGCTAAGACATCACCTGTACCATTTATTTGCATTTCAGGAACTCCTGTATAGTTGGCATGTATTTTATCTCCAAGATCTATATTATTTAAATCATTTTTCAATACAGAATATAAATTATTTGTAAAATCATTAGCCGTCACTATATAGTCTATATGACCTTTGACACAAAGATTTATCTTATATTTTTGTGATACTTCTAGGATATTTGCAGGTGTTGCTGGAACTTCAAACAATCTTTCAAATTCATCAAGGTAAGGGGTTAAAATCCAATGATGTTTACTACTATCATATATTTTTAAAATTTCTGGAATTAAAGCATCAGCATCAATTATAATTGGCTTATTTATATTTATAATTGCCAATAGTGCTTTTTTTGAATCAAAGTCTTGTCCGAGGCCATTTCCTATAGCTATTGCATCAATATCTTGTGCAATCTCATAGATAATTTTCACATCATACAAACCAAGTGATCCAGTATAGCTTTGGAAACTATGTAAAACAAAATTTGAAGAATGATTTTTAGCTGATTCAAGATTAGCAGGACATGAGTATATATGGATAATACCTGTACCAGCACCCATCGCTCCAAGAGCCGTTAATATAGGCGCTGTATGATGTTGAGGGCTACCACCTATAACTAAAATCTTTCCTACATTATCCATTTACCTACTTGAAGTTTTGTTAATTGATTGTTGTTATTCTGTATTATAATTGATCCATCTATAGGATCTAAATCATATAATATTCCAGAGACTACACTATCTCCAGATTTAATTGATACAAATTCATTTATTTTAAATGCCTTTGCTTTCCAAAGCTTTCTGAAATCTTCAAAACCATCTTCAATCCATTGATTATAAAGATCTGTAAAAATTGTTAAAAATTTCTCAATAAACTCTTCTGGAGTTATGTGTAAGCCATTTTCCAATAGATTTGTTGCACCTACAATGCTTGTTTTACTTATATTTGGATGAGACAATAGATTCAATCCTATCCCTATAATAAGCCTATTATCACTTTGTTCAGTCAGAATCCCTGCAACTTTTTTATCATTTATTAGAACATCATTTACCCACTTATATTGTATTTCTAGGTCTGCGTTGAATGAATTGATTGTGTTACCAATTGCAATACCTATGACATAAGTAACATTACTTACTGGTTTTACATTAGGGATAATCAATGATGTATGTAAATTACCTTTAAGGCTCTCCCAATGTCTTTTTTCCTGTCCATACCCATTTGTTTGCTCATTAGCTAAAATCAAGACTTGTGAGTCATTGTTAATAAGCTTTCTTGCATAATTTTGTGTACTATCAATCACATTTAATTTTTGTATGAGCCAATTATTACTTAACATTATATATACTTTTAAAAACATACATTTAGGAGTATATTCTATAAATAAAAAAGTATCAAAAAAAAATATATGATTATTACTAGATTCGCTCCAAGCCCAACTGGATTATTACACATAGGTAATGTTAGAACTGCATTGCTAGCTTGGCTACAGGCAAAATCACAAGGCGGTAGGTTCGTCTTAAGAATTGATGATACTGATAGACAAAGATCTAAAAAAGAATATGAAGATGCTATAAAGAGGGATTTAGAGTGGTTAGGATTAGAATGGGATGATACTTACAGGCAATCAGAGAGACTTGATAAATATTTAGCTGCAAAAGAACGACTTATATCATCAGGAAGATTATATCAATGCTATGAATCCCAGGAAGAACTTGAGATGAAAAAGAAAAATCTTATGAAGCGTGGACTGCCACCAATATATGATAGATCTGCCCTTAAGCTAACTGATGGTGAAAAGCAATCATTTGCAGATAGAGGAATCAAACCGCACTGGAGATTTATGCTGAATGCTGAAGAAATAGCTTGGAATGACGGTATTAGAGGTGAAATGAATTTCAAACCAGAAAACATTACTGACCCAATTCTGTTCAAAGAAGATGGCAATATGACATATACTCTCGCATCAGTTGTAGATGATATAGAGTTGAACATTACTCATATCATGAGAGGAGAAGACCATCTAACTAATAGTGCCACTCATATTCAAATATTCAAAGCTCTAGGAGCACAAAAAATCCCAAACTTGTCACATTTATCACTTTTAACAAGTAAAACTGGTGAGATTTCCAAGAGGCTAGGTGGATTCGACATAGCATCTTTGAGAGATAATGGTATCGAAGCAATGACTATCAATAGCTTTTTAGCTAAAATAGGCACATCAGATCCAATCGAATGCTTCTATGCACTAGATGATCTTAAGAAATCATTTGATATAAATAAGTTCAGTAAAGCCCCTATTAATTATGATTTTGAAGAGTTGCAAAAATTCAATGCTAAGATGGTTCATAATATGCCTTTCAATATGTTTCAGAAGCGCCTAAGTGATATTGGTATTACAGCGACTTCAGAGAATTTTTGGTCAGCAATGCATGGAAATATAGATACAATTACAGATACTAAAATATGGTATAATATCTGTTATGGTGACATTAAGCCTGTTAGTGGAATAGATAAAGAATTCTTAAAGACTGCCTCGGAAATATTGAAGAATCTTGAATGGAATGAATCGATTTGGAGCACCTGGACAGATGAAATAAAGCAACAGACTAATAAAAAAGGCAAAGAGTTGTTTCTACCACTCAGACTATCATTAACAGGTTATGAATCAGGTCCAGAAATGAAGTTACTGATATTAATTATTGGCAAGGATAAGGTTTTACAGCGGTTATGTCAGTAATTTTTTCAGATAGTATAATAAAACCCTTTCATTCTGGAGAAGTTGAAATAAATATATCTCAGACCATCTTTAATAAAGATATTTTTATATTTCACAGGATTAATAAACCAGTCAACAGTAGTATTTTCGAAGTATTACTAGTTGCCCTGAAATGTAGGGATTTAGGAGTTAAATCATTATCATTAATCTTACCATATCTACCATATTCAAGATGCGACAAATCATCTTTAAAAGATATATACCAATTATTTAAATCAGTTGGAATACAGCAGATAATTACAGCAGACATTCACTCAAATACAGAAGATATTTCAATTCAAAACATCAATATAGCCTCAAATATCATTAGAAAATGTGAGATGGATCTGAATGAAAAAATCATAGTATCACCAGATAAAGGTGGGTATATGAGAGCTAAAAAAGTCGCCGAAGAATTCAAATGTGAGTTTATCTGTATGGAAAAAATCCGCTCTCCAGAAGGGATCTCACACACACTAAACTATAATGTGGCTAATAGAAATATTATAATTGTAGATGATATAATTGATACTGGACAAACAATACTGAGTTCAGCTGATTTACTGATTAAAATGGGTGCTAGATCAGTTGAAGTTGTTGCAACACACCTTTTAACATCAAAGGAGTTAGATGGAGTCGCTGCTGTTTATGTCAGTAATTCTATCAAACATAGATCCCTATCTGATAAGTATAAGGTTGTAAATATAGATAAAATTCTTTTAGACTATGTCTCTTGATATATAGGATTACCAACCTCAATTAGACCTGCTTCAGAGGAGGATTCTTCTTCCTAATATACAGTACTTCTAATTGAGTCTGTTTAATTACCTATCAACGCCAATGATTACAAAGCTCCAAAAAGTTAATTGTAAAATTCATAGGTATAAATGGGATTGTGTATCTAAGCTGGATCTACTTCAAACTCAGAGTCTTCTTCCTGTTATATATAGCATTTGTAATTGGATCTGTTGATTGTCATTAATTATAATGCGAGTATTCCAAGTATCATGCTTATTCTAATTATCATGCGAATAATTTTAAATTTTTTTTAATAGTTGATGACAGGATATGTAATATCATTCTCTTGAGTTTCTATCTCAGCTATTTCTACCTCAGAATTAGAGTCTGTTTTATCTTCATACCATATGCCAGCAAGTATGAATGCTGCTACTACACTACCTATGATATTGTATTCCAGTGGAAATTCATAAAGTGTTAAGTTCTTTATATAAGTTGTATTATGATGTTTGGGTGCTATAGCTGCAACAATCCCTCCACACAATCCACTTACAAGCATTGTTGCAGATAATTTAGCCTCCCTGTCTTCAGAAAACTGTTCTATATTGTTTACAATAAGCTTCCCTAATATACATCCTGTAACGGCTTTGATACCATCAATTACAAGTTTTGCTATAGGCTCTTTTATTGACAAGTTGGGTTGGTAATAATACAGATTGTGATTATAGCATATTCCATTAATTGAATCATCGTTCATGTCATGATGGTAAGATATATTCTGCAACAGAGCAGTATATTTCAATTCTGCTCCCTCCTTACAATTGTGGCAATGTGTGTCTCCCTTTAGCCACATACCTCTTTCTAAATGATCTACAGATTCATGTTGCTTCATGGCTGAAGTTCCATAAATTGCTAGTGCAGACCAAATGACTTTCTTGCTTATGTTTAACATTTTTTTTAATTAACTATATTACGAGTAATCAATACTTTACATGATATTTATTACAAATATATTGAAATTGCTTTCTTTAACTAAAATCTTACAGAATCACATTCAATGAAATTATCAATATATTGATGATAAAAGTGTGCTGCACAACTGGTTGAAAGTATATTGATATAAGATTTGAACCAGAAGTGGACTGAAGTACTTTATGACTCCTCAGAAAGGGGAATATATATTAGAGATCAGCTATTATATCATCACTTGTGATTATTTCGGTGGCATCATAAGTTTTATAAAATTCATATGCTATAATCGTAGCAATATCAAAGACTGAGAAGACAGCTGCGTTTTGTGTCAAAGCACATGCGATCAAATCTATAGCGATAGTTGCTGCAACTTTAGAATCAATAGATTCAGTATATTCACTAAAGTTTTCAACAAATACAGCAGATTTAGTTATAAAACTCTCTTCACCAAACTTATCATTACAAGATATTTTGATGGCACTTAAAGATGGTAAGTATGGTGCAACGTTTTGTACCACTCCATCAATAGCTGCTAGTTTTATAGTGTTAGTTATTATTTGCAGGACATTGGGTAGTGACGGACTGGTTCTAGATTCGAAACCGCTAAAATTGTTAAAAATAGAAAAACCAAACAATTGTACTGCGCTAGAAGCTACTATGGTTTGTGTACTTGTAGGTAATTTGCTGTATAATTCAACTGCTTTATTTCCTATGCTTTTTTTATACTCTTGCATTTTTATTTTTTTTAATTAGTTTATTATTATTGATAATTTATGTTATACATGAGAATTATTACAAATATATTAAGAAAATTTCTTTCTTAGAAAGATAGTTGTAAAAAGTTATAATCTCATACCTATAATAACTTCATTAACTTTAATTGCTAGTTTTTGTGCTGCACTATTAACATTTGTGCCTTGAACTTTCGAATTCATAGTATCAATTTCATTTTTTATGAATAAACCTTCTATCTTTACACGAAGTGTTTCAGCTGAAAAATCCTTTTCTAGAATTACTTTTGATGTACCTTGTAGTTCAAAGCTCTGTGCATTATAAACTTGATGGTTCCCAATAGAATTAGTTATAGGTACAATAATTGCAGGGACTCTGAGATGTTCTATTTCAGATATTGCTGAGGCTCCCGCCCTACTAATTATAAGATCTGCATCAGCCATCATCTGAGGTATTTCTTTAAAAAAACTTTTTAACATATATTTTTTGACCTTACTGATTTCATAAATTGAATTGACTGAATTAATGTTTTCCTCTCTTACTTGTTGAAATATTGTGATGTTTTCTTGTAAGGTTTTTGGCAGTCCTGTGATTGCATGTGCTATTGTTATGTCGAATATTGTAGATCCTTGGCTACCTCCAATAATTACAATAAAAATCTCAGCAGTTATCTTTGTACGCCTTCTCTTTGAATCAAAAACCTCTTGCCTGATAGGATTACCTGTATTATAAACAACATGATTTTTATCATCTATTCCTGCTGTGTTTTTAAATGATGTAGCTATGAATTTTGCATCTTTTAAAAAAAATTTATTAGCTTTACCAATGACTGAATTTTGTTCATGTAAAATAATTGGGATTTTCAACAATTTTGCTGCAAAAAGCACTGGAAAAGATGTAATGTTCCCAAAACCTATTGCAACTGCTACTTTTTGTCGCTTCAAAATATAAAGTGATTTCAATGTTGACAATCCGAGATAGCACAATGCCAATGCTTTTTGTAATATACCACCTTGTATGTTTCTAACAGATAAAATAATATTTTGTTGGGATGATTTTTCGTCACAAAACTTCTGCCCACGTGCATCTGTAAAAAATAATATCTTGTTTTTAGTGCCTAATATTTCTGATAATGCCTGTGCAGGGAATACATGGCCTGCAGTCCCTCCAGCTACTATTGCAATTGTTCTTGCCATTCTATATTTTATTGATTCTGATAGGTCTAAATAGTATAACTTACATACAAATAAAATAAAATATGTGACTATCTTGAAGTTTTACTATCAAAGATTATTAATCTATCCTCCATTCTATATTTATTGATTCTGATAGATTTAAATAATATAACTTACATACAAATAAAATATGCAGCTATCTTAAAGTTTTGTTATCAAAGATTATTAATCTATCCTTCATTCTATATTTATTAATTCTGATAGATTTAAATAGTATAATTTATATACAAATAAAAAATACTCACATGTCTATGTTAAGGTCTCTATTTACAACAGTTTTATGCCTTTGTTTGTCAGCAAATGTTTATGCTGATGCGCCATATATAGTACCACACAGCAACAAAAATACTGATACACTAAGAGCTGCTTCTAAAATAGCTATGTCAGGCATACAAGCTCAGAATGAAAGGATGAAGGTCGTATCTCAAAACATAGCCAATATCGATGTTACAGGTGCAACACCTGAGGCAGATACATATAGAAGGAAAATGGTGTTTTTTGAAAATAAAATTGATCCTCAAACAGGTGCTGAAGTCGTAGTAGTAAAGAAAATACAAAATGATAACAGTGATTTTATTTTAAAATATCAGCCAAATCATCCTGCAGCGGACAAAAATGGCTATGTTAAATACCCAAATGTTAATATCCATATTGAGTTGGGAGATGGTAATGAAGCCAAAAGAGGTGTATCTCTAAATGCAAATTCGATGGATATGATAAAATCTATGCAGTTTACAATCCTTAATATGATGAAAAACTAAAAGTAGTCATACCTTATAGATATGGAAAATTTAGAATTTATAGTTAAAAGATTGTATAAAGAATCTTGCAATTATGAAGATAAAATTGTTTTTTCATAAAAATAGTTGATATATATGGTGATATGGTCTCGTTTAACAACCTAGTATTGCATAAAGATATGCAGCCGAAAAGAGAATGATAATTTGTATAAAGAATGTGTAAATTTATGCACAAAAAAACAATAACAAAGAAGAGTTATTTTACTTAAAAAATCCTTAAGTAGTAGCTCAATCAGATCTACCAGGTTATATTTCAAAAAATAATAAATAACTAAAATGTTTCAACATAAAGTAACAGTCATTGGTGGGACCGGTAATGTAGGTCGAAATGTCTTACAGATGCTTATAGATAGCAAGCTTTTTGATATATCTAATATAAGAGTGACTGGTTCAATCAGATCTGCTGGATCATATCTCACCCTACGAGGATATAGCTTTCTTGTGCATAATACAGATGGGATAAACTTTCAAAAGGATGAATTATGTATCTTTAATACAGAGGCAGATGTATCATCTAAATACATACCAATTGCACTTGAGTCTGGAGCATATGTAATTGATTCTAGTTCACATTACAGAATGCATGATGCAGTGCCACTCATTGTCCCAAATGTTAACATTGACAGAGTTGACATTAAAAAATCTAAATTATTTACACATGCCAACTGTATAGTTGCACCGATCGCTACAGTGATTGCTCCATTGCATCAAAAGTTTGGAGTCAGTAGAGTAATTGTATCAACTTATCAGTCAACTTCAGGTGCTGGTAAAAAAGCTATGGATGAGTGCTTAGAATCTACAAGAAACTTTTTTAGCAGTAATTGCTCTGAAGATAGCATATCATTCCCACGCCCTATCACATTTAATGTTATACCTCAGATTGGAGGATTTGATGATAATGGGTTTTGTAGTGAGGAAATGAAAATTTCAAATGAAATAAAGAAAGTAATATCTCAAGATATTTGTATCTCAGCTACCTCTGTGCGGGTCCCTGTATTGATAGGCCACTCAAGTAGTTTGAGTATGAAATTGGAGTCTAGCTGTCATATGGATGACATTCTACATGCATTAGATAAATCATTTGGCATAAAAATTAGTGTAAATAACTACCACACACCAATTGAAGTAGTTGGAGCAGATGATGTGTTTATTGGTAAATTAAGAATGGATGGGGCTGTTGATGATCAGTGGGTTCACATGTGGGTCTGCTCAGATAACTTAAGAATCGGGGCTGCCACTGATTCATTTCAAATTACAAAGGCTATAGCAATGCAAATTTAGATTTATTCTTTTTTCTCACGAGTTTTTAAAATATCTGAGATTGATAATAGTTCTATTTTATCTGCATTTTTTTGTATCCAACTTTCTAAAATTTCTATTGAATGTAATTGTGATGTAATGATTGCAACGCCAATCTCATTTTGTATAATAGAAGTATTTTTTAAATCATCTAAAGATGCATTTATATCAGAATCACCATAATCAATTATTTTATCTATGATAATTGTTTTGTTCAGAACATTAGATAATGATAATAATTTTGTTAAAATATTGCTATGATCTCTATCATAATACATAAAAAATCTGAATTGATTCTCATTGTTTTCAAGTAGCTTGACTAATGACATTGCCTTATCTTCCTTGAAAGAAAAAGCTGATAAAGGCGATAGATAAATACCTATATTATTTGAAATTAGCTTAGAAATGACATCATGAAATTTTCTTGCATTTTCAGATATAGTACTATCCATTAGTAGTGCATAAGGGCCTGGATCATTTTTTGCATAGTTTGATGACTGAGTGGGCAATAAAACCATAGTGTCATGTTTATAATGAGAAGACCCTTCTTTTAATATTTTACTTAAGTTTTCTGCATATATTGAAATTCCAAGATTTATTTTTGGATTGCTGTGTAGTGATTTCTCTAAAACATTATTTTGTAATCCAAGGTCAGCTATAATGATTGCTAATCTTGCAACTGAGATACTCTTATCAGATGTCTGATCTTTATTACCTATACCAAAGACTTTGACCTCATTTGTATTAGCGCTCTCATTACTACTAAAAAAATAATCCTTTATTAGGCCTCTGTTGATCAATAAAGCAATAAAAAGAAGGAATATTAATAAAATTTTGATTTTCGTTAGTTTATTTAGCATTTAAATTTTATTTCTATATTATTTAAGTATATTTAATAATCTAAAAAATTCTACTTTATGACAAAGCTAAATGTGATCATTGAAATATCTAAAAAAAAAATATGGCATAAGAAAAGTGATATCATAGTGAATGCAATCCTTCAAACAATAAAGCATTTAAAATCTTTCAGATCTGAAATATTGGATACAACATTGATGATATCAGTACTTTTAAGTGATGATAAGAGGTTGCATAAAATGAACTTAAAGTATAGAAATCAAAATAAACCTACAAATGTGTTATCTTTTCAAAATATAAGCTGGCAAGATGAGATAAAAGATATACTCTCACTAGAACAAATAGATATAACTAAAAATACACACTGTTACTCAATTGATGGCGATACTTGCTTAAAACAAGTTTTTCATGATAAATCTTTAAAAGTATTACAAGTTGGGGATATTGCTATAAGCTATGAAAGGATATTAGAAGAATCTCAAGAACAAGAAAGAACATTTGACGAATATTTAAGTTTTATAACAATTCATGGGACTTTACACTTGATGGGATATGACCATCAAACGGAAGAGGATACAGCTATAATGGAGGAACTTGAAAGGCTAATAATGTCCCAATGCATGAAAGTATAAAAAAAATTTTAAAATATATATAATCTAAGGATTATTTAATAATAAAACTTGTATTTTGAATAGTGTTAATATACTTAAAATAAATTTGATAATAGTATGGAGTATAAAAACATCAGTAAATATAAATCAATAGTTAATAATATTAACTCCTTGAAGAAAAAAATAACATCATTTTTTAGTAAAAAACCCAAACAACAAAATGAAAGTGTCAAGTCTCTTAGTGCAGGGGTTTCTGAAGATAAGATGGTTGAACATTTTCTTGAGGCTAGAAATGTCAAGGCATCTGAAATAATGGTCCCACGAGCAGATGTTATAGCAATAAATGTTGAATCAACTTTAGAAGAATTTAAAGAAAAGTTTTTGCAAACTGGCTTTCTAAGATTGCTAGTATACAGAAAAGATCTTGATGACATAGTTGGATTTATAAATCTAAAGGATTTATTTGCACATATTTGTGGACAAAAACATGAGTTTGTTATTGAAGATATGGTCAGTAAAACAATATATACTGCAAGATCAACACGCTGCTTTGTACTATTCGAAAGGATGAAAGAAGAGGATGTTGAAGTGGCTGTAATACTTGATGAATACGGTGGGATTGAAGGAGTAATAAGCATAGAGAGGCTTATTGAAAAAATGCTTGGTACTATGCCACATGTCATTGATGAAGAGAATCAAACTGAGCCAAGCATAGAGCATTTAACTGATGATTCATATATTTTAGATGCTAGAACTTCAATTCAAAAAGTTGAAGAGATATTTGAGGATGTTGAGTTTTTATCTGAAGAAGAAGGTGAATATGAGACTATTGGTGGGTTCATATTATCATATCTTGATCGGGTCCCTTCTAAAGGGGAAAAATTCACACATAATGGTGGATTAGAAGTTGAAATAGTTGATGCTAACAGCAGAGCAATAAAAACAATCAAAATAACAAGAGTTAAAAATTTATTATAATGATAAAAATACAGGAATATAAGAATATTATAGACTCATTTATTGGTGATATAGTCAAGCAAATAGAGCATAAAGATGGTATCAACTCCACCCTATGTCAAGCAATGCAATATGCTTTAAATAGTGGTGGTAAAAGAGTTAGGCCATCAATATTGATGCACATTGCAGATATGATAGGGGCTGATTTTGATTGTGCGATCGTATCAGCAGTAGCATTAGAACTAATTCATAACTATACACTCATACATGATGATTTACCTAGTATGGATGATGATGAATTTCGTCGCGGCTTACCTTCATGTCATAAAAAATTTAGTGAAGGCATTGCTATCTTAACGGGTAATGCCTTGTTATCTCTTGCCCTACAGATTTTAATGGATGGACTGAAAGGAAAAGAAGATGTTTCATTAAAAGTCATGCAGGTTTTAATATCGAGTAGTGGATATTATGGTGTTTTGAGTGGCCAAGCAGCAGATCTTGAAATGAAAGGGGATAGTCAGAATACAATTATAGGATTGTCATCAGAAGATTCAATGATGGATATTTTAAATATGTATTATTTGAAAACTGGGAAATTATTTGAGGCAGCATTCACAATTCCTGGAATAATTGCAAAGCTCAGCAGTGACAAATGTAAAATTTTAGCTGAATGTGGAGGAATTGTTGGGGTGCTATTTCAAATTACTGATGATACAAATGATACAGATTCTGATGAGTATCCTGATATACAAAATATCAAAAAGTCACTTTTAGAAGACTTTAATATATCTATTCAGCAGGTTGAAAATGATTTTGATAAAGCAAAAGTTGATACTTTAAAACAGCTAATATCTGAGATCTGAAATAATATCAAGACTACTATTGTTAGATTTAATTGATATTATCTTCATTATTCTAAGGAAATTTTGCAAATTAATATAGCAGTACCATCTTGGGTTTTATAAGATATCTCAAAAGTTGGTACTTTTTTGTCACAAGAAATAGTCAGTCTCAAAAATAGCTATATCAAACAAGATACTTTTGTAGATATTTTCCAGTCAAACTACGTGTGTTGGTAGCTACTTCCTCTGGAGTTCCACAAGCTATCACTTCACCTCCAGCATTACCACCTTGCGGTCCAAAATCTATTATGTAATCAGCATTTTTTATAACATCTAAATTATGCTCTATAGTTATAACAGAATGGCCATTATCAACTAGTCTCTGAAGAACATTCACCAATTTACTTATGTCATGAGTATGCAATCCTGTTGTTGGCTCATCAAGGATATATAATGTATTGCCAATTGACCTTTTTGATAGTTCTTTTGCAAGTTTGATTCTTTGTGCCTCACCACCAGATAAAGTTGTAGCTGACTGGCCTATCTGTAAATATCCAAGACCAACGTCTTTCAGTGCAACAAGTTTTTCATGAACTAGTGGTATGTCTTCAAAGATTGGTGTAGCTTCATCAGCTGTCATATTTAAAATATCTGCAATAGAGTATTCCTTATATTTAATTTGTAAGATTTGACTATTATATCTCATTCCATTACACACGTCGCATTTTATGTATACATCAGGCATGAAGTGCATTTCAATTTTTAGTGATCCATCTCCCTCACATGATTCACACCTACCACCCTTCACATTAAATGAAAAACACCCAGCATTGTAACCAAGGTTTTTAGCTTCAGGAATCGATGCAAAACAATCTCTAATAATCGAAAATGCATTAATATAAGTAATTGGATTAGAGCGAGGAGTTCTACCTATAGGAGATTGGTCAACTTGTATTACCTTATCAATATTATCAATACCATTGATATGTCTATATTTTCCAAATGAATCTTTTGGAGCATAAACTAACGATTTGTATAGTGTGTGTATTGCAAAGGTTGATTTCCCACTACCAGAAACACCAGTAATTGCAACAAAGCACTTAAGAGGTATCTTAACATCTATATTTTTTAAGTTGAATGAGGAAGCTCCAATGATTTCTATATATTTATCATCTTGTACTGCTCTTCTATGTTTAGGGACTGCGATTTTCATTTTACCAGAGAGGTATTGCCCTGTGATGCTTGTACTAGACATTGCAACTTCTGCTGGCGTTCCACTGGCAACTATCCTACCGCCATTTTTACCAGCTCCAGGACCAACATCAATCAGGTAATCTGATGCCTTGATTGTATCTTCATCATGTTCAACAACTATTACTGTATTACCAAGCTCACAAAGACTTCTCATGATATTCAATAGTTTATCATTATCTGACTGATGTAATCCTATAGATGGCTCATCCAACACATATATTAGCCCTTCTAACCCACCTCCTATTTGAGATGCTATTTTAATTCTCTGACTTTCACCACCTGATAATGATGTTGAGCGTCTATTTAAAGTTAGATAGCCAACGCCGATTTCAACTAAAAAGTTTAATCGTTTCATTACTTCATAAATGATTTTTACAGCTATTTGGGCATGGTTAGAGCTCAGCTGTATCTCTAGTGTTGCAAACCATTCATGCATTTCAATAATTGTCAGCCTACATATAGTACCTATGTTATGTTCAAGAATCTTTACTGCTAATGCTTCAGTTCTTAAACGACTTCCACCACATGATGAACACTCAATATTTAATTGATATTTTTTTAACTCTTCAACTACATAGCTCATATTTGATTCTGTAAGAGTTTTTTTGAGCATCGGTATAATGCCGTCAAACTTTTGTGTGAAAATCTTAGATCCATAGCTGAATTCTATTAATTCGTCGCCAGAACCATAGAGTATAATCTGTTGTATCTCCTCTGACAATTTTTCAAACGGAGTGTCAAGTGAGAAATCATAAAATTTCGCTAGTGCGTCCAATATAGCGTCATAGGCCTTCTTTTGCTGTATTGTAACTGTTTTACTTAAAAGATTTTGCCAAGGAGCTATAGCACCTTCAAGAATACTAAGATTTGGTCTAGGTATCACTAAATTTCTTGCAAATGCATTCTCAGATCCTATCCCATCACATTGCCTACAAGCTCCATGAGGACTATTGAATGAAAAGAGTTTAGGTTCTATTTCATCTATTTGGAATCCAGATGTAGGACAACAATATCTTTCAGAAAATATAAATCTTTTTCTATCTTCTATTTTTAGGCTTTTAACTGATTCAAAATCTTCAAAATCAGGATCTAGAACATCTAAATACATTATTCTTTGTCCTAGTAGCAAACATTTGTATACTTGATTGATTATCAGCTGCTTACACTCAATATCGCTTGTGATTATAAGCTCTTTTGAAACCCCTTCTATAATGTGTTCATCTTGGTTGTTCAGGAGAGGAATATCATCTATATGGTAGATAATTTCATCTATAATGACATGACTGCACTCATTTTTCTTAAAGTTTATTATCGCCCTTCTATGATCAGTAATGTCAAACTTTTGTTGTGGAATGACAAAGTATATTTTGTTCCCAGCAGGTATTGTAGTAATCTTATTGATTATATCTGCACAGGTATGTTTAGATATTGGATGCCCTGTATATGGAGAATATGGAATACCAATCCTTGCAAATAACACCCGCAAATAATCATAAATTTCAGTGATTGTAGCAACAGTTGAGCGGGGGTTTCTAGTGTTATTTTTCTGCTCAATAGCTATTGTTGCTGAAAGCCCTATGATTTCTTCTACATCAGGCTTATCATTCATTTCTAAGTGCCTAGTATAGCTTGATAAGCTATTCATATACCTTCTTTTTCCTTCAACATATATTGTATCAAAGGCTAATGAGGACTTACCTGAGCCACTCACTCCAGTAATTACAACTAGTTTATTTTTTGGAATTGCTACATCAATATTTTTTAGGTTATGCTCCTTAGCACCTTTTACAAAAATAAAGTCCTTATCATGCTTTACATGGGTTGACATTTCTTATGTTGGACAAAAATTTTAATACATTTTAGTTGACAATACCAAATTAAATTACATATGTAAATCTGATCAAATAACGATAAATTAATAATATAAGTTGCTATATTGAGAAATTATTTTAAGTATAAATTAGCTTTAGTAACCATTAGATTAATTGATTGAGTGATATCTGCAATATTTCATCCTTCATTCCTACTTTCAAAACCATTGCAGCACGACACCAAAAGAATGACTGAAAATGATAGTAACTCTGAATATCTGTGTGAGGCAACAATATATACTAACTTGCTTTATGAGAGAATTTATCAATAAGATTTAGCATTTTTTGGTCTCTCTCTGCAGCTGAATTACTACCCATAACAACAGCTACAATATTTGTCTTTTTATTCTTAACTGATGTCACTAGATTGAATCCAGATGCATTTGTAAACCCTGTTTTTAAGCCATCTGCATCATTATGTTTTAGCAGCACCTTGTTATAGGTTTGAATTGTTTTGCCTTTAAATGTGAACTTTTTATTCGCAAACATCTTATAGTATTGAGGATGGCGTTTTCTGAGGGATATAGCTAATTTTACCATATCATATGCTGTCGTATATTGCTTATCATTATGCCAGCCATGTGGATTAATAAACTGGGTATTATGCATCCCGATAGCTTTAGCTTTTTTATTCATCATCTTAACAAAAATTTGTACATCACCCTCTCCAAGAGATTCAGCAACTGCAAACGCCACATCATTTGCTGACTTAATTATGAGGGCATTTATTGCATCTTTTACTGTGATGCTTTCACCTGGTTTCAATCCAAGCTTAGATGGTTTTTGATCACTTGCTTCTTTTGAAATTTTGATTTTTGTATTCATAGTTATTTTATGTGTTTTCAATCGATCAAAAAGCAAATGTAGAGTCATTAACTTTGTAAGTGATGCTGGATATCTTGCAACTTTTGCATTGTGTTGGTGCAGGACTTTCAACTTATTTACATCTACCACTAAAGCTGTATGTTTGGGATCTGTAGCATCTGCTAATGTGCTTTGTAGACAAATAATGGTAATTAAAACTAGTATATTTTTCATAAAAATAATGCCTTCATTAAAGAATATGGGTTTATATCAATTGTATTTAATTTAACTATCAAAGTATTATTTCTATCATCAATGTTTTCAAATAAATTTCTTGCTTTCATTGTAAATTCTTCTGTGAATAGTGTAGCGCTTTTGATCTTCATCTCAGCTTCAGTGAAGCACACAGACTTCCCATAGGCAGCAGCTATATTTCTGACAATTATTTTTATCTTTTGTATACTATCTCCTAAATTCAATGGATTTGCAGCA
The DNA here is from genome assembly GCA_945875075.1 of Candidatus Fokinia solitaria. GTDB lineage: Bacteria > Pseudomonadota > Alphaproteobacteria > Rickettsiales > Midichloriaceae > JALQUO01. The sequence continues at coordinate 764 of CAMCJK010000007.1, read as the reverse complement.
CTAAAACTTATCCTACACAGATTATTATCAGAAGTGTGGTGTGAATTTATATCTACACCAATCTTAAATGACTCTAACAAGATTTCACTTCTTAAGTCAAAAAATACATCAAGACCGGTTGAATAGTCTATATTATTTTTATCATTAAGTGTAAAACCACAAACAACATCAAATTTCTTATCATAATATGCTTGTAGCAGGCTAGATCTATCATCATAACAATTCCAATCATCTAACTGAACAACACTGCATAAAACACAGTGAGTATGTTGCACTGAGCATGGATCATTAAAACTTGTATAGTTATCTGGTAATAAAACTAAATTTTTCTTTCCATATATCACTAAAATATCCAATATCTGTTTTAAATCTAGATCATTTTTGAAATTTAATGATTGAATCTTAGATGATAAGACTGTAATACTTTGGAAAGTACCTTCTATATCTGTAAATATAAATCTCACAATTGCTGAATTATCTGAGCTTAAAAATTTCTGTATAGCTTCAATATTTGATATAAAATTTTTCATTAGTAAAAACACTTTAAAGATGAATTATGATAGTTAGTTTACAATTTCTATCTATTAGCAAATAAAAAAATATTTCTAAAACCACTTGAAAGCAAGGTGCTTAGTGCATATATCTTAATCTGTATGGTTAAGTATATTATTTAAACCAAAAAAATAAAACTAATATAAATTATAGAGATATGACAAAATTTAGACCGTTGCATGATCGTCTACTTGTAGAAAGAATAGAGCAGG
>CAMCJK010000006.1 GCA_945875075.1 Candidatus Fokinia solitaria | reverse complement strand
GTTGTTTATGATAAAAAAAATAAACTGACTGCAAACATCGATGTGGCCTGGTTTAAATGGCTACATTATCTGTCTGATGAAGCACCTATGAAATTACAGAAAAAATATCCCTGGATGATTGAAAGCGGTACTACTGAATATGATAAAGTGTTGAACAAAAAAAATGTATATGACATTCAATATCATACTTGGAATCCTAAAAATAAACTAAATAATAAATGAGCGGCAGACAAAATATTGAAACCATAGTTGGATTAGGAGTGATAGTCTTCTGCATTTTACTACTAGTAATAGTATATAGAGATGGCCTTTTTGGCTCTAGTAAAAGATATTATACATTGAATACAACATTTGAAAGGGCTGATGGTATAAATATTGGTAGTGATGTATCTATCAGTGGTGTGAAGATTGGTGAGGTTAAAGATAAAAGAATAGACCCAAATAATTACAATGCAATTATAACAATAACAGTTGAAAAAGGATTAAAACTACCTATTGATACATCAGCAGAAATAACTAGTGCTAGTTTATTAGGTGATAAGTATATATCTATCGTACCAGGTGCAGAAAAAGAGAATTTAAAGGGAGGAGATACAATTGAATTCACACAGTCATCAATAAACATAGAAGGACTGATAACTAAATTCTTTTTTGGCTTAGATGCTCCGAAAGGTGATAGTGGGCAGGAAGCTCCGTCATCGTAGCGTGTATGCAATAAGAATCGCAGAGTCGTGCTTCGCTGTCAATTAATAGAGGAACTTTCATCATAATATTCAGGGGTTTGAAGATAAGAAAAATATAAGATGTCTAATTTAATAGCAAAAATTAAAGCCTCAGATCAAGATACTATAGGTATAAAAAACAATAAGAGGCTGCTAATATGGTTGATTGTTTCACTATTTTATGGATATCAATTTACTTTACGTATTATTCCAGGGATTTTAGCAAATGATATTATAAAAATCTTTAATCTAGATACAACTCAATTCAGTTTTTTTTGTGGAATTTACTATATTGGATATACAGCTATTATGCTACCACTTAGTATCCTGATGGATAAATATGATGAAAAAAAAGTTATATTAGCAACAGTTTTAATGACATCTATTGGTCTTTTACCTCTTTTAAGTGAGTCATTTTATTTGTTACTTTTAGGTCGCTTGATGACTGGTATAGGATCTGTAGGTGCTATTCTTAGTCTATTTAAAATCACATCTATTTACTTCAAACCACAGGAAAGAAGCAAGATGTTAGGCATGGGAGTTACTATAGGGCTACTTTGCGCTATTTATAGCAGTATTCCACTATCTTTAATGATTAATGATATTGGATTTAGAGGTGCAATGATTGTATTAACAAGCATAGGAGGTGTGATTGGAGCAATGATCTTCATTCTATTACCAACTAGCTCTGTAAAGGCATCAAGCAAGCATTCAATAGATATTAAGAGTCTCTTAACAGATATCAAAGTCATCATAAAAAATAAAAGCCTCATATTGCTTGCAGTTGCAGGCGGTCTAATGGTTGGGCCTTTGGAGGGATTTGCAGATGCTTGGAGTATAACAGCATTTCAAGTAATACATGGATGGGATTTCTCAGATGCAACACTCGTACCATCGACAATATTCCTCGGTATGTGTATTGGATCTTCAGTAGTTGGATTTATTACTGAAAAAACTCAAAGATATTATAGCACCATAGCCATCGCAAGTATTTCAATGTTATTATGCTTCCTTGTGATCACATATAGTAGTGGCATCAGTTCTAAGATAATTTTTACCATATTAATGACTATTGGAGTGGCATCTGCGTACCAAATAGTATTGTTTACAAAGGTAGGTACATTATCTAAGGACTTCATTACTACAGGGTCAGCAGTAGCTAATATGATTGTGATGATATTCGGTAGTATATATCATATGATTATAGGTAATGTCATAATGCAAGTAAATACACTGAAAGGTAGTGGATATTCAGTAGAGTCTATAAAATTTGGTATATTACCAATCATATTAGGATTAGCACTTGCATTGCCTTTGATATGGATTGCATCAAATTCTGAGAAATCATACAGATAGTAAAGGGTGGCTATGATTATTAGCATTTAATACATATGCTTGAAAGGGATCTTCATTTTTTAATCTTTCTTTATCTTTTTGCGACCACTTATTAACTTGCCACGGAACATAACTACTAATAGAAATAAAAAATGTCCAAATATTGATAAGCAAATCTTTTAATATTGCTTTGATTATTTCAATCTTTAACCAATATGACATTTTAGAGTTATAGTTAGACTCTAGTTGTTCCATAGATTGACCTTGAGCAATCATTTGTCCTAGTTTAGCACCTCTCTCCAATCCACCATTCAGAGCTCTAAAGTATGGTACTGCACCTGCTGCATCGCCAGCTATACAAATAAATTTGTTGTCTTGAATTTTGGCAAAAGATTTACTGCAATATGCTTCAAGTGGAAGTTTTGTAATTTTAATTGACTGTACATCAGTAATTGATGCACCACTATCTTTTCTTGCATTTAACCAAACCCTTATATCTTGTTTTAACTTTTCAGGAAATTGTTCTTTGCATATATCTATTGCTCTCTTTGAGTTTTTGAAATTAGCATCTCCTAATGCATCATATGTGTCTTTATCAACAAAAAATCTTATACTTACTGGATACCTGCCTGTGTCATTATTCCATTTCCCAACATAATCATCTGTGAAGAAGTTTAAAAGTTTTTGAGTTGGATATTTTTGTATAACAGAATGGTTAACATTTACACCATAGCTCTCATATTTCATTTCCACAACATACTTCATTGTTTTTCTTTCTGTATTATCTTCTTCATCATTACAGACAATCTTTCTAACTTTACTGCGAGCTCCATCTGCACCTATAACATACTGTATCTCTGCAGGGATATCTTCTATACCTTCAAATTCTTTTTTCTCTATTCTAATTCCAATGTTTTGTGCTACTGATTTGAGGTTAGCTTCTAAATCATTTGTTCTAATATTAATATATTTTCCTGAAAAGGCATCCCAATGAGGACTGCCTAATGCTAATATAGCGTTTTGCATACTTTCTATTTGTGCTTTATACTCAGAATTATTAGGTATTTGGAGGCTTTTTAATGCACTGAGCTCAAGTCTTAGAGGATGGGAACGCTTATATTCCTCATATTTTTCATTTATAACTATTTCAGCTTTAGGACTCATTAATTTAGTTTGAATTGCAGTCCATAAACCTACTGGTCCAGCACCTACTACAAGAATTTTTAACATAAACGTTTGTTTTATTATATTTTATATATATAAATTATACCTCTACATTATTAAATATTTATTAAGTATACTTTATGCTTTAGCAATTAAATTCATAATTTCATCTTCTGTTAAGCCATATGATGGTTGTACTTCAACTTCACATGATTTTCCTGATTCTAGCTCAGTTGCAGTTACAACTAATATTCCATCAGAATCAACTTTAAATGACACTTCTAGTTTTACTTCACCAGCTGGCTTTTTAGGTAGGTCACTTAGTTCAAATCTCCCTAAAGATCTACATTTATGGATAGTACTACCTTCACCCTGTACTATATGTATTTTGAATCCACTCTGATTATCTTGATAAGTTGTATAAAGTTTTTGTACTATAATTGGAATGGATGTATTCCTTGGTATTATTACTTCGACTATTTCACCAATAACTTCTATTCCAAGTGATAATGGAATTACATCAACTAGGACATTACCTCCATGTGTTAAGGATTTAGCATGCAGAGATGCACCTATAGCAACAACAGTGTCAGGATCTATATCTATTAAAGGTTTTTTATTAAATAGATCTTCGACAGCCTGTTGTATTGCAGGCATTCTAGTACTCCCACCAGCAAGGATTACATGTGAGATATCATTTGTTGATAAATCAGCATTGAGCAACACATCGTTTGTTATATGTATAGTTTTATCTATTAATTTTTGCCAAATAGAAAGGGCTTCAGTATTTGTGATCGAAATATTTTTACCTAGAAAATCACCATCCCAACTGACTTGTTTAGAAAGAGCTTTCTTGCAATCTGCTGAGGTTTTCAAACAATCCACAATATCAGCTATTGATTCAAAGGGAATATTTGACTTTGTACACATAAGCTTTAGAAGCTCCAAATCAAAGTCATCTCCTCCTAGGTTATTATCCCCTCCTGTTCCAATTACAACCATTACACCATTGTGCTTTTTCAAGATAGATACATCAAATGTCCCGCCACCCAAATCATAAACTAGAATCAGATCAGCAACGCCTGTATTTAAACCATATGCTATTGCTGCTGCTGTTGGCTCATTCAAAACTCTCATCACCTGTATTCCAGCAATTCTCGCCGCATCTTTTGTTGCTGTTCTTGCAGTGTCATCAAAGTGTGCAGGGACTGTTATAACTGCTTTTTTTACTTTTTTACCTATATAATTTTCAGCATTATGTTTTAGATATTTTAAAATCTCAGCAGAAATTTCTACGGGAGTAATGCTTTTGAAGTCTGTTTTTAACTTCAAAATGGAACTTGTTGAGTTTTGATGATCTATGTTGTAAGACTGATCTTTTGCAATTGTATCATTAATACCTTTACCAATAAGTCTTTTTACTGATTTTATAGAATTTGTTACTTGTAATGCTTCATGTCCAACTTTAGTTCCTTGCGTTGTGTATGCAACAACCGATGGCACAACTCCATTGGCATTATATTTGTCTGGTATTATTTTAATATCCTTCCCATCATAGAAGCCGATAAGGGAGTTTGTAGTCCCAAGATCTATCCCAACTATAATGTCATTTTCTTCTGATGATGGCTCTGATATTTGATATAATTTCATATCTTAATTATATTATATTGTTTGTTTGCAATCCATATTATACTTAATAAAACCTTAGGTAAGATATTTTATTCATTTTTAAATTTCATACCCCTAGTTTGCTGTAAAATTTTATCTAGAAAGTTCAATTTGTTCATATACTTTCGAGCGATTTTAATATTATTATCTATAATATTTTGCTTAGCATTTGACAATGCGATTTGATAAAAGTCATCAATCTTTTTTTTAAAAATTTCATAATCTGTACTGCTTTTTATGTTATCAATCTCATAATGCAACAACATAATATCTGTAATATCGTAATCATCTATGAAGTCCTCTGCAGTTTCATCATTTTGCATCATTTGATCAATCAAATACTGACATGTCAACTTTGGAGATGAAAGAATTTTATAAGCTTTATTGATCATAGCCATATTCTGCTCTGCAATCTTTTGTTGCTCTGTAGATTGTTTGATAAAGATATCAGGATGATGCTCTCTAACTAGTTCAGCATATTTTTTATCAAGTATCTCTATATCGACTGTATGTGATATCTGTAGGTCAAAAATTGCAAATATTGAAGATGTTTTTTGTGTCATCGATATCATTTAAAATGCCAGTAATTAAAAGTTTAAAGTTCTAGTAATATTAATATAATTAAATCTGTTGTAATATTTTATAAATCATCAAAAACACCTCAGATGATATTAAAATTTATATTTCCTACACACACTTTGAAATCTTTTACATTTATATACTACTAGATATATCAAACATGTAATATAAAGCTATCACTTCAAAATTTTCATTGTGTTTGACTAGAATATGGTATACTATATGTGTAAGCAATATATAATATCATAAAAAATATGAGTGCTGAAACCTTTATAAACACAACTGCTATTAATAGCGTCCCGCAGGTAAAAACAATCAAAGAGCCTAAAGCAGCAATTAATGCAATGAATAGCTTTTTCATCTCTCATTTTTTTAAATTGATGTATAACACTGCAGATAACATACAGACAGATAGCGCATTTGGCGGTGGTACAGGTGAAAAGATTTTTAAAGAATTTTTGATTAATGAATATAGTGATGTCATTGGTGAAAAGTTTGATTTTACAAAGAAAATGTTAGCACAATATGTAGCGCCACAAGGGATGTCACTCAAAATGGATGCCTAAGATTAAGTTTTTATTCAATTCTGTACCAAAAGAGTTGTTTCCAGATAATCTAGAGCCAAAGCACGAGAATATCACTTATGATAATTTAATCTTACATCTAAAAATAAGCTCTTAAAAAAATCCCAAGAGATGACTTGGTTGAGAAATCACCTAATACACTGGGATATTAGGATGACTTTGTAATGTTTATAAAGCTTTATCAGAAGAAATAAAGTATAAACAACAAAAGAGGTAAGCTCTTGAATAGTGTTTTTGTTCATTATATTGAATCTGATTTTGGCAATTCTAAAGTGGAATATTTTAAAAATCTTCCAAAAAAATATCAAATAATCAAATGATAGCAGTATATCCAGGGACGTTTGATCCAGTTACAAAAAGTCATTCGGAAATCATCAAAAGGGCGGCTAGTATCTTTGAAAGTGTTGTGGTTGCTGTTGCAGGTGATACATCTAAAAATACATTATTTTCATTAGAAAACAGAGTGGCAATGATGCAAGAAGAAGTGTCAGAGATGGATTGTACAAATCTTAGAGTTACAGCATTCAATGGTTTATTAGTGAAATTTGCTGCACAAAATAATATAAAAGTTATAGTCAGAGGCCTTAGAGCTCTCTCAGATTTTGAGTACGAATTTAAAATGGCATATATGAATAAAAAACTTGATAGTTCAATCGAGACAATATTTATACCAGCAACAGAGAAAGAAAATTTTATTTCCTCCTCTTTTGTCAGAGAAATTGCAAGACTTAACGGCGATGTTAGTACCCTTGTACCTCGACACGTCCAAAAAAGATTACAATCAATCTTTCAACAAGAAACATGATAAAAAATGACTAATGAAGTATAGATAAAACAGCTGATAATACAATTAATAATTTATTTTATATATCAGAGGTATAAATAATTCAATTGTAATAATTTGTATCTCATAACTGATGCCTTAAATGTCTACAAAAAAGTTAGCACAATTTTTATTTCTTGTTTTGAATGAAATTTATGACTTATAGTAGGTATGTATGAAGTTTTCAAGTAGCCTTACTCCAAAACCAGTTGCACCTTTCAAACCATTCGTAAGCTCACCGTTTGTAGTCCAAGTTACACCAGCTATATCAAGATGTGCCCATTTCCGATTTGCATCTTTCAAAAAACGCTGCAAGAATTGTGCTGCAGTTGTTGCTCCCGCCCCTGATATTCTGCCAGTATTTCTAATATCAGCAATATCTGAATTGATACGACCATCATAATGTTCACTTAAAGGCATTCTCCATAGCAACTCATTGACTTCTTTGCCGGAGTTAACTAATTGTTCTTGAAGCTCCTCATTATTTGAAAACAGACCTGCATATTCATCTCCAAGAGCTATAGTGATAGCACCAGTTAGCGTTGCTAAATCTATTATTGTCTGAGAATTATATTCTATCTGAGAATACCAGATCACATCGGCTAGGACTAGTCTACCTTCAGCATCTGTATTATCTACTTCAATTGTTTGTCCTGACATTGAAATCACAACATCACTAGGCCTTTGAGCGCTGCCAGATGGCATATTTTCAACCAATCCAAGCAATCCAACAACATTTTTCTGAACTTTTTGCTGAGCTAGAGATTGCATAACTCCAGCTACCACACCTGCACCACCCATATCATATTTCATTTCTGCAATATGTGCAGATGACTTCAAGTTTATCCCACCAGTATCAAATGTTACACCCTTACCAATCAAAGCCAGAGGTGGAATTGTCTTACCTCGCACATCTCCCCACCATTCAATCGCAACAAGTCTAGCATCATTAACACTACCTTGGGCCACTCCAAGAAGAGCTCCCATGCCTAAAGCAGACATCTCTTTTCTAGTCAGTACTTTGACTTTTAAACCGAGCCTTTCCATCTCTAAACATTGCTGTGCAAAACTTTCAGGATATATAATATTGCCTGGCTCACTTATAAGGTCGCGAGTTAACATCACACCATCAGCTGTTATACTATATCTCTCAAAAGCTTTTGATGCCTGTTCTGGATGATGAGAAAAAATGTTCACTGATTTCAGAGTAAGCTCATGATCTTTATTTTTATTAACATAGTGCTTGGTAAACTTATAATTGCGTAATTTTATACCTTCTGCAATATATGCGGCTGCAGTTTGAATATCTTTAATATTCTCAGACAGTAGATTTTCTTCAATAACAACATCCCCTGTTTCAACTTTCATTGCATTCAACTTCACTGCTATATTTGCACCAACAGATTGTAATTGTTTTCTTGAGATTTTATTTTTATCACCGATACCAACAAGTATTATGAGATGATTTTTATCCCCAGCCATAAAACCACTTGAGGTCGACCCAGCTGTACCTTTAAATGATTTATCAATACTAATAAAATTACTTATAGCATGCCTTAATTCAAGATCTAGTTGTTCTAAAGATTTTGTGAGTTTCATGTCATCACATACTACAAATATATTGATTTTAGACTGGAGATGAGATGTGATTTCTTTAAAATTTATTTGCACTTATATTATGATTATTTCTAGTAAAAATTAACTGATTGTAGGATACAAATATTTTTTTATTGTATCATTACTAAGCTCTTTATTAGGATGCAGTATGTACAAATAAAGCTATGTTGTCAAGTATAATCAATCTCTTTATCATTAATCTTTAAATTCATATTTTGCAAAATATCTTTTATAAAATCAGAGTGTTTTGTATAGCCATCTAGAGTAGGACTTTCAATACAAATTATCATCATATCTTCTGTGTTTGAAGGTCTGACTAGCCACCATCCATCTTCACCTTGATATTTAATTCCATCCACATCAATAAAAGGTATTTTATGTGTTTTTAAAACTTTAACAAATTCTTCAATTACTTTGTTTTGCAAATCTTTTTTACACTTAATTTTAATATCATATTTTGTAAAGCTCCTTGGTATTCCTTCCAAAGAAGCGAGAAAACAGTCCTCATCAGAAAGTAAAAATTTTAGTACATAGCATGCTGCAAGAATCGCATCATCATATGGAATATAAACATTTACAGCATTTGAGAATTGGAAAAACAGATGTCCGCTGACTTCCCCCCCAAGCAGTGCATTAGTCTCTAGCATCATTTTTTTTATAAACGAGTGTCCTGTTTTATATATTATAACGTTAAATCCAATCTTCTCTAATTCACTTATTATTAGATTACTCGTCTTGATATCTACAACTATAGTGCGACCTTTTATAGTTTTAGCAAAATATTTTGCAAGTATTAATAATATTCTATCACCTCTTAAAACTTCGCCATCTTTTGTGATCACAACCAATCTATCTCCATCACCATCAAAACAAAATGCCAAATCATAATTTGAAACAAGCTTTTGGACCCTATTTATGTTAGCTGCATTAGTTGGATCTGGCTGAGATAACATATCTTTCCCACAGTTAATTATATCATTTTCCGTTGGCAGATTCTGAATAATCTCATGGATTATATTAGCAGTAGCACCATTGTTACAGTCCCATAAAATCTTTTTTATCTTACAATCTTTGATATGATTTAATTTGGTTTCATTTAAAATATATTGTATGTAATCATTGTTTTGTTTGCTTATCTGTACACTATTTAATAAGTGCTCTTTATAGCCATCAATAATTTCTCTCAGGGCACTGCCATCTAAAATTTTTGAATCAAAAAGTATTTTGAATCCATTATATTCAGGTGGATTATGTGATGCTGTGATCATTATACCAAGTGTCTTTTTATTAAAATTACTGACAAATGAATGATAGTATAAAGAGGGCGTTGGCATTATGCCGAGATTTGTTACTGAAATTCCATGTGCAGCAAATCCACAACACAAAGCATTTGCAATCCCAAAAGAAGAAGTTCTATTATCCATGCCGCAAAGCACTGTAAAGTTATCTTCATTTTGTTTTACATAGTGCCCTAATGCCAAACTAAGGACTAATGCATCTTTTTCATTTAAATCATCAGGTATAGTACCTCGTATATCATAAGCTCTAGTAACTAACATTAAGCGATTCAAAGATTCTAACACTTCATTTCTATCAATCATATACTGCAGTTTGTCATTAGGGTAATGATATACACATATACTATATTAATATAACACTTGTGTCAACAAAGAACTCTATAATATTTCAAAAAGAATTTTTAAATTAAATATAAGAGTAATGAAATATGTAATATCAAACAGTTTTTTAAAGCGATATAAAATTAGATTACCAGAATATGAAATGAGAAACAGCCCGGGGAATGTGCCAAATCCAAAAGCAATTGCAGCCATAAAGCTCACAAGTACATTGTTTGTATTAGCGACTATAGTTCCAATTGCACCATAAACCATCCCACAAGGTATAAGTCCGAGCCCTATTCCAATCAAAAGTCTAGAGATTATATTTCTGCTTTGTGAGTGAACATTAAAAAACTTCACTTTGATACTGTCAAGTCTTGATAAATCTGCAATTTTAGGAATAATAACTTTTTTATTAAAGATGCTATAGCAGGTCTTAATTGCTGATAAAATGAAGTAGAAAATCACCAACAACAACATAATATTTTTGATGCTGTGGAATAAAATATTTCCCTTCAAAACATATCCGAACAACATCACAATACATGTCAAAATCCCATAAGTAATTGCCTTTCCAACATAATATTCCCATGCGATACAGCACAAAATCTTCTTAAAATTTTTATCTTGATGGGTCTTCAGATCACTTATAATCCTTGATGTCGCTTGGCTCATTGCAATGGATCCACACATTCCTATACAATGTGAAAAACTAGTAGTAATACCTAATAAAAATAGATTTAATATGAGTGTTAAAGGCTCTAAACCTTGTACAGCAGTTGATATCTCAACTACACTATTTTGGCAATCACACATTTATAAACCAACAATTGCATTACCATTATTTATCAATACATAAATCTTACCATTATGAACTATTTGCTGGCCAAAAATATTTTCTTTAAAGTCCTTTTGTTCAATGATTTCACCATCTTCTGGGGTAATTAAAAATAATTGATTCTTAGATGATAAAATGAGAATTTTATTATCTATCACAATCGGTGCAGAATAATAAATTTCATCATACGAACTTCCACTTTTAAACAGTCCCTTGTTTTTTGATATCATTGTGGGATTTAATTTATATGACCATAAAGTCTTACCATCTGCCTTAGAGAGCGCAAATAACACTCCCATATCATTTATCCCAAAAACTCTATCATTTAGTAGCCATACAGGCTTAGAAGTTATCATAGGGGTCATCCACTCTGGCTTATCTTTGCCAATTTCCATCTTGACAATAAACCCATCACTGTTGGTTATATACATATCTTTAATATCCAATGCAATGTTCCCATATGTATTTACAAAGTCCTTACCTTTAACATACTCTCTAGTATTAGAGACAGATCCTATCCAATCCACTGAGCCATCATACATGCCTATTAATCTGATTTGGTCATCTGCTGTCTGTTGAATTATAAATCGACCATTAAATAATGTAGGCTTTGTTTCAGAAATGTTTTTATTTTCTACATTCATAACGCTAGGTACAAACCATAATAGCTCACCTGATTCCAGATCAAGAGAGTATACTGCATCATTTTTTGAGAATATAAAAATATAACCATGAGTATTAACCTTAATAATTAATGGCTTAGAACCAACTGCCATATCTAGTTCAGTGCTCCACAATTTTTTACCATTTGTAGTATCAAAACCTGATAAAACATTTGTCCCACAGCTAACAACTACAATGTTATCTTGGATTGTAGAAGAAAGATTAGAACATAAGGTTGGTTTATTAAAGAATTTTGTAGTCCATTTGAGATTGCTATCTCTGTCTTCAATGCTATTGATTATCCCTTCATCATTTATCAATATAAAACCATTTTGAGTGACAGTTGGAGTTGAGAACATTTTTATGTCATAATTCCAACCTCCATTTAACTTATGTTTTTTTAAAGTTGATAACTTAGCTTCTAAAGAACCATTTCTATGATCATAGTTACTTTGAGATTTACTAATGTTTTTGAAAGGTACATTACCTTTTACATCCTTGGCATCAACAGAATCACCTAAAGATTTAATAAAATATTGTCCATCTGTAGATGCTGAATCTTCTTTGTTTTTTGTACATCCAATAAGGTTCTGAGTGCAAAACAACAATAAAATAGCTAAACTTTTTTTAAACATAAAAATTAATCAAGGTTTTTGTAATACAAATAAAGCAAAATCACCTGGCATTAGTACTGACATCTTCACATTAAAACCACAAGATCTAGCTTCTGACTCTATATAGTGAGGTGAATGACAAAATTCTTCAATTACACCTATGAAAATCTTTTCTATCTCATCTGATGTAACTTCATCTCCTACATCAGCATTTTCAATCTTAAGAATTTGTATACCAGTATTTTGATTTTCTGTGCACATATGAGAAAACTTAAATTCTTTCTCACTTTTTATGATTCTAAAAACAAAAGCAGTAATACCATTATCTTGTAAAGAAGCAAATATTTGAATAAATAATACCATTAAATCTCCAAAATAACGAATAATATCTGGTATTATTATGAGTGAGTAAGAATTATCATCCTTTGCTATATCAGAAATATCAGTACAAGTTTTTATATTGTCATAAACTAGAGTGTTATCAATGTGCATTTCTTGTGCAACCTTTGCACTCTTGTCACCTATCTCAGTCCCGCTGTAGTACTGAGTAATTGTTTGAAAACACTCTCTAAACATCCTACCAAAAATCCCTACATAACACCCAACCTCTAAAACTTTTAGTGGTGTATTTACTTGGCTTTTTAGGGCTGTAATTATTATGTAGTAACGCATCAGCAAAGCCTGATCTATTTTTGCATTGTCAAGAGTTAGTGCTAGTCTATCTCTCTTTTGCCTAATGATGCTTAATGGGACAGATGATATTACCTGATTATTTATTATGCTCATGCAGTAATCAGCTTCTATACGATATTCTTGTTGGTTAGATTCTAAATATAAACTCAGATACTTTTTAGCATTCGCATAGTTTTCTTTTTCCATATATATTCGTCCAAGGAAATAATTTCCTTCCATAACTTTATATCCTGACCTTTGTAACATTTTGAATCTCATTATACCATCATTGAAATTACCTGCCATAAAGTGATATTGTGCTAGGTCCCAATTAGTGCCCTTTAAGTCTTTAAATTTATCTTTTATTGAGTCATATTTTGTCTTGAGAACATTAAATGAAAAACTTCTTATTAACTCTTTTAATCTGTTAGCTACATCAAATGCGAATATTTTGAATCTAGTAAAATTGTTATACATTTTATTCTCTTTATTTTAACTAATTAGTAATCAACAATAGCTGAATTTGTTGGCAATTCAACATTTTGTGAGAACACTATTATTTCTCGACTTTTAGCAATCTTAGTACTGAATTGTCTACTTTGCCTATCTTGAGAATTGATTTGTTGTATTGCATTATCAGCATGTACTTTCCTATCATACAGCATAACACTACTTTTATTGCTTCTGAGCTTTGATGCATTATTTCGAATATAAGTTGCATATTTTTGCCCATTTTGACCTTGCATAGCTTCAAGAACACTAGTGACTCTTTTTAGATATTGATCACCAAACTGCGGTGTATGTGAGTGGTAATGTGCAATGGCTTTATTCCAACTCTTAGCTTGATTAAACTTTTGTACTAAAAAATGTGCAGCATAGGCAGCATTATGTTTTGGATGTAATAGCTCCTCCGGTTTATTGAAATTATGTCCATGGTGTTTCCAATTCACTTGATGACATCCTATATCTACATTCTCACCAGCAGCCACTGCTTTCCTAAGAAATACTGCTGCTTCAGCATAACTATCAAAAAACTTCCCTTTACCATCTATACCAATAACCCATGGCCATGCTAAAGAAAGTTTATATTCTGAATTCCATCTACCTGACTCAACAATTGAAATTGATCTCAAGACATCTTTTGGAATATTATATTTTTTTTCATAATAGCTTGAAGATGTTATGCAGAGAAGTTGTGGATCAACATCTTGTGATTTAATATCCAACCCATAAGATAAAGATAAATTACTCATATTCAATACAATTATTGTGGTAAATATAGTCAAACTACTTATAATTATTTGTATGTAGTGATTTTTTTTCATATAAAAACTTATGTCAGATAAAGCAATAGAATCATCACAATTAGGTAAAAAAGCTAACTATTTAGATAAATATGATCCAACTATATTATATCCGATATCTCGAAAACCTCAAGACAATGCAAGACAAATGCATGGTTATGATCTGTGGAATCTTTATGAGCTGTCATGGTTAAACAGGAAAGGCAAGCCAGAAGTGGCAATAGGTAATATTATATATGATTCATCATCAAAAAAATTAATTGAGTCAAAATCATTAAAATTATACTTGAACTCCTTTAATAACTCTAAATTTGAAAGCATTGAATCACTAACTGAAATAATGGAACAAGATCTATCATATGCATTAGAAACAAAAGTATTAGCTAAGCTCTGGAAGCTAAATAATGGTTTAAAAGTGGAATTTACAAACCCTCAAGGATTCTGTATAGATTATCTTGATATATCAATAGAATCATTTGATTTTGAGAAGCGACATAGTCTTATCAAAGAACTTATTATCAGTAATACAATTGTTTCAGAAACCCTTCATTCAAATCTTTTGCGCTCTAATTGCCCAATTACAAATCAACCAGATTGGGGGACTCTTACAATACAATATACAGGCAAACAAATCTCTCAGATAAAACTTTTAGAATATATCCTTTCCTATAGGAATCATAATGACTTTCATGAACATTGTGTTGAAAATATCTTCACTGAACTGATGACTCATTGTAACCCATCAACCCTCATAGTCTATGCAAATTATACGAGACGTGGTGGTATAGATATAAACCCCTATAGGAGTAATCATAAAAATCCAAATTTAAAAACAATCATTCTAAACAGACAAAGATTAGTTAGACAATAAGATTAATTCAAATAAGTATTAGTTAAGCTCTGGAAATTAGATAATGACCTAAAAGTGGAATTTATAAACCCTCAAGGATTTGAATTCATTGTCTGATATATCAATAGAATCATTTGATTTTGAGAATTGATACAGTCTTATCAAAGATTATCTGGTTCAGAAACGGACTCTTACAATAAAATATATAGACAAATAAACTTGCAGAAATAACTATGGTTATTCAACTAATGATACATTATAATTTAAAACCTTTGCAACATCTGCAACCTGTTGTCTGTCTAAAGGATTTGAATTGTTTATCTTATAAAAGATTCCTATATCAAGAAGTGGTCTCACTGGTATATCAACAATTTTTTTACCTGATATCATTTCATTTAAAATATCTGCACCAGAGGAACCAACATCTGATTCTTTTACTCCTATAGCTATATCTGCACCACTAATCACAGACCCTTCATCAGCAGTTATTACAGGTAATGAGTGCTCATGAGCGACTACAACTAAAACATTTATCATACTCACAACTACATTGTCTTTTAAGACCAAAACACAATCAGCACCCTCTATTGCTGTTTTTATTCCATAAATATCACTTGGATTTATAATATTAAATTTTTTGATTTTTATATCATAATCCTTAGCTACATTTCCTATCTCAACAACAGCTTCATGAATTCTTGCATCATTGCTATAAACCAGCAATATATTTTTTTTCCCAAGTTTCTCAATGAGAGATAAAATATTTTTAACAGGGATAGCATCCTGTACGTTTGTAAAGTTAACATGTCCTTCTTTTATGAGAATTTGTCTTTGTGCCTCACTGATATCAACACCTAATCCGATAATTGGCTTACTTGATGTGGAATTTAATGCGAGATGAGTTGCTACTGTACCAATTGGCATTAAAACTCCATAATCATCATTATTTATAGCCTGTGTTATTGAAGCACTAATGTTGTTAGGGTCACCCATAGCATTAAATACAACGATCCTTTCACTATTATTTTCTTTTAATTGTGCTTTCATACCACCTATAATATCATCTATTGCTTGGTGCTGCACTGGTGCAATAATAGCAATTTTTTTGTTTGTTATACAATTACACTCTGCTGCCTGAATTGTATTAATACTACTTAAACGTAGGGCAACTATAACTATAAAAATACTAAAAATTATCTTTTTCGTTAGCGACATCATATTTTTCTTAATTTGTATTCAAAATATTTCCTTCAAGTTTAACTGCAAGATTAGAAATATTACTAACTATACGATCAACAATATCGAAGTTATCTGCAAGTTTTATCTCCATACCCATTGAATTAAGACTTTGCTCATTAGACTTTCTTGAATTGAATCTAACTAATCTTCCAAGAACCTCCATATCAAAACCATACAATACATTTTCACATGGTATACCATGAAACTTTAGGAAAGTTTGAACACCTTCTTGAATAATCACAGAGTTGTTATGGGCACCTTGCTTCAAAAGATGCATGCTATCTCTCTGATTCTTATTGATTTTTAATATATCATCAGCAGAATATGCAACCATTATACCCATCCCAAATGTCCCACTGTTAGGCTTTATAAAAACATGCGGTAAGTGCTCTGTAATTTTCTGTTGCTTATATTTATCCTCAATTTGCTTTAAAACTATATGAACTTTTTCTGAAAGCTCTGTAATGCCTATTTTACTTTTAAAATCCACCCCTTCACAAGTGTCTATAAAAGTTGTTAATGACCATGGATCGATATCCAAATTCAAATCCTGAATCATTTCCAATATCAATTCATTATACAATCTTAGATGTGTTGCTTTGCGTCTTTTATACCAACCAAATTCCGGAGATGGAACAACTCTATTCTTTAATCTCAAAAGATCATCTGGGCACCCAATTGTTAAATCATTATTTAAAACTATCAAATCTAGCTCCTCTAATTCTACTTTAGGACCATCTTGAAAGCTTACAACTTTGAGGCTCTCAGTATCAACAGTTAAAAGAAAAACTCTATCACACAGACTTTCTAAAGCTCTTTTCAAAACATCAACATTATCTAAATAATGCTTATTTCTTGTAAAATTCTCTACAACTAGCCCAATTGTCTTTGGAGCAAATTTACTGATCTTATTTTTAAATAAACTTATCAGACAAGTTATATCTTTATCTAAAGAAAAATTATTAAATCCACCAGGAAATAAATTGATGTCTACTGGTGCAATTTTGAAAGATGCTTCCCTAACATCAACTGATGAATAAAGAGTATTAATTGCCTCAGGTATCACATCATTTTTATACTTTACCCACTCAAATATCTTTTGATGATTATGTAGTAATATCTCTCTGTGATTCAGCACTTTATATTTTTTATCTCTTTGAAAATTAAACCTGTATTATATAGTTTGATTATTATGGTGTAAACAAAAAAATATTAAAATTTATTTACTACATATAACAGGGCATAGAACACGATTCTAGTGGTGTGTTAGTAACTACAATTAGCCACTCACATCCATATACTAAACATGAATATGGTTATAGCAGAAGGTTTATAAGGAAAAATTACTATTCTAAGCTCATATGTATTACAATTCATATCCCGCCTTGTAAATATAAAATTACTTAGCTCTTTCTAAGTATTCAAGATTCTCAATATTGACTAAAATTTTCTCACCACTCTCAATAAATGGCGGTACAGATATCTTCACACCATTAGAGAGAATTGCAGGCTTATATGATGAACTAGCGGTCTGATTTTTAACTACAGCATCACATTCAGCAACTTCCATCACCATCGTATCCGGTAGTTTGATCATTATAACTTCATTGTTATATGTTTCTAGATGAACTTTAGCACCTTCATTTAGAAACTTTAGCTTCACTTCATCAATAATGTTTTTATTAACTTCTATCTGATCAAATGTTTCATTATCCATAAAATGCAAGGTCTCACCATCTAAATACAGGAACTGAGAAGATCTCTGCTCAAGTTGCGCTCTCTCAACAGTCTCATCACTTCTAAAGCGAACATTTGTTTTAGTACCAGTACGTATCTGTTTCATTTCAACTTGCATGAATGCTCCACCTTTCCCAGGCTGTGTATGCATAGTCTTTAAAACCACCCATAGTTTTCCTTCATATTCAAGTATATGACCAACTCTAATACTAACTCCATCTATTTTCATTTTGTATTTTTTTAAATTTTATTTTCCATCTTTACTATTATCAAATAAATTCATTGTCTACAATATAAAAACTTTTTCACAATGAAAATCAAGATAAAACTTTAGCTAATTTATAAATATACCTCTTTGACATCTGGATCAGAGGCTATAATGTGCATAGCTTTTGATGCTCTCTCAGGATCAGCTGTCCCACCACCATATTTTTCTTACTCTCTATCTTTAATATTAAAACTCGATTACTTCTATCATTGCATCAAAGAAATTTTTCATCTCATCAACTTTTATATCAAACTCCTCACTTGTTAAACTATTTGATAGCCTCTCAGTATATTGTACCCCAGAGACATCTGTTGGGCCAGAAAAATATTTTGTATAAATAATTTCATTCTGTCCTGATAATGCATATTGAATTGTAGCTGTTGAAACTGAATAATTATCATATTGTCTTGTATCGTAAATTGCATGAAAGGTTTTGGCTTCTGGATGTGTATCCATTTTTTCAATATGCCAATCTACTAGATATTCTGATGATACAGATTTGCCAGCTATCCTAATTGCAGTAAAGATCTTTGACCAATTGTCTACAGTTGTATTGTCTGGTACAAACTCCATAATATGTGATTATCCGCTAATAAATTCATTATAATGATCCTCCACCATATAAAATCCTTTTGGTGATGTAAAAGCGATGTACACTTCAGGAGTAGACATAGCATTTACTGGTAAATTGAAATTTATTTGACTGCACTTACCATTTGTAAATAGACCTTGCATTGCCGCTGTGTTGTTCATAAATTAAATATAAGTAAAATTAAAATACTTTACATAGTAGTACTATATTTCACCTAAAGATTTGCCAATTTTTTTTACAAAAAAAGCAGCTCAGCAGGGGACTCCCTAGTTTTCTAGTCAAAAAATATTATAAAAAATTTCTTAAAACTTTCCTAAAGCCTTTGCAATTGTACTACCCAGTTCAGCAGGGGACTCTGCAACAATAATACCATTAATACGCATAATCTCCATTTTGGCATCTGCAGTATCATCGCCGCCAGAAACAATAGCACCAGCATGTCCCATTCTCTTACCATGAGGTGCTGTTTTACCAGCTATAAAACCAACGACAGGTTTTTTATTACCAGTGCTTTTTATAAACTCTGCAGCATCTATTTCAGCCCTACCACCGATTTCACCAATCATAACAATGGCATCAGTATCTTTATCATCCATAAACATAGAAATTACATCTACAAAATTCATACCACCTATAGGATCTCCACCAATTCCCACGCATGTTGATTGACCTAAGCCTATCTTTGTGATCTGATTTGCAGCTTCATATGTCAGAGTACCTGAGCGTGACACTATACCAATTTTACCTTTTGTATGTATAAAACCAGGCATGATACCTATTTTACACTCTTCAGGTGTAATGACTCCTGGGCAATTCGGCCCAACTAGCTTTGTATTACTTCTATCAACTGCTTTTTTGACCCTCAGCATGTCTAAAACTGGTATCCCTTCTGTAATACAGACTACTAGAGCCAATTTAGCATCTATCGCTTCTAGAATAGCATCTGCTGCAAATAATGGTGGTACATATATAACTGATGCTGTTGCTCCTGTTTTATGAACTGCCTCCGCTACTGTATTAAATATTGGTAAACTAAGATGTGACCCACCACCTTTTCCTGGTGTAACGCCGCCAACCATCTTTGTTCCATAAGCTATTGATTGTTCTGAGTGAAAGGTGCCTTGCTGACCTGTAAATCCCTGACAGATTACCTTTGTACTGCTATTGATTAATATTGACATAAATACCTCTTTTTAAATTATAATGCGAACTTTATTACCTGCTGTACAGCTTCCTGCAAATTATTTGTTGCAAAAAACTTCACCCCTGACTCCTTTAACATTGCATTTGCCTTTTCAGCATTAGTGCCATCCATTCTGAGGACTACAGGTAATTCATTTTTTAAATCTTTAGAAGCATCTATTACACCTTGCGCTATAAAGTCACACCTAACTATACCACCCATAATATTTATAAATACACCTTTGACATCTGGATCAGAAGCTATAATATGCATAGCTTTTGCTACTCTCTCAGGGTCAGCTGTCCCACCAACATCTAAGAAGTTTGCTGGCTCACCACCATATAAATGGATTAGATCCATTGTAGCCATTGCAAGACCTGCGCCATTAACCATACAAGCTATATTGCCATGCATTTTTACATAGTTTAGACCAGCTTTAGATGCCTCAACTTCGAGTGGAGAGCTTTCTTGCTCATCTTCCATAGCTGCTATGTCTTTATGTTTAAACAATGCATTATCATCAAAATCACACTTTGCGTCTAAAATGAAGAATTCATTCTCTTCTGTTATTATTAGTGGATTTATTTCAATTTGATTGGCATTTTTTTCTATAAACATATTATAGAGATTTCTTACAACTGTAGCAAACTTAGACATCAGATCTTTTTCAATAGATATACCAAATGCCAATTTCCTTATGTGGAAATCATATAGTCCTATTGTTGGATCCACTGTAGTTGTAATGATTTTTTCTGGATGTTTTTCAGCAACCTCTTCTATGTCCATCCCACCTTCAGCAGATGCTATGATTGAAATGGCAGCGTTAGCTCTGTCCAAGACTATTGATAAATATAACTCTTTTTTAATATTTTTCGTTTCCTCAACATATAATTTTCTAACAAGCTTTCCTTCATCACCTGTTTGTTTGGTACGGATAGTCATACCAAGCATAGATTCAGCAGTCTCAGCTATCTTACTCTTATCCCTCACAAGTTTTATACCACCAGCCTTACCTCTACCACCAGCATGTACTTGAGCTTTCAACACCCAACCATTGCCACCCAACTTATCAACTGCAGCAACAGTTTCTGGTACTGACTCAGCAAGAAAGCCTTTCGGTACATTTAAATGATATTGCATTAGAAGTATTTTGGATTGATATTCATGTATATTCATTAACTTTGATTTTTTATTTTAGTTGAATTAATAATATAATGTAAAGTTTATCAAAAAGTTATAAGCTATGCAATGTAATTAATAACTATTAAATCATAAAGTCATGAAAGGTTCTTTGAAATTCTATAAAATGCAGGGTTGTGGAAATGATTTTGTAGTGGTAGATAAAAAACAATTGAGAGATGATTTGAAGCATGAGCAAATAAAATGGATCTGCGATAGAAATTACGGAGTTGGTTGTGATCAGTTGCTAATTTTTAACTTAAAGAAAACTGGTATTATAGAGCTTTCAATATATAATCAAGATGCTAATATCGCTTTGAATTGTGGTAACGGAATACGGTGTATAGGAATGCTCATGAACATCCTTAAAGGGAAAAAAACCATAGATGTTCAAATTATAGGTGGTAGTAGAGCAAAAACGATCGTATTAGATGATAGCAATCATTTAAATGGAACTATTTATGCAGAGCTTGGTGAATACTCAGCAATGCAAAACGATGATGGTGTAGATGTTTATATTGGAAACAAACACCTAGTAATTCCATTTGATAATCTCTCAAATGTTGATATAGCTTATGGCAAGTATTTAAGTGAAAAAAGAGATACAAATGTATCTTTTGTAGAGTATAATGGATCTCATGCAAAAGTAAGAGTATATGAAAGAGGAGTTGGAGAAACAAAAGCATGTGGTAGCGCTGCAGCAGCAATACAGATTGCTTCTATGGACTCTCGTGAAATAAGTGTTGAATTTGTGAATAGTGGTGAAATTATAAAAGCCGGAAATAAACTCAATGAAAGTGGGAGAAGTGTCTCTTATATCATTGGTGCTGCAGAGCTTGTATACGATGGTAATTTTTATTTAAAAACATAAGCTATATAAATTAATTACTTTGCAAAAAAAGATCCTATGTCATATTGTATATCAGTGATATAAAAACTCTTTTACGGCTTTGTATGTTAACGCCACAGATATGCACCATTGTTTTTTGATAATGTTTATTTAAAAACGTAAATTACATAAATAATTCTTAGATTTAATTGCTAAATGATAACAGATAAACAAAGGGTAAAATACTTGGTTACAGGTGGAGTGCCAGTGTGTGGAGTAATAAAATGCATGGGCGCTAAAAACTTTGCTACCAAAGCTATGGTCGCATCCCTTTTGACTGAAAGCAAAACTACTCTTTGCAACGTTCCACTAATCGGAGATGTTGAAATTACACAAAAACTACTCGAATCACTTGGTACAAATATACAAAATACAAATGATGGGACATTAGTTATAGATCCTAGTAACTTAAGTGTTAATCATGCATCGCCACCAGATTCTCGTACTAATAGAATCCCTATATTGCTTTTAAGTGTCTTACTACACAAATTTGATAGAGTAAGCGTACCTTTAGTTGGCGGTGATGAGATAGGAAAAAGGAATGTAGACTTCCATATCTTTGCTCTACAAGCTTTCGGTGCACAAATTGAGAATCATATACATAAGTATATAGCTATTAAAAACGAGCCATTGCATGGTTGTGAAATCACACTACCTTATCCATCTGTTGGTGCAACTGAAACATGTATATTCTTAGGTGTATTAGCGAGAGGACTAAGTGTAATAAAGAACATAGCAATAGAGCCAGAAATCACAGAGCTCATAACAATGCTTAGGTGTATGGGAGCTATTATACTTTTTACTGGCAACAGAGAAATAACAATCCATGGAGTGGAAAAATTATCTGGCACACAAGTGCATATTATAGGTGATAGAATAGAAGCTGCATCATGGGCTTCTCTTGCTTGTGCTTCAGATGGTCTAATTAGAGTTGATGGTATCAAACCTAATCTCCTGGGAAACTTCTTATCTTATTATAGAATGGCAGGTGGTGGATATAGAATAGTTAGTGAAAATTCTATGGAGTTTTTTAGAGAGGGGAAACTTAAACCAGTCAGTATTGAGACTGATGTATTCCCAGGTTTTTCAACTGATTGGCAGCAGCCATTTGCAACAGTGCTAACACAGACAGATGGGACTTCAACAATACATGAGACTGTATATGAATATAGGTTCGGATACCTAGATGTTTTGAATAAGTTAGGTGCCAATACAAAAGTTACAGACCAGTGCATAGGGTCTGCTGTATGTAGGTATAATGGTTTGGGTCATAAACACAGTGCAATAATTGATGGCAAGACAATTCTTAGAGCTATAGATAAACCAGTTAGAGTACCAGATCTTCGTGCGGGATTAGCATATCTTATAGTAGCTGTGATAGCTAATGGGCAAACAGAATTACTTGATGTTGAGCAGATAGAAAGGGGATATGGCAATCTTCTACTAAAACTTCAAGATACAAACTTGAAGCTAAATAGGATTGTATACTGAATTTAACATTATAATGAAAAGCATTGGTATAAATCAGGATTTATACAGGCTAAATTTAGGAAGATATAAAAATGCTAACAACGCTATCAAACTTCACTCTCTAGAAATAGCAGTTGATATCTTTGAAGAGCTCAACTTATCCTCCATTCTAATATTTACAAATGCTATAATTCAACAGAGTTATCTTGAGGTGTTTATATCAAAAAGCAAAGATTTCTTCATTACATCTCACTCAGAAGAGATATTAAAAACTCATAATATTAAAAATTCTATCTTGGGCTCAAATCTTCAAAACATCAACAAAAAATTTGATTTTATCTTTTTAGACTTAACACTTAATTTTTCAAATGATATTATTAAAACATTAAACTTTTATGAAGCAATTCTAAATAAAGGCGGTGTTTTTATAGCTAATATCCTTGGTGGGAAGACGCTGTATGAGCTATCAAATATTATGATGGAGGTTGACCTATCAAGCAATAGGATGATTAATAGGATGCTCCCAAAGCTTTCATCTGAAGGGGTTTTAAATCTTTCTAAAAGTTCTCATTTCAAAAATACAATTGTAATGAGCAATGAATTTATAGAAAAATATATAAGTCTTAAAGACCTTATTCAGTCTCTCAATGAAATAGGCCACATATATCCTATGGTACAGCCTAATCAACCCTATACTACAAGGAAGTATTGGACATTAGTTGAAGAGCGATATAAAGCAATCTATCAATTACAGGCATCATTTGAGATCTTGACTCTTTTTGCAGTTAAATAGCATCACTGATTTTACCGTGACAATGCTTGTATCTTTTTCCTGAGCCACAGTGACATAATTGATTTCTCTGCATCTTTATACCAGGACTTTCTTCTTTCACACTATCACCTATATTGTCATGATCATGATGGATTATACTGACTTTAAACAGACGTTCTATCAGCTGTACTTCAAAGCTCTCAAGCATATTAGTAAATGCACTAAATGCTTCATTTTTATACTCCATTAGCGGGTTTTTTTGACCATATGAGCGAAGATTTATACCTAATCTTAATTGATCTAAATTATGCAAATGATCTTTCCACAGATAATCTAAAGTCATCAGTGCAATGTTTTGTATTACCTGCACTGCATCATTTTCACCCAAAAGTGCTATTTTCTCCCTATATATTTCTTCCATCTGCTGATTAAGATGCCCTACTATTGCTGTCTTATTCCTCCTGTTTATTTCTCCATTTTTTTCAACATACTTCTTTACAACATCTATAAATCCAAAGACTCCATGTAGTTCTGTATCCAGATTTTCAATGTCTGAATTATCAATGAACATATCTACTAACTTTTCTATCTGCCTCATACAAATAGATTGAAAAATTTCAAATATCTTTTCATCACTATTCAGAATTTCATTACGTCTGCTGTACATAATATATCTCTGATCATTCATTACATCATCATATTGTAAGATATTTTTTCTGATTTCATAGTTTCTGCTTTCAACTTTTTGCTGAGCTTTTTCAAGTGATTTGCTTACCCATGGATGGACTATTGCTTCCCCTTCTTTTAAACCTAATCTCAATAATAATACACTGATTTTGTCAGAGCCAAAAAGCCTCATGAGATCATCTTCCATAGATAAAAAGAATTTTGTTCTACCATTATCTCCTTGCCTTCCTGCCCTACCCCTTAATTGGTCATCTATCCTTCTAGACTCATGTCTTTCAGTACCAATTACAAATAAACCACCAGATTCTTTTACGACAGCCTGCTCTCTTTGTGCCTCCTTTTTTAATTCACTAAATATTTCTTCAAATAGCTCTTTATTTTGTTCTGGATCTTTTTTATACTTATCTTTAAGTATCTTTATAGACATCATCTCAGGATTGCCCCCTAGTAATATATCAGTACCCCTACCAGCCATGTTTGTTGCTATTGTCACTGCAGAAGCACGGCCAGCCTGCCCTATTATTTCAGCTTCAGCCTCATGATATTTAGCATTTAAAACATTATGTTTAATACCGGATTTTTTTAATAAAGAAGATATATATTCAGACTTCTCAACACTTGTTGTCCCAACTAAAACTGGTTGCTGTTTAATATTTGCAGATTTGATTTCATCAATGATTGCTTGATACTTTTCTTGTGCAGTTCTATAAATGACATCATCTTCATTAAGACATCTGACAGGAAGATTTGTTGGCACTGAAATAACTTGCAACCCATATATTTCAGCAAACTCTACTGACTCTGTCATTGCGGTACCAGTCATTCCACTAAGCTTAGGATACATTCTAAAGTAGTTTTGAAATGTGATTGAAGCAATCGTTTGGTTCTCATTTTGAATCTTAACATTCTCTTTGGCCTCTATAGCTTGATGCAATCCATCAGAATATCTTCTACCATCCATAACACGGCCTGTATGCTCATCTATAATCAGAACACTTTTATCTTTCACAATATAATCAACATCTTTTTTAAAGAGCGCGTGAGCCTTCAGAGATTGATCTATATGGTGCAACACAGTAATATTCTCAATCTCATATAAAGATGAATGACTTGAAATAATATTTGCTTGCTGCATTATTTCTTCCATGTTGTGTTGGCCATCTTCAGTCAATAATACATGCCTTGCCTTTTCATCAACTTCATAATCAGTTTTTGGAAGTGATGTTATGATAGAATTGATTTGCCCATACAGCGCTGGATCATCATTGCTTTTACCTGAAATTATTAGAGGAGTTCTAGCTTCATCTATCAAAACACTATCAACTTCATCAACAATTGCGTAGTTAAATGGCTTTTGAACCATAGCATTTTGTCCAAATTTCAAATTATCTCTTAAATAATCAAATGCAAATTCATTATTTGTGCCATATGTGATATCAGCATTATAAGCTTGATGTTTTTCTATATCAGACATGCTGGTAACAATATTACTAACTTCCATTCCAAGGAATTTATATACTTTACCCATCCATTCAGAGTCTCTCTTTACAAGATAATCATTTGTAGTGACAATATGTACCCCCTTGCCAGACAGAGCATTTAGATAGGCAGGAAGTGTTGCTACAAGTGTTTTACCTTCACCAGTTCTCATCTCAGCTATTAGTCCTCTATGTAATACAATCCCTCCGATTAGCTGAACATCATAATGTCTTTTATTTAAAACTCTTCTAGAAGCCTCTCGTACTATTGCAAATGCTCTTGGCAAGAGAGATTCTAAAATATTATTTACATCATTACTTTTTGAAACTATCTCCTTCATTTGACCTGTTTCATACCGCAGCTGGTCATCAGAAAGATTCTTAATTCCTTCCTCCAGACCATTTATTTGTGTAACGATTGGAGCTATTCTCCTTATAAATTTTTCATTAGGAGATAAAAAAATTTTACCAAATAATCGTGAAAACATTAATTTATGTATAAGTTGTTTTTCTTATAAAAATATCAGTACTTATACTCTTATACAAGTTGACTTATAGAATCAAATGCATTACCAAAGTGTATAACAATAATACATTTATATATGTTAAATACAAAAAGCACATCCTGGCTTGAGCATGTGAAAACGATCGTATATGCATTAACTCTAGCAATGATAATTCGTGGATGTGTCTTTGAGATTTTCAAAATACCTTCTGGTTCAATGAAAGAAAACTTGCTGGTTGAAGATCATGTCTTAGTTACAAAATATAGCTACGGCTTTGGCCCATTTTCAGCAATAATACCACTACCAATAGATAAGAGGATTTTCTTTGTGAAACCTCAACGTGGCGATATTATAGTCTTCCGTTCACCACACGATGATGATCCAAAAAAATATTATATCAAGAGGCTAATAGGCTTACCAGGAGATAAAATTCAATTGATAGATGGCTTAGTATATGTAAATGATAAGCCAATGACCCAAACATTTATCTCAAAAGTTAATGTGAAATTACGAGATGGCACATCAAACATCTTAGATCAAATGACTGAAGAAACACCAGAGAAAACAGTATACAATGTGTTCTATGATCCTCAATGCAAGTCCGATGCTTTTCCCAACACAACTGGAGTATATATTATACCAGAGCACTACTACTTTTTCATGGGAGATAATAGGAATAATTCTATTGACAGTAGGTTTCCAGATAGTATTGGATATGTACATGAGCTGAGATTAATAGGTAAAACGCAGTATGTCTTATGGAATGGATCTATTATAAGTAATATTTTCAAACTCTTTAAAGGAGATAGATTTCTAGTTGATGTTCATAAAATTAAATGAAATTAATACTTCAGCTAGAGTAAAGTGAGAGATAGAAATTCATCATCTATAAATTGTTGCAAAGGTAAGAATTTCTGTTCAACAAACCAATAAATAAATATCAGATGAAAACGAAACCATTTAAAGAAATCAGATCGCTTTTAAGTTATCTTAAACCATATAGGAAACAAACATTATATGCATTAATATCATTATTTTTTAGCTCAGGTGCAACACTGATGCTAAGCCAAGGTATCAGAAGTGTGATTGATGGAGGTATATCATCAGGTAATGAAAATCTTCTAGTCAGTAGTGTATTGAAAAGTTTTCTAATAGTTCTAGTGTTAGGATTAGCTACCGCCTTTAGATTCTTTTTCATAACCTATGTAGGAGAAAAAGTTACAGCAGACATCAGACGGAAAATAAATGATAAAATTCTAACTCTCTCACCAAGTTTCTTTGAAATCAATAAAGCTGGCGATTTGCTCTCTCAGTTGTCAGGAGATACAACAACTATATACAATATTATTAGTAGCAGCTTATCAGTGATGACACGAAATATTGTTACATTAACTGGTGGTTTGATACTTTTAATATCTACCAGTTTAAAGTTGACAGCTATTATAGCATTAACAATTCCAATTCTCGTACTAATAGTAATCTTCATGGGTAGAAGTACTAAACAGCTCTCAAGAAAATCACAAGATAAAGTTGCTGAATTGACTTCAATAACAGATGAAATAATTCATAATATCAAAACAATTCAAGCATATGCAAATGAGGATTTTGAAAGGAATAAATTTGAGGCCAAATTATCAGAGCTGATTACAGTTAGCTTAGAAAGAATTTCATCAAGATCAATACTCACATTTGCATTAATTGTAGGTGTTTTTTCAACAGTTGGGATCGTTTTATGGATAGGAAGTGCAGATGTTATAAATGGGTTGATATCAGCAGGACAGCTGTCTAGCTTTCTTTTCCTTACAATAATCTGTGGTATTTCAATGGTGTCATTGAGTGAAACAATGAATAATATTCAAAAAGCCTCTGGTGTATCAGAAAGAATCAGTGAGTTTCTAAATAAAGAATCTGATATCCAAAATTGCGTGGGAGCACTAAAAATTAGTGAAATAACAACATTTAATAATACAGTCACAGAAGAGATTTCACCAAAGTCTGATGACTCTGAACACATACTGTTTCAAAATGTGACTTTTGCTTATCCATCTAAGCCACAAACACCTGTTTTAAAAGACTTATCAATAATTTTCCCAAAAGGTAAAACCACTGCATTGGTGGGTGAATCTGGTGCAGGTAAAAGCACTATATTCCAATTATTACTAAGATTTTATGACATCAATAGTGGTAGTATATTATATCATGATGTAGAGACTTCTAAAATAGATCTACATGATTTACGTAGGGAGTTTGCATATGTTAGTCAGGATGTATCAATTTTTTCTGCTTCAATATATGACAATATAATTTATAGCGATCCAACTGCGTCAAAAAAGAGAGTACATATGGCAGCAGAAATAGCAGCTGCAACAGAGTTTATAGACAAACTACCAGATGGTTTTGATACATTTGTTGGAGAGAAGGGCGTTAGACTATCTGGTGGTCAGAAGCAAAGAATAGCAATTGCGAGAGCTATACTGAAAAATCCCAATATTTTACTCTTAGATGAAGCCACATCATCCCTTGATACGAGTAATGAGCTATTGGTACAAAAGGGTTTGAATAATCTTATAAAAAATCGCACATGTATAGTCATAGCACATAGACTCTCTACAATTCAAAATGCAGACAATATAGTTGTCATACGAGATGGCCAGGTATGTGAGCAAGGTAAGCATGATGAACTACTTGCTAAAAATGGATACTATGCACTACTACATGCTAGCGGTGGTTATAAACATTAGTGTTTATATGCCAAAAGAATCACTGCTAAAAGAATCACTGCTATTAGTTGAATATGCTTTTTCTCTTTTTAAGTCTTGAGGCTTCAGTCCTTTTTTAAGCATAAATTGCTTAAATTTATCAATGGTTTTGCTATGGTGTCTTTCTAAAAACCTTTTGTTATCCATAATTGCTATTTCTCCTTTCTGTGCTTCTATTTTCTCTGTTATTGCAGCAAAATCTAAGTTCATTGTCGCTCCATGATTTGGATCAAAAAAAGTAAAATTATTATCTGAAGATTTGTATACCAACATTGAATTACCATCAGTAATAATACCTTTAGCATTTTTGCTGACAGCACATATTTTATAATAATCTCCATCCTTCATTTCTGATAGGAAATTATTTATAGCTTTTGTCTTTGTTAGAGGATCATTTAATGCTTTCTGATCACTCCAACTAAGAGGGCTTTCAGGACAATATCCAAATACAATACGAAGTATCATCTGGAAAAATGTCTCAGTTTTGTTTTTAACATCTGTACTTGCAAAATATACCAGTTCTTCAATATTGTTTTCAGCTGTATATTGCTCTAGTTTGCTTTGATCAGATAATAAATTGTCTTGAGTAATATGATTACAAATAATATCACCAAGTTTATGATATTTTCTTAATAAATCGGTTGCAATTATCATGTTTTCTGCATTTAGCAGCAACTGATCTTCTCCTAAATATTTAATAAATTGTTGTTGATCAAATTTCACTTCATTGTTTGTATGATCTATCATAGTCTTAAGTTGTATATTTTGTTATGTATACAACTTAGAATAACATAGGGGGGTGGTGAGGTCAACAATTAATATTGGAATAATTCTATTAACATCTGTGTTTATACAGCATTAAGCAAACTGTATACACAAACTGTAGATCGTGTTAAAATTCACAACAAGTATAATAAAAACTCTTGTATGCAAGCATTAGACAGTATCAAAAAAAATCCTAAACTCAGATTAATTTCTTTGATTCTAGGTATAACTGTTATTTGGATGATTTCAGGATTACTAAGATCTAGTAAAAAAGTTGAACCAACACAAATATCAAAAGATATCAAAGCTAGATTAATGACCTCTGTAGCCACTGTTAAAACGAAATATATGGTATTTACAGGGACTGCATTTGCTAATGAGAGTGTTGATTTAATTACTCAAATTACAGGGCGTGTAATAAAAAAATTTGTATCTGATGGTACAAGGCTGAAAAGGGGGGATAAAATCATTCAAATTGAAAATGCAGTGCTGATAGAAAGAGTCAGCCAGATGAAAGATGCTTTGGAGTCAGCAAAGCTCCGATATAATTCAGCACTTGAGCTACAAATGAAGAATCTAGGTTCAAAGTTAGGAATTGAAGATGCAAAGACTGCTTTAAATACTGCTGAAGCTAATCTTGCAGCTGCACAAACAGATCTTGAACATAGCTTTATTGTTGCTCCTTTTGATGGGATGATTGATACTATCTTTGTACAAGAGGGTGATATGCTGTCAAATATGGCAGGGAGCAAAGGGTTGGTTGGTAAGTTTATCAATATGCAATCCGTTGCAGTCAAAGCATATGTATCCCAGAAAGAAAGAGATAGCATTAAAAATAGCACTGAAGCAATGATAATAAATGATAGT
>CAMCJK010000005.1 GCA_945875075.1 Candidatus Fokinia solitaria | reverse complement strand
AATAAATGGCTGTTTTTGCAGGGGTTTTGAGGTGTATTGTTGAGATGAAAGGCAGTATCAAGCTGTGTTATGGCATTAGATAAGAAAGTATCTGCTTGGATTGTCTGAGTTTCAGTATGATAATTGCTTGGTGTTGCAGGGGTTTTGAGGTGTATTGTTTTACCCTGCTTTTAGTTAGAAAGGTAGTACAAAGCTCTGTACTACCAAGTGTGTTATGCCTATACCAAAACTTGGTCTATATCTAGTTTTATTTTAGTTTCTTCTTTTTTCACAAAACTTTTCTTTGCATTAGAGTAATTATCTAATGCTTGGCTTTCACTTGTTTCTTTACCTTCTTCTTTACTAGCTTGCTGAAGATTAGCCATAACATCCTTTACAACACTCTTATAGGTCTCCTTATTTTCTAGACCTGACATCTCCTCGCCCCCCATAACCTTATTTGTTATAGCTTGAACGGCATACAAAATGAGATCTTTTAAGAGTACCATCATGGGAGCAATGAACCCATCAGTCTGTTTCAGTTTATCGAAATTTTTCTGTGTGATATGTTCTCCTTTTCCGCATTGACTTTGGATAGCGTTGAATAATTTCTCTACTGCAGTAGTATTCTCTAGACCATAGAGTCCTTCTAGTGCTACAACAAACGCTGCTTTGTGTTCTATAGGATCCTTCTTAAAAGTTTCATTGTATGTATTGAATACATGCATGTCGGCATTATCTATTTCCGAATTTACTTTTCCTATGTCTTTATTAAATTGCGCAAAGTTATCTAGGGCAGTTGTATGCAAAACTTGAAAATGACGCAATTTCATTACGCATTCTGACTGGGTTAAACCTTTTGCTATTATAGCTTTTTGTTCCTCTATTTTTAATTCTTTGAGAAGTTGCTCATAATATAGTGCAGAGTTGTCGCTCATCTTAGTTTTTTGCTCATCAACTAAAATAGTATTATCCTCGAACTTGGATATCAAATTTGCGATTACTTGTAGTTTTTCTTCTGGAGTTGCTTTAATTTCCTCTAAGTTTTGATCTTGTTTTACTCCTTCATTTTTTACAGGTTCTAAGCTTTGATTCTCGACATTGTTTTGTGCTTCTTTTATTTCTTTTTCTACCAAATCCTTTTGAACTATTAAAGTATTCAAACCTTGTATCTTCCAGTTTTTAACCACTTTATTTTTCTCTAAATCTAAATTCTTAGCCACTATAAGCGCCGCCTCCGCTAACTTTACTTCCTCTTGTAAATGAAGCACCAATATTTCTGGAGAACTTGCTTTTTTTTGCATTACCTCTTCAGCTTTAGCTTTCACTATAGCGATCGTTTTATTGTAATTTGTAAGGGCTGTTTTGGCTGCTGCTTTCTCTGCCTGTTTTTCATCTTCTTGCTTTTTTGCGTCTAGGTTTACTTGATTTAGGCCTGCTTCCTCTTGTAGCTTTAGTTCTGCTTCCAGTGCTGCTTTCAGTGCTGCTTCCTCTTGTAGCTTTAGTTCTGCTGCATTGTCACCTATTTCTTCTCCTAAGTCTATTGCCAGTCCTTCTTGAGGTTTTACAATTGGTTGTTTGCCTCCAAGTACGTAGTTATAGCCGGCCTTCAAGCCCCATCGTAGAAATGACTCCTGCACTTTTTGTTCTCCTTGCGGAGCTGCGATTTTGTCATCATTTAGCTTTATTTCCTCATTCTCTTCCGGCCCTTTAGGGTTGTAGAATGTCTCATCATTATCTTGAGCATTTTGTTGTTGTATAAAATTGTTATTTGGCTCTTTATTGTTATTCATTTTCTTTTTTAATTATTTTGTTTAAATTCTTATAGTTGTTATATTCAACTTATATTAAGTATAAACTGCCTATATTAGAAACACAAGTACTTTATAACTTATATAAGTTGCACTTAAAGATACTTATATACTCCTTATATTAAAGTTTTATTAAGAAACATTGATTTTTTTTAAAAAATTTTATCAAATGATTTCACATGGGGTTTTATCACTTCCTAATGCAATACTACTTTTACTATCATTTATCAACTCTGAATTCATCAGTGCAAGCCCTACCACACTATTATCAAACTTATTATATATACGGAGGATGTTTCCAACTTTTCTATCATCTGCAAAGATTTCTAGATCATTAGGGATGTCTTTTATATTAATTTTAACTTTATATACTTTTTTTCTAACAACTCCTCTAAAGTGAGTGCGCGTCATAACTTCCTGCCCTATATAACACCCTTTATCATAACTAATTGCGTTGAAATTATTAAATCCAACATCAAATGGAAAATATTTCCCAGACTCAAAATCAATATATAGTTGAGGTAAAGATAGGTGATAATGCAGCTCATCAAGTGCTTGGATAGTATCCACCGTTCGCTCAGAGTATATTCTGAATCCCAGCTGTTCATGGCGTGGATCTTGGTATGCATTTTCTAAATGATTTGGAGACCACTGTACAGTAATTTTATCATCAACAGTGAAGTCTACTTTAGAACCCAATCTGTATTTTTGAAATAAATCGAGTATATTTTCAACCCCATCTGAATGACAATCGAGCATAAAATTATCTTCAGACACTTTTTTCACAAATAGATCATGTAATAGCTTGCCTTGAGGTGTTAGAATTAGATTATACTGTAAATCATCTTTAATTAGTTTAATATTATTAGTTAGTATTTGCTGTAGGAAACTTTCACTATCACTTCCACTAACAATTATTATTTTTCTATCTTTAATCATTTGTTTTAATTAATCATTTTATTTGTATAAAACAAGCATCTCCATAACTAAAGAACCTATATTTATTTTGAATTGCATGTTTATAAAGTCTTTGCCCATCATCTACACTTCCTAATAATGCACATACAAGCATAAAGAGAGTGCTTTTAGGTAAATGGAAATTAGTTACGATGCTATCAACAATTTTAAATTCATATCCTACTGTTACAAATAGATTTGTGTAATTTGAGTGCGGGACTAGTTTTTCACCATTACAAAAGTTTGCTGCACTCTCAAGTGCTCTGAGAGATGTTGTGCCTATTGCGACTATTTTGTTTTGTTTTGACTGTGCCTCATTTATTATATCGCAAGTATTTTGATCAATATTATAAAATTCATTATGCATCTTATGATCTGAGATTTTTTCAGTGCGTACTGGTAAAAATGTTCCACTGCCAACGTGTAATGTAATATAAGCTATATGCACTCCCTTATTTTTCAGAATTTCAAGGAGATCTGTTGTAAAATGCAAGCCAGCAGTTGGTGCTGCTACTGATCCTTTGACTTTTGAAAATACAGTTTGATAAGTTGTTGAGTCTGTAGGTGATGTGGGGCGTTTTATATACTGTGGTAGAGGCATATTCCCTACCAAATCTATTTCATTATAAAACTCTTCTGATGGCAAATTGAACTCAATGACATCCATATCATTAATATTATATTTCTCAATTACTCTACCTGAAAGGGTTTCTGAAAACTTTACGATGGAATTGATGGCAAGTTTTTTCCTTGGCTTACTCAATACCTCCCATGTTTCATTTGATGTACCGCTATATCTATTTATAAGATTAACTGTTATTTCTGAATCGTTCACATTTCCTGATAAGAAGGATGGTATTACCTTTGTGTTGTTAAGCACCACAACATCATCTGAATTAAAAAATTTATGAATATCTTCAAATATAATTTCTTGAAGATTTCGTTGACTATCATGACATAATACTCTTGATTTACCTCTTGGCAGAGGGTGTTGAGCTATAAGCTCATTTGGTAATTCAAAATCAAAATCACTTAACATTTAAATCATTTTAAATTATTTAGTTGCACATTATCTGAAATCACAATATAATTTTTACTTCAGATTTATAACATATATCATAAGCATAAAATAACATGTCAGAGTTACCAAAGGTTTCCAAAAAAGGATCAATGAGATTTGATGTAAAAGAAGGTGTGGTTTATTACTGGTGTGCTTGTGGATTAAGTGGCAATCAACCATTTTGTGATGGTTCACACAAAGGAACTACTTTCACACCAATTCAGTACAGTGCGAATGAAGATAAAACAATAGGTTTTTGTGGTTGTAAATATAGTAAAAATAAGCCTTTATGTGATGGATCACACAAGTTTATCGAAACAAATGAATCATTGTTATGAGAGATAAAGCCAGTACTATAGAATATGATGATGAAATAATAAAGTTATTCACTTTAGCAGCTCTTTTCTGGGGGTGTTTCGCTATGATGATGGGGGTCTGGCTAGCTCTTGAACTCACATATCCCGTATTTAATTTAGATTTACCTTGGACATCCTTTGGACGTATCAGACCAATGCATACTACAAGTATTATCTTTGGATTTGCTGGCAATGTTTTATTTGCTACATCATTTTTTGTAGTACAGAGGACATCACAAGTTAAGCTAGTCTTTGGAAAGCTTGCAAAACTGGTATTTATAGGCTACCAGCTCTTCTTAATTTTATCAGTCTCTGGCTATCCTTTAGGTATCACTCAAGGCAAGGAGTATGGAGAGCCAGAATGGTATGCAGACCTTCTATTAGTTATAGTTTGGGTGGCGTACTTTATAATATATGTTTGGACACTAAAAGAGAGGAAAGAAAGACATATTTATGTATCGAATTGGTTTTATCTATCATTCATTTTTGTCATTGCAATACTTCATATAGCTAATGGACTTGCAATACCTATCTCAGTTATGAGCCCTAATAGCGTACCGATGTTTGGCGGTGTACAGTCTGCAATGATTCAGTGGTGGTATGGACACAATGCAGTTGGGTTTTTTCTCACATCTGGTTTTATAGGCATAATGTATTATTTTATACCTAAAAGAGCTCAAAGACCAATTTATTCATACAGATTATCTATTTTACACTTTTGGTCATTTATTTTCTTTTATATATGGGCTGGCGCACACCATCTTCATTATACATCTATACCAGATTGGACTCAGACGCTTGGTATGACAATGTCAATCATTTTATGGGTGCCTTCATGGGGTGGAATGGTCAATGGTATCATGACTCTTTCTGGTGCGTGGGAGAAACTTAGGAGAGATCCTGTACTATCATTTTTAGTGATAGCAGTAGCTTTTTATGGAATGACTACCTTTGAAGGGCCAGTACTAGCTATAAAGGGCGTTAATAGACTTGCACACTATACTGAATGGATAATATCTCACGTACACTCAGGTGGTCTTGGTTGGGTTGCATTTATAAGCTTTGGTGCACTTTACCATATGGTGCCTATACTATGGAATAAACCTGATATGTATTCAGTTAAATTGATTGCTGTACACCTTTGGCTAGGTAGCATCGGAATTGTTTTATATATAACTTCTATGTGGGTTGCAGGAATAACACAAGGCTTGCTATGGAGATCTTATAATGATGTTGGGTTTTTACAGTATTCATTTATCGATGTTGTGAGTATGCTCCATCCATACTACTTAATAAGAGCGATCGGTGGCATTACATATCTTTCAGGCTTTATTGTGATGATATATAATATTTATATGACTATTAGAACTCAGCCTCAAGAAACTAAAGAAAGCCTAAAAATTACTAAACAAATTGGTAGTGAGAGTATTGAAGCTGCTTAAATAAACACTCAATTGATAAAATATGGCTAGTGATTTAAATAATAACCCTCATAGGAAGATTGAGAAGAATATATTCATTCTTCTGTGTTTTATAGTTGCTGTATCTGCTATCGGTGGTATGGTTGAAATATTACCACTATTTAAAAAGGAAGTATCAATAGAGGTTGTTGAAGGCATGCGTCCTTACACACCATTAGAGCTGGCAGGATTTAATATATATAAGCGTGAAGGCTGCTATAATTGTCACAGTCAACAAATTAGAAAGCTTTCTGAAGATGTAGAGAGATATGGACACTACTCACTTGCAGCTGAGAGTATGTATGACTATCCTTTTGCTTGGGGATCAAAAAGAACTGGCCCAGATTTAGGAAGAATTGGGGATAAATATTCAGATGACTGGCATATTCAACATTTATACAATCCGAGATCTCTCGTGCCGCAATCAATTATGCCTGCCTATCCATTCCTTTTGAACTCTATATTAGATACATCTGAGATACAAAGGAATATGGAAATTCTAAAAATATTAGGGGTCCCATATACTGATGATGATATTGCTAAGTATATGAATGATATTGAAGTGCAGCTCGGACTTGAAAATAAACAAGAAATGATTGATGATTTTACAAAAAGATATCCTGGAGCAAAAATAAGAAAGTTCAATAATAAGTCAAGTCTAATAACGGAGTTAGATGCTCTAATTGGACATCTGCAATCAATTGGGAGCAAAGTAGATTTAAAAAGTAATAAAGGAATAGATTGGTAAAGATATGCTTACACACAACAAACTACTATTCAATATAATATTTAAAGGTGATTTATGTGGTCAAGTATACACATTGTAGTTACAATATTATCATGCATTTCATGTATTGGTATAGTGCTTTGGATCTTTCGTCCTCATTCTAAGGAGATCTATGATGAATGCAAAATGATACCAATTAATGATGAAGATGATAAGAGATAACATGGGAAAATGGCAGAAAAAGATAAAAAAATCAATGATGACAAGATAAAACATCCTGAGCATGAGTGGGATGGTATTACAGAAAATGATTCCCCTGAGCCAAGTTGGTTGAGGGTTGCATTTTATATTACTGTTTTTTTTGCTCTTGGATATTGGATATTATTCCCATCTTGGCCAACTCCAAATGATAAAGGTGTTTTAAATTGGTCATCTGAGTCACAACTTGAAGATGATATTCAAGATATATATAAGATGAGGGATAAATATCAGATTTCATTTGATAAAGCATCATTTGCAGAAATAATGAAAGACCCTAAGCAACTTCACTTTGCAATGATCAGTGGTAGGTCTATATTCCAAAATAACTGCGCTGTTTGTCATGGAGCTGGGGGTGGTGGGAACCAAGGATATCCTAACCTAACAGCTGGTGCATGGATGTGGGGTGGTAAGGTAGATGATATATATCAAACACTACTACATGGGATTAGAAGTGCAGATCCTGATGCACATGACTCACAAATGCCTGCATTTGGTAAAGATAAATTACTCCCTGAAGAAGATGTGCAATTGATGGCTTACTATGCAATATACCTCTCAAAAACTGTTGATGAGAGAAGTAAAGACCACTCAATTGATTTAAAGAGATCTGATGAAGTTTTTCAAGCAAATTGCGCATCATGTCATGGTGCTGATGCAAAAGGAAATACTGTAATTGGAGCTCCTAATCTAACTGATGCTATATGGCTATATGGTGGGGATTAAGAGACTGTTTATGATGTGATTGACCATGGCAGGGGGGGGGTAATGCCTTATTGGCAAGGCAAATTGACAGATAGTGCAATCCGTGATTTAGCTGTTTATGTACATCAACTAGGTGGTGGGAAGTAAGATTATCCCACTTTATCAAATCAACAAATCCATTCTTAATATAATTGTAATATTTATAGTAGAAAATCTAATAAAAAAGTCGTAGGTAAAGCTAGTATGTGCAGTACAGAATATATTATCTATACAAAAGATATAATATAAATCTTTTTAAATCCACCAAAAAAAATCCTTACTTAATTCCTCTCTTAATATAATTTTAATATTTATAATTGAATTCTTCTCTTTATAGTCCATATAATATATACTTATAATATATATATTATGTATCTATAGTAGAAGATAAACAAAATAATAAAGGAAAAATTATGCAAGAAAATCAAATAAATAAACAAAAAACCCAATTTGAACAGGCTTTTAATGCTTTGAAAGGTCAGAGTGATGCTTTAATAAATATTCAACAGGTAATGAAGAATGTAAAGGGAATTCAAGAGATCTGTAATACACAATATGCTGATTCAGTTTTTTATGGGAATTCAGCATTAAACAAAATGACTTTAAGAGATCCAGAAATAGCAACATTATTAACTACTGATGTATTAAAATATATCTTTAACCAAGATGTTACGATAGCACGCGGACTAAAAGCCGAGAAGGTGTACTTAAGAGATGTAATTAAATATGGTTGCTTAGAAGGTTTAGAGTCTTTAAAATACATGACTTCTAATGAACACAACATGTCTCCAAAAATTTATGAGAATCAAAAGAAAGACTTTGAGGCCAATACAAAAAAAATTATTAATAATATTAGTAAGGCTTCAGGAGTAACAATTGATACAAAAGTGGAAGAACCAAATACAACTAATCTGCTTAACCAATTTGAAGTGATATGTAAAGCAATTGATAAAATTCCCCGAGATAAGTACTTCAAAACGCTTATACCTAATTTAGATTCTACAAACCTTGAGAAGGAAGTTCATCATGGTTTGATACGTCTAATTGAGTCTACATATGCAAAATCAATAAAAGATGGAAGTGTACATGAGGAGACAATGCAAATAAAGTTAGAAGAATTAGCTCAACGGTTTCTTGGTAAGAATGAGGCTCTACTTGATGCCTCTATTATACATCAGTTTTATGATAGAGCTCATATCGAAACTGCACTTAAATTTGATTTTCCTTTAGTTTTCAAAGCAGAAGCTGGGGAAATTGAGCATTCTTTCAAAGGGGTGGGGAACAAAGGGGTGGGGTACAAAGGAGTGAAACATAGTTACAGAACTCTCTTCCAAGCAATGGTCACAGAGCTTTGTGCTAATCCAACGAAATACCCGATTGCAGTTGAGCAATTTGCCACAAGATTCAACTTAGTTGAAATGCATTTAGAAGAAAATTTTAGCATAGATCTGCAAAATGCAAAAAGTGAAGTAAAGGATTCGAACGAACTTAGTATCAACATAAAAGGACAGCAAGATATGTACAAAGAATTAATTGATGCTATCAAGTTCGATAAAAACAAACAAAAGTTGCAGGATGTTGCAAATGAATTAATTGATGATATCAAGTTCGATGAAAACAAACAAAAGTTGCTGGATGTTGTAAATAAATTGGATTTTGTTAAGCTGCATATTAATCCAAATCAAAGGCAAGAATTTCAAACACAGCTAGACACTTTGCAAGAAGCTTTAAAGGGCAATGATAAGAATAATATAGCAGATGCAACTGAGAAAATGATAGAGTATATTACGACAAACCGATACATGCGTTTTGCAGGCCTTCCTGTTTTTGGTGATTCATTAAGGGACCTCTGGGATAAGCTTTGTTCTTTTCTAGAGCAACGTGGCACTATAAACAAGCCAGCTAATAAAACTTATGTTAAGAAACTAACTCAAGCAAGAACTAAGTTTAAGAGTTCACAAGAAATATAAGCACATAATAAAATCTCTCTACCACTATCAGCGGTCATCCTGCTGGTAGTATTTATTTTGAACAAATTATGCTGAGTATATAACAACAAAAAATTATAATGGAATTCAAGTATCTGTAGTTGAAATATTTCTTGACAGAGATAATATATACAGCTAAAATTATTATATATGGTATTGGGTCTAGCCCACTCCATATTGATAATTGAAGCGCTATGTGAGTTAGTTCATTTCTATATAGACTGTTGTAGGCTTTATCTGATTTTAAAATTGAGATTAATATTATTGATATCACTGATAAATCTGTTAGAAATGGTAAAATAGATCCATCTGAAAGGACTCTATATAGCATTCCTAAGACTAAAGAGGTGGTAGTTAATTTGATATACAGATTATTATTTTCTAGATGAATAAAGCCTGACAGCATTGACACTGCAAATAAGAAAAAAGATAAAAGATATATTTCTGAATATCCTAAGCATAAATATAATATTACTGAGATACAAGCATTAGAAAACTCAAGAATAAAATAGTTATGGTTAATTTTAGTATTACAATAATTGCATTTAAATCTTACAAAAATCCAACTAAGCACTGGTAAAAATTCATAGAATTTTAGAGGATGTCTACATTTGGAGCAGCATGGAGGATGAGTATGCTTTTCATTTATGCCACAAATATCAATCCCTCTAGGTATTCTGAATAGGCAGGTGGTTGTATAGTTACCAATTAGTACTCCAAATATTATAGCTGGTATTAATTCAATTAATAGCATTAAATTTTTCAATATTGATTTGAGAGCTAATATTTAGCATATTTAATATTTAGATTATATTATACCTTTGTAGAGGTTAATTTTATAGTATACAAAATACACCTGATAATGCTATAATTTCGTCAATATTATATAATAATAAAATCATTCATTATATGTCAAAAGTTACTGTGAGAGAAGCTTTACGTGATGCTATGGCCGAAGAAATGCGTCGTGATAAGGATATTTTCATTATGGGGGAAGAAGTTGGTTTTTATCAAGGAGCATATAAGGTAACACAAGGGCTTCTAGATGAATTTGGGATTGAACGAGTTATAGATTCACCTATTACAGAGCATGGATTTACAGGTATAGGGATAGGTGCTGCATTCACAGGTCTCAGGCCAATTATCGAGTTCATGACTTTTAATTTCTCAATGCAGGCCATAGATCAAATTATCAACTCAGCAGCTAAAACTTTATATATGTCTGGTGGACAGGTTAAGTGTCCGATAGTATTTAGAGGTCCAAATGGAGCTGCAGCACGTGTAGGGGCACAACACTCACAAAACTTTGCTAGTTGGTATGGACATGTACCAGGATTAAAAGTAGTAGTCCCATATTCAGCAGAAGATCACAAAGGTTTGCTAAAGAGTGCAATAAGAGATAATAGCCCTATAGTATTTTTAG
Source organism: Candidatus Fokinia solitaria (assembly GCA_945875075.1). Classification (GTDB taxonomy): domain Bacteria; phylum Pseudomonadota; class Alphaproteobacteria; order Rickettsiales; family Midichloriaceae; genus JALQUO01. The sequence goes on along the minus strand of CAMCJK010000005.1, from coordinate 22,360 downwards.
AAAATGAGTTGCTATATGGTGAGAGTGGCGATGTGAGTGATGATATAGATCACCTCATACCAATTGGTAAAGCGAATGTCTGTAGAGAAGGTAGTGATGTAACTATTGTGTGTTATTCAATACAAGTACGAGATTCGTTATTGGCTGCTAACACTCTTGCTTCTGATTATAATATATCTGCTGAAGTCATAGATCTTAGGACAATTAGGCCACTAGACATAGATACAATAATTCATTCAGTAAAGAAAACTAATAGGTTGGTTGTAGTTGATGAGTGTTGGCCTTTTTGCTCAGTTGCATCAGAAGTCGCTATGCAAGTAATGGAGAAGGCTTTTGATTATATTGATGCACCAATAGCAAGAGTCAATGCCAAGGATGTACCATTACCATATGCAGCAAATCTTGAAAAATTGTCCTTACCATCAGTTGAAGACATTATCTCAGCTGCTAAAGGTGTTTGTTATAAGGTATAAAATTGCACTAGAATTCATTCTCTATTTATTTAAAGATTATGACCTCTTTTATTATTTTTCCTTAAAATCAAAGGGCTAATAGCTATATTTTTTGCTATCTGTACAAGGTATCATTCTCTTTTCTATGACATCTCTAAAATTTTTTATTAATCCTTGTATAGGCCATGCAGCAGCATCTCCAAATGCGCATATTGTATGTCCTTCAATTTGTTTTGTAATATTTAATAGTTGATCTATCTCCTCTAATTTAAAGTTTCCAGATACAAATCTCTGCATGATTTTATACATCCATCCAGTCCCTTCTCTACATGGTGTACATTGCCCACATGATTCATGCATATAAAAATGAGATAGCCTTGTAATAGCTTCTATAACATCTGTTGACTTGTCCATTACTATGATTGCTCCAGTACCTAATGCAGTGCCAACAGCTTTTAAACTATCAAAATCCATCAACACATTATCGCAAACACTTTTTGGTATCATTGGGACAGATGAGCCACCAGGTATTATTGCAAGTAAATTATCCCAACCTCCCCTAACGCCACCAGCATGAACCTCTATAAGGTCTTTTAATGGAATTGACATGACTTCTTCAACATTACATGGTTTGTTCACATGTCCGGAAATTGAAAACATTTTGGTGCCGAAGTTATTTGCATTACCTATTGATGAAAACCATTCAGGTCCTCTTCGTAAAATTGTTGGTATGACGGCAATGGTTTCTATATTATTCACAACGGTGGGACAGCCATATAAACCACACACAGCTGGAAATGCTGGTGGTTTTAAGCGTGGTATACCTTTTCTACCTTCTAAGCTATTGATTAAAGCACTCTCTTCACCACATATATATGCACCAGCCCCTCTATGAACATATAAATCAAAGGTGTATCCAGAATTACAAGCATTTTTTCCAAGCAAACCATTCGCATAAGCCTCATCTATAGCTTTTTGCAGTATCATTGCTTCACTGAAATATTCACCTCTAATGTAAATATATCCTATGTGCGCTCTGATTGCATATGCAGATATGAGTGATCCTTCAATTATCTTGTGAGGTTCATATCTTATAATATCTCTATCTTTACAAGTACCTGGCTCACTTTCATCAGCATTAATTACTAAATAAGATCCTTTAGTTGGAGTTTTCGGCATAAACGACCACTTAGTTCCAGTTGAAAATCCTGCACCTCCACGCCCTCTTAAACCCGATTGTTTTACCTTCTCTATCAACTCATCTTGAGTATTATTCTTGAGAATTTCTCCAGTGTTTGACCAATCACCATTTTGTATGGCATTTTTTAACTCTATTGAACCTTTAGAAATACAATTCTTAAAAATTCTATCATTTTCCTGTAACATAAATGTATACTAATATCCTTTCTATTAATGTGGTATAAGAAACTGATTTATCATATCAAGTGTTTGATGCAAAAACTTTCTGAAACAAAAGCTGGTCTCAGGCAGCTATCCTTGTTTGCTTTAAAAAAATCCTGTAATTTTTTATCTCTGGTAGGTGGATTATTTTTTTTATGCATTATAGTGTTTGTTTATGGCATTATGTATTTTTCAAATGACATACCAGATTATAGCAGTTTGCAAAATTATAATCCACCAACAATTACAAGATTATATTCACCAGACTTAGAATTGTTAACTGAGTATGCATATGAGCCGCGTATTTTTACAAAAATATCAAATATTCCAAAGCTTTTGATCAATGCTTTTATAGCTGCTGAAGATAAGACATTTTTTGAGAATTACGGAATAGATCCAATTGGAATAGTAAGATCAGCAGCCAAGAGCATTTCAAACCTCAGCGCTGGAAAAAGAGCAATAGGAGGATCAACAATCACTCAGCAAGTAGTGCAAAGCTTCATCATAGGAAAAAAACGAACGTTAGATAGAAAGATCGCTGAAGCAATTTTAGCCTATAGAATTAGCGTTGCATTCTCAAAAGAAAACATATTAGAACTATATCTCAATCAGATATTTTTAGGTAATAACTCATACGGCGTTGAAGCAGCTGCTAAAACATATTTTAATAAAGAACTTATGCAACTCAACATTTCAGAAGTGGCAATATTAGCTTCATTACCAAAGGCGCCATCATCACTCAGCCCATATGTAAATCCTACCAAGCTTTTAGATAGGCGGAACTGGGTCATTAGAAGAATGTATGAAGAAGATATGATAGGTGCCGATGATATGATTGAATATTCTAAAATGGATCTTAATGTTGTGCCTAAACGCCAATCTCAAACTGCTAGTGCAGATTTTTTCTATTCAGAAGAAGTCAAAAAACAACTTATTCAATTTTATGGAGAGCAGGCAGTTTATACAAAAGGCCTCACTGTTAATACAAACATAGATGCAAGGATACAAGAAAGATCTATAAAAGCTTTGCAATATGGTATAGAGGCATATGATAAAAGGCATGGCTGGAGAGGTCCACTAGGGAAAATCTCAATCGATAGTAATTGGAAAGAAAAATTAAATAAATTCATAGATGATTTTACTAAAAAAAATGGCCAAATAGCTGAAAAGTTCAAAATTTGTACTGTTTTAGAAGTCACTAATAAATGTGTCAAAATTGGATTGCCTTATTATTCTAACAATGAGGTAACAATTCCAACAAAAAACTTACAATGGGCTAGACAAAAGTTGAAAAATAATTCACTAGGAAAGACACCACAGTCACCAAAAAATATTTTAAATAAAGGAGATGTGATAGTTGCAAGCTTTGCACCAAATGATGAGAATACAATGACTCTTGAACAAATTCCAGATGTGAATGGAGCAATAGTAGTGATTGAAAACTATACAGGAAAAGTCCTTGGACTTGTTGGTGGTTATAATCCAAATTCAACATATTTCAATAGAGTAACACAAGCTCAAAGACAGCCAGGATCGGCATTCAAAACCTTAATTTACTTAACTGCAGTTGAAAATGGCTTTAGTAAAGATAGTATTTTAGTTGATGAACCTATGGCAATCAGCCAAGGCAAAGGAATGCCAAATTGGAGACCTCAAAACTTTACAAATAAATTTAATGGTGCCGTCACTCTTCAGGAGGCTTTCACAAGATCTCTGAATATACCAGCAATACAAACAGGAGTAATACTAGGGCTAGAAAAAATATATGGTACAGCAAGCAAACTAGGGGTGTATCCAAGACCAAAAAATGAGTTAATTCCATGTAAGAATGATGAAATAGCTAAAAAATACTGTACAAATTATTCATTACTTCTAGGTGCCTTTGAAACAACTCTCCTCAACCTAACTACAGCATATGCAACAATAGCAAGTAGTGGATATGCAATACACCCATCACTTATCAATAGCATATATGATAGCAATGGGGACTTACTATATAAACATGATGAAATGTCACTTTTCCATTCAAAAGATGAGAATGATATGCCAAACATTAAAACCTTTAGGCAAAAATTAATCAAAACAAATGCTAACAATAAAATTATTGAAATATTAAAAAATGCTGTATCAAATCAGTCAAGAGACTTAAAAGTCACTGTAGCAGGGAAAACAGGTACAACGAATAATAGTTATGATACATGGTTTATAGGTAGCTCAAAAGATTTTACAGTGGGTATTTTTATAGGCTTCGATTTACCTACAAATATGGGTAAAAAAGAGATAGGTGCAACTGTTGCTAGGCCAGTCTTTATGCACTTTATGAAAAGTATGTTGCAAGACATAAAGGATGGTGATGTATCTCAACCTCCTATAGCAATAGAATTTATTAATACAAATGATTCAATAGATGATGCTGTTGTTGTAGAAGAAGATCTTGAGTTAATCTCAGAAATACTAAAGAAAAGTGCAGAAATAAAAATTGATCCAGAAGATGCCTATAGTGCAAGGGATGATCTAAAGGAGGATGAAGAAGAAAATAGTGAGTAATATACTTCGGATGTTTCTGAGCTGATTGGTTGGGCATGATATGATGTTTATTCTGCTGCCCCACATAAATATAAATGCGTAATGAATGCTACAGCAATATCGACGATCAAATACTAATAATAGTGAATAAAACTGCATTATTGAATGTTTTAAATTGTGTGTGTGAGTTTTCAACGAAAAAATAATTAAATATTATATAATAAAAACATTAATTTGTAATGACTCTCCTAAGTTTTATTTCTTCTAGACTATTTTTTGTAATTAAGATGGTAATAGCTAAATAAAGACATCCAATTGAGAAAAATGAAAGCAGAAGTGGATAAAATAAGTCTTGGTGTATTTTAACTCCATCAACTCTGAATACACTACTATCTTGATGAATACTGTTCCATGCATTTACTGCAAATTTTATTATCGGAATATTTATCAATCCAACTATTGTTAATAGAGCACTAGACTGTTCAAGAGTGCTATTATTATTACCTATACTTCTCAATATATAACATACACTCAGCAGACAAAACTGAATGAACACTGCTGTAAGACGGGGGTCCCATATCCACCAAGTTCCCCATGCAGCTTTCCCCCAAATAGATCCAGTGACTAAAGTTATAAAACAAGTATTAAGAGAAACAATTGTAACTGCATTAGCTATTATGCTACAGACTTTATCTTGATATATCAGATAAAATGTTGAAAGAATACCAAGAAAAACATATGATATAAGAGAAATCCATGCACAGGGCACATGTATATACATTATCTTCACAAGATTGCCCTGCAAGTAATCATTTGGTAAGTAAAAGAAAACCCAAACTCCCGTAGTAATATATCCAATAGAGGCAATCCCAAACAAAATACATATCGCTAGATATGCATAAGTTTTTAAAAATTTTCTAAAAAAAAGTAAAGTCGAAGAAAGTAATTCATCCATTGATAATTCTCTTTATGCAATCTTCTTTTCCTAATATCTCAATCATATCGTATATCCCAGGAGAGGCAAATGTCCCAATAACTGAAGCTCTCAAGCACTGCATAATAATTGACTCCTTGATACCTTTTACACTAGCAAATAGCTGGAATGCTTCTTTGATTTTATTAAGATTCCAATCAATAATCATTTCTAATACAGATTTTAACTCACTAATCAGACTGCCATGCGCAGATATTATCTGCTCAGATTTTTCATCTAAATCGGATTTTTTTACAAGTAAGTTTAGCATGTTTGAGATCTCAACTATGGTGTTACATCTGACTTTGAAAAGTGGAATAGCTTTTTTGACTTTATTAATAAATATTTCATCTGTAATACCATTCCAGATACTCATTACAAGATCAAATAACCTATTTTCATCACAAATATTTATATAATGTGAATTGATAAAATCAAGCTTATCCTGATCAAATCTTGCAGGTGATTTAGTTAAATCAACAATATCAAAAAACTTAACTGCTTCTTCTTTGGTTAAAAGTTCTTGCTTGCCATCTCCTCCCCAGCCAAGCCTTAGTAGATAATTGCAAAGTGCTTCAGGTAAGTAACCAGCATCCCTGTAATGCTCAATACCTAACGAACCATGTCTTTTAGATAATTTAGAACCATTTGCCCCATGTATAAGTGGTATATGTGCATGCTTTGGTATAACCCATCCCATTGCTTTATAAATTAGGATCTGCTTAAAGGTATTAGTTATATGATCATCACCTCTTATGACATAACTCACTCCCATATCATGATCGTCCACAACAACTGCTAAAAGGTAAGTTGGAGTCCCATCTGATCGTAAAATTATTATATCTGTCAACTCCGAGTTGTCTATTTTTATCTCACCTTGTAGTATGTCATTAAAAATTGTAATGCCATCTTTTGGGAATTTCATCCTAACTACTGGCTGGATATCCTTAGGTACCTCTAATTTTTGATCTCTCCAAGGGCTTTTAACTTTTAAAAACTCATCTTGCTCCTTTTGTTGCTCCAACTCATCTTGAGTCATATAGCAATAATATGCCATTCCATTACTTACTAGCTCTTCAGCAACTTCCCTATGCCTATTGATCCTCTGACTTTGAATGACAATATTGCCATCCCAATTTAGACCTAGCCACTCAAGGCTCTCTATGACTTGTTTTGTAGCTTCTGGAGTTGATCTCTCCCTGTCTGTATCTTCTATACGTAAAAAATATTTTCCATCACAATGTTTAGAATACAACCAATTGAAGAGGGCTGTACGAGCACTTCCTATATGGAGCATCCCAGTTGGGGATGGTGCAAACCTTGTGATGATTTGTGTCATATTTTTTATTCTTCAGTCATATTAACAATTACTAAAGCTGGCTTTAATAACCTATCTTGAATAGTATATCCTGCTTGAATTACATCTATTATTTGATTATTTTTCTTGTCTTGTACTGATAGTTTAGAGATTGCCTGATGCAGCCTATGATCAAATTCAGCATCAATTGGATAAACTCTTGCTATTCCATTTTTTGTAAAGATTTTCTCAAGTAGCTTTAATGTCATATCTATACCTTCAAACATACCAACTATCTTAGAGTCAGTCGTATCAAATTCTTTCTTATATTCCATCGCCTTATAAAGACTCTCCATCACTTCTACCATCTCCTTGGCGAATTCACCTATGGTATATTTAGCTGTATCATCTAACTCACGTATGTATCTTTTCCTGAGGTTCTCAATTTCAGCTTTCTCTCTCATGAGATTTTCGAGATTAGTAGTGTTTTCTTCCTGCAATCTTTTGATCTCAGTAGCAAGCTTTTTGACTATCTCATCTTGCTGCATAGAGTCTTCTTCAGATTGGATTTCCTGATCGTCTTGTAGCTCTTCAGATGTTTTATTGTGGTCTGTCATCTAATTCTATTTTATTATTTGAAATTTTGTACTTACTTATAGTATATGAATGAACTTTTATGAATTCAAGTGCTTAACTAAACATTTTTTGAACATTGTTTAGACAGAATACTGAATTGTAAAATAAAAATACAAGTTAAGATTAGAGGTAAAATAAATACTTTAAAAGTCACCCATGCATTTTCACCAATAAATCTCCAAGTAATTTCATTAACTATTCCTAATATTAAAAGTATACAAATCCACTGAAATGTTAACTTCTTCCAAATTATTTTTTGTATTTCTAAATCACCAAAGGATTTTTTTAACACTGGCAAATATAACTTTTGTAAATAGAGCTTTTTTAAGAAAAAAAGATCAACAATGAGTAAAATAGCAATACCACAGTATATCACTGTCGGTTTCATTTTAATAAAGCTTGAATCATTTAGGGTTAGTGTAATGGCGCTTAAAATAATTAAGATGGTTGTATTGATAATATTAAATTTTGAGATCTTTCGTGTGTATAATATTACAGCAATACTACTAATAGCCATACCTGCCGTAGCAATAGATATATTGTAAATTTTATATAGGATAAAAAAAATTATAGTTGGAAGGATTTTTGAGAGTTTTAGCAAACTTGGATATAAAATTTTGTTTATTATTTTTATAACATATGGTGTATGGTATGTAAATCACTCTATTTTATAACAACTTAGACTGATACAATACATCACTATAACTGGAAATGACTGTTAAAAAAAGACTTCTTATTGTTATATGTTTCTTCATTGCTAACTGCACATTTAATACAATCGCTGCAGATGATATGCATAATCCCTTTAAAATAGATAATGTATATATTGTAGCAGATATAGGGACGCTTATTGACTCAAAAAGTCTAGCTTTAGATAATGGTGCAAAGGATGCATTGGTAAAGTTAATGTTATATTTGAGCGCCTATTCGCAAAAAAATGATAATTATATAAATAAAATTTCTAGCTGTATCAACAATGTAAAATCTATCTCAAACCTCGTCGAAAATCATGTCATCAGATCTGAAAGGATGACTTCACATTCTTATAGTGGATATATCGATTTTATTTTTGATAAACATAAGGTGCAAAATATAATGAATACCTGTGGCTTGAAATATGCTACCAAATCAGGTGGTGAAACACTTTTATTACCCTTAGTATTTGAAGGCAAAACATATAGGTTAGTGGATAGTGAATCTGATAATCTTTTGTATGATGTTTTAAATAATACAAATGAGGAATTCGGATTACTATACTTGAAAAAGATGCTCAATAAAAATATTCTTGATGTAAATATATTGGATCCAGAAATATTTCTGAATGGTACATATAAAGATGTTCTGAATATTTTACAGCAATATTCTTGTACAAATGCAATTGTTTTTTTATTTAAACATCTTGATAAGAAATCTGCTCTAGTAGAGACAAAAATCATAAGAAACAACAAAGAATATCATGACTCCTTTAAATATCAGATACAACCAAATGAAACGGAGAAAATATTTATTTCAAGAGTAGTGAACGAATTATTAAAAAATGCTGATTTAGTATGGAAAAGAGGGATTCAAAAAGATAATGAAATGATTTTTAGCTCTGGTGTCGATCTTGAAATATCAACCCCTAATGAATGGCACAAAGTTAGGATGATTTTAAACAAAATACAGATGATCAAGCAATACAAGTTCAAAACAATCAGTGGTGATAACATTGAGCTGGAATTGAAGTATGTAGGGTCACCTGAAATGTTAAGCAGCAAACTTCTAGAAAATGGTTTAGTGATCTTCAAGAGAGGTGATAAAACAGTAATGAAACTTACAAACTAAATATAACAAATGATGAAAAAGAATATATTTATTATGCTGTGTATTTGCTTGTTGCAAAACTCTAAACTCGTGATTGCACAAGATGCGATACCTTTGCCTCCACCAGTATCGATGAAACAAGAACGAAGTGTCAATAAAATATTAGAAAAGCCGAAGGTTAAGGTTGATGAAAAAAAAGATAGTGCTCCAAAGTCTGAACAAGTAATAGAAGAAAAAAAACCTATCAAGCCAACTACTCCTAAAAAATCTATAACTAAAAAGCTCCACATCGGTGTGAATAAAAATGAAGGTGATATGTATTTACCTTTAGCAAGTACAATTTGTATTTTTATTAATGATACTAAAAGTGATGGGTGCAGAATCAAGCAGTATGATACCTCAATCCAAGCTGCTCAAGCCCTTCTTGATGGTGATATTGATCTTTTGATAACACAGAGCTTATTAGGCAAATATATGGTCGATAGTAAGGCCCCACTCAATAAAAACATGCAAAACAAAAAATTACGTTTTGTATTATCATTATTTAATGAGCCACTCTCAATTGTCGCTAGGAGAGATGCTCAAATAAAAAATTTAGATAATCTAAAAAACAACTCAATTAATATTTCCAAAAACAATAGTAAAACAAGAATGTTTATGGATCATCTAATAGAGCTTAAGCACTTCAACTTAAATGATTTCACCAAAGTTACTGAGCTTGATTTTGATGATGCAATAGATACAATATGCAGCGGTAATGTAAATGTTATTGCAATTGTTGCAGAGAAGTTTAATAAATATTTAAAAAATGTTACAAGAAAATGTGATGTGAATATAGTGAGATTTTCACAAGATGAAATAGACTTATTTAAAAACACTCCGCAATATGTAGCAGAGACTATCGAAGGCGGTATATATGTAGGTGTACCTACAGATGTTGAAACAGTTGCTGTAAAGTCTATATTGCTTACAACTTCCGATGTTCCAAATGATGTGATATATTTTATAGTGGAGACAATTTTTAATCATTTTAAAGTAATCCAACATTTAAATAACTCATTTTCTGACATAACAACAGCTAAGATGTTGAATGAAGGTAGGATCACTACATTCCATGATGGCGTTACAGATTTTGTAAAAAATAATGGATATACAGATATTGTACAAAATTTTTCCAGCAGTAACTAAAGAAATACCGTGTACAAATTATTATTCATATGATATTATCCACAAAATGTTAAAATTTTTGGTTTAACAAAATCAATTATTTTTTAAAGAAAACTCAACCTATTAATTTTAAACAAAAGATGGCATCATATACAGCCTCTACAACATTTATAACTCCTAAGGAAACTAAAAAAAATTGGTGGATTATCGATGCTTCTGAAGGCCCTTCACTAGGTCGTATAGCAGCTAGAGCTGCAATAGTTCTACGTGGAAAGCATAAAGCTAACTTCACTCCACATATCAACTCTGGAGATCATGTAGTGATTATAAACGCAGAAAAAGTTTTAATTACAGGAGATAAGCTAGAACAGAAAAAGTTTTATTGGCATACAGGGTATCCAGGTGGTATAAAAGAAAGAACTTGGAAAAAGACAATGAGTGGTAAATATCCAGAAAGACTGATGCGTAAAGCTATAGAACGTATGATGCCAAAAGAAAGTCCATTGGCTACTGATCAGTTCAAAAAGCTACTGCACATATATGTTGGCAATACACACCCTCATGCAGGTCAAAGCCCTCAAAAATTTAAATTCTTAAGAACTAACAAAAATAACACATGAAAAATAGCAAAAGAGCTTCAGAGAAAACACCAGTGCAGTTCTATGCAACAGGTCGTAGAAAAACAGCATCTGCAAGAGTTTGGATAAAAAAAGGCACAGGCAAAGTTTCTATAAACAATAGAACACTTGAACACTACTTCCCTACGGATACACTTAGAGGAATGATTTTACAGCCATTTGCAGTTACGAATACACCAAATGAATATGATGTAATGTGTACTGTGTCTGGAAGTGGTGTGTCAGGACAGGCAGGTGCAATAAGACATGGAATAAGCAGAGCATTAGATATTGCCAATGTCACATTTCATCTTCAGCTGAAAACACATAGTTTACTAACTAGAGATAGCAGAAAAGTTGAACGTAAAAAGTATGGTCGTAAAAAGGCTCGTCGTAGATTCCAATTCTGTAAACGTTAATTTCTTTTAGTAATTATTTATTTGAAAAAGTAGATAATTACACCGTTTTCTTAATATAGTTGTAATAATTATGGTATAATCTAAAAATAGATTAAATATAATAATTATACGATAGAAATGCTAAAAGAAATTAATTTAGTAATAAACAAGCACAAGCAATATGACAAATATATCTTAGAGCTTGGAGACAATCCTAGTCAGAACTTATCAGATGATTTTTTTGCAAAGAAAAGCAATGGGAGCTTTCTAGCTCCAATAGAGGTATCACAACAATTCTTAAAGCAATTGTACACAGATGCTGCTATACAAATAGAAAATCTTAAGAATAATGATCAAAGAACAAATGATGAATATATACTAATAACAATAGTAGAGATTTATACAAAAGCTCAAGAAAATCTAAAAAGAGATAATATAATACTGGAATTTTCACAAGCCTTAAGATCCCTTCTTGAGATAACAGAACATAGAATACAAAACAAGCAAGCAAAACAAGCAAGCAATAAAGGACAGCTTACAAATTCAAGACTCTGCACAACCAAATGTTTCTCAACATGCGAAAGAACTAATAAATATAAAAGTTCTAAGAGATCTGACAATTAAAAATGATCAGCTCGCAGCCCTAGTTAAAAACTGTGATACTAATCAGAAAAATGAAATAAAGGAAAAATTAAGCGACATTCTACGTCATTTCACCGGAGAGAACAATGAACTGCCTCACAAGACTATTGTGGCATTGCAGCAGAATAATACTTGGTGGCGACAATTTTTAGGTCGTATTTGTAAGTGGATCTGTGAAAATATATATGCAATCGAAAATGGTAATGTTCAAAATTGGGTACAATGCTATAAGTTTTCACAATTGGAATCAAAGCTGAATCTTGATAAGCAAAACCTGATAAAAAATTAATAATTGCTTCTACAAATTGAGCGCAGAGGATGATTTTCAAATCCTTAGTGGTTTATATACTGATGCAGGACATATAAACCCATCAGAGTGCTTATCATGACTGAAATTACGTGGTTTAAGACAACACCCTTTGATACTAATGGGGTGTACCTTCAACTTGATTGGGTATATAAACTTTTGCATAGTACAAATGCAGGACAGCACCATCAGAATCCTCCTCATAAAACCAAATGATCTAAGAGGTATTCATCACAAGGATGCCTTTGATACTAATAGGATGCACCTTCAACTTGATTGAGTATATAAAATAGAAATGTTTCAAAAAACCAATCTAGTAATAGAGCAAAATTATCAAAATAATCAATGTACTTTCCAGATTGAAAACTCAATCATTAACCAGCAATGCAACTTGTCAAAGGATTTTGTTGGAAAGATAAATAATAGAACGCTTTTTAAACCTAATAGCTGTTACAAAAGACAAATTCTCAAGTTTTTTGCATAGTGCAAATGCAGGACAGTCACATCAAAATACTTATGACAAGTTAAAAGACATGATCCAAAAGATGCTGTCTTTACTTTATTGAGATATAAAATTTGAATTCTCAAGTTTGTTGCATAGTACAGCTGTTTGAGTGCTATGCGATTTTCATCTAGAGAGTGTAATTTATTTTCCAGAAGACTTCTTAAAACACATCATATAATTCACAGAATTATCGTCTGATAGACTCCAATGGTTTGTTAATGGGTTTAGCTTGTATCCTGTGATATCAACTAGTGACACGCTATACTCTGAGGTTATTTCAACTATCTCTGAAGGCTTCAAAAACTTTTTCCACTCATGAGTACCTCTAGGGACAATTCTAAGAAGATACTCTGCTGCAATAATTGCTTCTACAAATGATTTAATTGTCCGATTGATTGTAGATATAAACAGTAGGCCGCCAGGCTTCAAAAGCTTACATAGATGCTTGAGAAAGACTTTATAGTCATCTACATGCTCTATAACCTCCATGGAGGTTACAACATCATATTGCCCTTTGTGCTCTTTGAGAGATGATATTTTCTCTATTTCATCGATGTAGTAGGTAATATTTAATTCAGCAAGCTTAGACTTTTCTCTAGCAACTTCTATATTTTTTTGCCCTGGATCAATGCCACGTACATCCATTCCAAGTCTTGCAAGGGGGATTATCAGAATACCACCACCACATCCGACATCAATTGCTTTAAGATTTGATAGGTTTTGCACTATATTCTCTCTGATATTTTCAGTGATATATTTCAATCTCAAGGGGTTTAGTTTATGCAATAACTTGAATGGCCCATGCTCATCCCACCACTGATCTGCTTGCTGTTCAAAAGGTTCAAATGATGACATATTAGCCCATAAACATTCCACCGTTGATGTGAAGTGTATGTCCTGTGATGTAGCTACTCTGTTCAGATGCTAAAAACAAAACTCCATGTGCTATCTCTTCTGCTGTACCCATCCTTTGCATAGGTATTTTTTTCGATATCTGCTCTTTTACAGCATCGTTGAGCTTTGCTGTCATAGGACTTTCAATAAACCCTGGTGCTATGCAATTTATTGTTATGTTACGAGTTGCGAACTCAGCTGCTAAACTCTTTGAAAAACCTATCATACCAGCTTTAGAGGCTACATAGTTTGCTTGTCCAGGATTACCTGTTACAGCTACTACAGATGCAACATTTATTATCCTGCCATAGTTTGAACGCAACATTGCTTTAGATGCTAACTGATTCAAAAGAAATGTAGATGTTAAGTTAACATTAAGTACATCCTCCCAAGCCTCAATTTTCATTGTCATACCGAAGCTATCCTTATTGATTCCTGCATTGCATACTAGAATATCAACTGAGCCAAGTTTTGCACTAGCAGATTCAAATAGCTCTTTAATTGCATCATGATTCCGTAGATCACATGGTACAGGTATTGCATTGTCTCCAAACTCTCTACAAACTTCTGTAAGATTTTCAATTCTTGTACCACTTGCAACAACTCTTGCACCACCTACGATGAAAGATTGAAGAATCGCATGACCAATTCCACCAGTAGCTCCAGTTAAAAGTACGTTTTTTCCAGTAAAATTCATATTTTATTTATTTTTTTATCTAGAGATACTATACATTAGTTAAGAAAATAAAAAAGATAAAATTCATTAGATATATCCTGTAAAAAAGCAGTTATTGAAGGTTGGGTAGAAATAGGAATTATACTCAATTGACTAGTGTAAATAAGAAAATAGATCTTAATCTTTAAGAAATATTTCCGGTAGGTACTTGCAATATATCAATTATGCGTTTAAAATACATTAGTGAGAATGTGATCCCGTAGCTCAGCTGGTAGAGCAACTGACTTTTAATCAGTAGGTCACGCGTTCGAGTCGCGTCGGGATTGCCATCCAAAGTGGCAAATTTTGATCATTACTCATTTCTGAAGTCTTACTTTGCTTTACAAGATTTCATGGAAATATATTCAACTCATAGACCATAAGACTTTTATAAAGCCTTAGTTGTAATAATATTTAATAAAATAATATGAACTTTTACGAAACAATATCAATTTTAAGACAAGATACATCTAACCAAGGTGTGAAAATATTCATAGATGAATGCATAAAAATCCTTACAAACATGGGAGGCATCATTGTTAAATATGAAAACTGGGGTCTTCTTCAACTTCAATATATCATTAAAAGGAACAAACGTGGTCATTACGTAGTTTTATATATTCAAGCATCCCCTGAAGCTGTTGCAGAGTTGGAAAGAAATTATAAAATTAAGGAGAATGTTATAAGATTTATGACTCTCCGGGTCAAAAAAATAGATCCAGCACCATCTATAATGATGCAGTCTAAAAATGGTCAAGATCTCGGTGCTGAAAAACCTCCAATACCTGCTGAGCTTAACAAAGCTAAGATCGAAGGATAATATATATTAAATATTACAAATATGACATTTAATACAAATAATGATAATAATGAAGTCTCAAGTTCTATGTTGTTTAATAAAACAGCTGAGAGCAGTTCACCAAAGGGGCATAGAAGCAGCAAAGGAAAATCTCCAAAAGTAGATATAGCATCTATAAACTATAAAAATATTCCGCTTTTAATGTCTTATATAACAAAAGGTAAAGGTAGAATATTGCCCGGACGTCTGACAGATCTAACTCGGAAACAGCAAAGAAAATTAGCTAAAGCAATAAAGATAGCAAGGATACTCGCCCTCTTACCTTTTGCTTCTGCTGCTATATAATTAACAAAAAATTTTTTAGCAAGATGGAAATAATTCTTTTAAAAAAATGTAAGCAAGGAAACATTGGTGATATAGTAAATGTCAAGTGTGGGTTTGCGAGAAATAAATTGATCCCTAGTGGTGAAGCTCAACGTGCAACAAAAGAAAATAAGAAAGAATTTGAACGCATACGTAGTGAGCTGGAAGCTGCTAACCAAGAGCTTTTAAATGCAGCAGAAGCAATCAAAAGCAGACTAATTGATGCACGGATATCTCTTACTAGAGAAGCTAGTAGGGATATGAAGCTTTACGGAGCAATATCATCTCAAGATATAGCAGATGCTTTGAATGATAAATATGGAGTAGATATCAATCCAAAGTCAATAATAATAAAAAGCCGCATTAAAGAAGTTGGTGCACACAATGATATACATGTGAAGTTACATCATGATGTTACCGTTGACATCGAGTTAAATGTTATCCCTCAAGAAAGCATATAAAATATAAAGGAAGGGTGGCCGAGTGGACGAAGGCGCATGCTTGGAAAGCATGTTTACGTTTTTGACGTAACAAGGGTTCGAATCCCTTTCCTTCCGCCATCAAGGCAGTTGTATTTGCTGAGCAAAAATATCTTGATTTATAATTGGTAAAGTTTTAGCATTTTTTTTCACATACAGTCTTGTTATACCACTCCATAAGCCTATATCTTCCCATTCAGTACCTATATCAGTGCAGATTACACTCCCACTTTCATAAGGCATTGTTACTATTTGGTCAAAAGAAATACTTGAATTTTTACTAAAATGCTTATGATTGAGTATTATTTCATGATTTAGTAGTGTCCTTGTGCTTCTTTGTACACCTTCAGTTGTTGCCCTATATGAGTAATGCCAAGTATATGGTGAATTTTGCATTATGATATTCCGACAAGTCCGTATTGACATACAGTATATACCGCTATTCCATAGTGTGTTTTTAAGACATACATTATGTTGTGGCTTTTCAATAAAATCTGTAACTTCAAATAAGTTATTCAGCTTCTTAAATGGGAGTGTCATACCGACTTTTAAATGCCCATAGTTATTTTCTTTTGTGGTTTTCTGAACGGAAAAAGTCAAAATTTTATTATTATAAACTCCACTTTGCATTAATTGTCTCACAATCTCTATACGATTTAGAAATTGCTTTTTACTGCTAATATAGTGATCTATTGGAACAATTAAAAACAGCTTATTATCAGCAAATCCTGACTCTTTAAGATGTGTCATTACAGCTGCTATAGCAGGTCCAGTATTTCTACCTTCTTCTTCTAATATAAGAGCTTCTACTGGTGCGCTGATTTCTTTTATAGACTCCATTAAAGTTGCTTTATGTGATACATTTCCAACCACAATTGGCTTATCAAAACTTTGCTGATCAACAAATCTTAAAAGAGTATTTTGTAAAAGATTATTTTTTCTATCTAAAATATTTAAAAACTGCTTTGGTGAGTGATACTTCAAAAATGGTAATAATCTTGTGCCACTACCACCACAAAGTATTATCGGTATGATTTTAGATTGCATTTGATTTTTCTTACTGAGAATTATTACGTATAAAAGATTATTCTATCGTGTATTTTTAAGAGATACAACGAAAATATACTACTAAATAAGCAAAGTATTTTCTTGACATACAACACAAAGCAAGTTATAATATAGTCTCTAAAAGAGCGAATTAAACAAATTGAGAATTGCAAATTGCAACTTTTGATGTTTATTAAAAAAATGTTTTTTTGAACCAAGAAATCAAATTTTTCAAATTATTATTGTTTTTTTGGTCAAATCCATTCGTAACAATAGTCATAATATTATCATTTATATGGCTCAGCACACCTAGTGACGTTGCAAGCTCTAGGCTGTTATTCTGATTATTCATTGTAGAGATTTTTTTTGGATAGCCTATCGATATTTTAGTTTTTAGCCTATATGACAAGAATTCTTTTAGTCTTAGAGTTCTTGCAACTCCACCTGTGATTACAATTTTATTATGAGCTGACATACTATAATTTTTTAATTTCTCTTCTATTATTTGTATGATCTCTTCAATTCTAGCCTGTATTATTTCAATAAATTGCGCTCTATTGATGTCGTGATTATCATCATCATTTTTTTTATTAATATCTATGATTTCATTTAAATCTAACTCTGTTGAAATCACCCCGCCATACAGGTTTTTTATCCTTTCTGCCTCATTGATAGTTATACATAGCATCTTTGCAATATCACTAGTAATATGATTACCTCCAATTGCTATTGCATCTGCATAAACCATCTGATCATTCTCAAAAATAGCGAAAGACGTAACGCCAGCACCGAAGTCTATTAATGTTACACCTGTTTCAGTTTCATCCTTTGTAAGGCATGCAAGTCCTGCTGCATATGCTGCTGACACATAATTTTCTATTTCTAAGCCTGCTTTGACTATACAGTTATGTAAATTCAAAAGGTTATTAGATGGCGCAGATAAAATATGAAATCTACATGCGAGCTTATTGCCATACATACCTATGGGATTCAATATTCCACGGTTATCATCTAAAATATAATCACAAGCGAAAGTATGTATTGTCTCTAGTTGTTGATTTTTACATATCTGAATTGCATCTAATAGTAGCTTGTTTAAATCTTTATTAGTAATGTCTTTTCCTGTAACAGAGATTTGTGTTACTATCTGGTGAGATAACAAACTATTAGATGACACAGCAATATAGGCCCTAGTAGCTTTCATACCTGCCATTTTTTCTGCAGCAGATACTGCGCTCATTATTGAGTTCTGAGCAAGTGTAATGTCTGAAATGATACCTGATTTTATACCTTCTGCTCTTGTATAGCCAATGCCTATAACATCATATTTTTTATTGTGCATTAGCCTAGCTATTAGACATACGACTTTTGTACTACAAATATCTAGGATTGTCACAATATTTACTTTGTTTTTCAGCATCTAATATTTTTTTTATTTTGTTATAAATACTTTATCTGGCGCTAATCTCATATCAATAATTGAATGATTATTAATCAAGTGAATATTAAGCTCTAGAAGGGTTTCAAATAAATTGATAGCAGATAATTCATTATTTTCTGGTAATTTCAAAATCGTACCATTATTCAATACCAAGTCCCATCTTCGCTGACCAATAAATCTCAGGGATGCAACTTTACCATTTTGTTTACTTGCACTTAATATTGTTATTATCTTTCCAAGATTATCAATCGCATTTTCTCCAACCACTAAAATGTATTTCTTTTTATCCTCTTCAGTTATGTTTTCACTAAGTATCACTCCCTCATCATCAACTAAATAAAATTTATTATAGTCCCACCAAATAGCATAGGGAGCCCTTTTAAACCCAGATATATAGACAATATTTGGCAAGATAATTTTAACACCTACATTTTTTAGTTTTACTAAGTCTAAGAATTCCGCTCTGACTTTCTGCACATTTATATCCCATAAGTATTTCTTCTGTAAATCAGTATAAAACTTATCTAAATCATTATTTGTATTGTCTATATCAACATTTGTTTTTACTGAAATACGAAAGTAAGAAGCCCAATCATCGTTTTTATAAAAGAAAATTCCTAGACTTAAAAGTAACAACAAACATGAACTTCTTAACAGATATTGCATATTGAATTTCCTGAACTCAAATATCTTTTTTCTGTTTTTTAAGTTATAATTCTCTCCCGCATATTTTATATATTGCTGCATATTTCTTCAAATATTTTCCAAAAATAAAAATCATCTTTAGTATCTTTTAAATTTTTATGTATTGGTTGCAAGGCATACATATCATTGTGTGCATTTCCATAAATGCAATTTAAAGGCTTTACTGAATGCTTTATACCATAAAAGGTAGATGTCAACACAAACAATACAACTGATAATATTTCAGACTGTGCTGATGGGACTCTAAATTCTATTCTTCTATTTCTACTGCAAGGGTGCGAATCAGGAATTCTCACTGCAGTGGTTCTATTATTTTTTCCCCAACTAATATTTGTTGGAGACATATAACAAACATTAAATCTTTCAAATTCAGACTCATCATCACCAGTAAGCATGTATAGTGATTGATTTAATAGCATTAAAATGCCACCAATCGCATTCATCAACATAGTGTTTTGTGACATTTCATTGAGACTATTGAAGAGATTTATACCATAAGGATCTAGAAGACTCATGTGTATATGCATCCCAGATCCATAATCATCTTTATATGGCTTTGGATTAAAGGTGATTTCTAACTGATCATTAAGATCATTGATTTCTCTAATATTTCTTTGAAAGTTTTTAACAAAATTTATTAGATCATATACATCATAGTATACATCAGAGGCTATTTCATATTGTCTATATCCTTTCTCCTGTTGTACTTCTAATTTTGTAGTATTTGAAACTTGAGCAAGTATATTATTTACATCTTCCTCAGAACCTTTTCCTAAAATATAAAACTCTATTTCAACCCCTAGCCCAGGATATAAACTATTCTCATGAAATTTCTTCAGAATCTTTGAAACTTTATCTTGCATAAAAGATTTTGGTATACTGTATGTGTAACATCATCCATAATTATGAATTTGATATATAGCTTATCAAATTTATTTGGAAAGCCTACTACGATTTTTATACTAAGTTATATAACTGGAGAAAGCACACTTAATAATAATATAAAAAATATAGATGATTAGTTAGTGTAAATAGAAGAATATAATATAGCAAAAATATCTCAATGAATATTTTCTAAAAGTTGTATGTATTTTTTAAATTTTTATTTATGATATCAATATGATAAAATTCAAAGAAAATATACTTTAAAAACATGACAGCTAATCATCTACTAATTGAACATCTCAATTTACAATACAGCCAAGAGATCAAAATTAATACTGAGGATACAAACTATATCATTGGTTCATTCATTAATGATGATATATCAAAAGTAGTTTTAAAAATACAGAAAGATTCTTTATTTTCTGTAGAAACACTTATAAGTATTTGCTGCGTAGATTATCCTAATAATGACAAAAGATTTGAATTAGTATATAATTTCTTGAGTATGCAAAATAATTTTAGATTTATTTTAAAACTTCAAGTTAATGAACCTACAATTGTACCAAGTATTACAAATATATTTCCAAATGCATCTTGGTATGAGAGGGAGATATGGGATATGTATGGTATTATTTTTAGTGGACATGATGACATGAGAAGAATTCTTACACCATATGGATTTGTTGGACATCCAATGCGTAAAGATTTTCCATTGACTGGACATATAGAAGTGAATTATAATAGTAGCAGGGGGGGGGTAGTACAAGATATTGTAAATCTTGAACAAGATTTCAGATCATTTGAGTTTCAAAGTCAATGGAATATACTACCCGGAGATGAAAAAGCAAATTTAGATAACAAATAGCAATAGCAAGTAAAATTGACACATCAATTTAATAATAAATATAAATCTAAGCCAAAGGTTCTTGTTGCTGAGGATGATCAATCAATTGCAAAAACAATAGAATATAATCTTTGCAAAGCAGGATACGAAGTATATATAGTAAGTGATGGAGAGTATGTCTTAGATCAGGCAAAGTCTATATCTCCTGATATTATGCTTATAGATTGGATGTTACCTGGAATGCATGGCACAACAATATGTCGCTTAATGCGTGCGGATAAACATACTGGCAATATACCAATAATTATGATTTCATCTAAAGGTGAAGACCTAGATAAGGTTATTGGGCTAGATCATGGAGCTGATGATTACATTACAAAGCCCATTTCACCAATAGAGCTATTAGCAAGAATTAAAGCAATTCTAAGAAGAATCAGACCTGCCTTTAGTGAACAAAAATTATCATATGAAGATATAGAAATGGATCTAAATGCTTTTACTGTTTATAGAGGTGATACGGAGATTGTATTGTCTCCAATAGAGTTCCAGTTATTGCAAGTTTTTATTGAGCATCCTAACCATGTTTTCTCAAGAGAAAAACTAATAGAAAGGATTTGGGGAGATAATATAGATGTTGATGTAAGAACAGTCGATGTTCATATTACAAGACTAAGAAAACATCTTATGAAATCAGGTACAGATTTGATTCATACAGTTAGAATGATAGGTTATAAATTTAAATGATCAATCATTTGTAACATCTCAGCAGCAGCATTCTGTTCTCCATCTTTCTTATTTTTTCCCATTCCACTAGCAGTTTTTTCATTACCATCTATAACGATCTTGCATAAAATAGTGAATGTAGGCATGTGATAAGGGCCATTCTGTTCATGAATCTCATATTGTGGGATTGAATTGGAAATTTTTTGACAAAATTCTTGTAATCTTGATTTTGGATCTCTTATATATAAATTCGTCGATTTGGTGATTTTATTTGACCAGAATTTTTTGATCATCTTGCTAGCTTCATCATATCCGCCATCAATAAAAATTGCTCCAATAATCGCCTCAACGCAGTCCTCAAGATTTCTAGGATTGCTACGCCCATTATTTTTTTCTTCTCCAAAATTTAAAATTATATAGTCCCCTATATTGAGCTCATGTGTTGCATCAACAATACCTTGTGTACTAGACATTTTAGAATATACAACTGATAAGTGCCCTTCATTTGCATCAGGAAAAATATGGTAAAGCATTTCTGCAATGACAGCTCCAAGAATACTATTACCTAAAAATTCAAGCCTTTGATAACTATTTTGTTTAGAGTGTTTTGTGACACTTGGGTGTGTTAGAGCCTCATATAATAATGATTTGTCTTTGAAATGATATACAAGCTTTGTTTCTAATTCCAATGTATCAGTTGTTATTTGTAAGATTTCTTTCATCTATATCGTTGATTTTTTT
>CAMCJK010000004.1 GCA_945875075.1 Candidatus Fokinia solitaria | reverse complement strand
AATAGAGTCATTTCAGGCACTTCACCTGTTTCATCAAACTTTAGCTTTATTTTAAAAGTGTCTGGTAAGTTCTCTAATAACATTATCTCCCCTTGCTTTATTAATGGTAAACTTTTTGCATCTAGCAAAACTTCTGGTAGTGAATTTGGTTTAGTTTTTTCACCAGAAATAGATGTCATAACAGTTTCAAAACATAAAAATGAAATTATGACAAGGAGAGAGCCTCTAGCAAATCCAAAAATACTACCAAAAAACTTATCAATTAATCCAGTGCGAAATTTATTAATCATTGATAAAACAATGAAATTAAAGATCGAAAAGACAAATAATAAAATAACTAAACCTCCAACATATCCAATTAAAAATGTCAATATTTTAGATTGAAATCTCGCATCTAGAAATGGCTCTATATTATTAAAAAGATAGTGATTCCCTACTATTGCAAGCGTCCAACCAGCAGTACTAAATAGAGAGGCTATAAAACCTCTTATAAACCCCACTAAAGTTGATAGAAAACATATAACTATTACTGCTATATCGATGCTGTTCATAACATTTAACAATTTTAAAAAACAACATAATAACATTATTTATAAAAATTTCGAACTGAACTTTTAAAATACATGTTTGTAACTATGACAACTTTAGAAGCTTCATTACATACTTAGATTTTATAATAATTGTTAATTACCTATCACTCTATAAAATTTATTCCAGAGACATACTCTTTAATAAGATGATATCAGACAATCCATCTATTGTAAAGTCTAATCTTCTAGGTGCACTCCCCAAAGTTTATTTTTAGGAATCCAACCTTTGTACGAGTGTCCAAAAGATACTTGACACCACTGATTTTGACATTGTACTAATTTTCCTATGGCTCCTACTGCAATCCTTGCAATCGGCTTTGATTGGAGTTCTGGTAATCTAAAAATCAACACTTCTTTATCAATTTGATTGAGTTTTTTGCTACTAATAATTTGTACATACCTTCTGCCGTCAAGCATTGCTTCATGTATCCAACCTTCATTGTCATCAATATCACGTACAAGTCTCCAGTTCTCAAATTCATCTTGAACCTCCACTGGCATAAAAATGCATTTATAATTGATTTTACTTGGGTAACTCACACCTGGTCCAGACCTCATATTTGTATCTTTAGACTTTATTATAACAAATCTTGGGATGGGTAATCCAGTTATATTGCCTACCTTAGATGAGTCTGAATATGATGTAATTGAGACAGTAATCAATATGAAAAATGCAATATATAAACAAATTTTACACATTAATAAAAATTTCTATTTATTTACAGTCTCAGACTCAGCTTCTACAGGTGCTGCTTGAGCATCACTTGGTGCTTCTATTTTTGCATCAGCATTTTCAGAGTCAGCTTCTACAGGCGTTGCTTGAGTTGTATCTTCATCAGCATTTTCAGACTCAGCTTCTACAGGCGCTGCTTGAGTATCACTTGGTGCTTCTATTTTTGCATCAGCATTTTCAGACTCAGCTTCTACAGGTGTTGCTTGAGCATCACTTGGTGCTTCTATCTTGTTATCACCAGTCTCAGATTCAGTTTCTACAGGTGCTGCTTGAGTTGTATCTTCATCAGCATTTTCAGACTCAGCTTCTACAGGTGCTGCTTGAGTATCACTTGGTGCTTCTATTTTTGCATCAGCATTTTCAGACTCAGCTTCGTTTGTCATTGAGCCGAGAGCATAGCGACATAATTCTTCAAATGGGACACCATTCTCTATTGCAAGTTTCTGCAGTTTTTCAAGACTTTCAAAAACACTTTGTGGAATAACCCCCCCTCTAGTGTCCTGTATAAACTTAGACTGGAAATGAATAGGACTATGTTTAGACTCAGGCTCACCTATAAACACTGCAACTTCTGATACCTCTCCATTAAATGCACATGGTATATTGAACTTTGTTACATGCCTAGGTTTGAGTTCTTTACCAGCAACTTTTGTAGACATAATATTGCATTAATATATGTTTAAACAAAGATTATACTATAAAAATTCTTTTAGTGTCAAGCTTTTTCTATCAGATTATTTGCTGTGATTCTTTATCACATTCCAACTTTGATTTTTGTTTTTTCAAATAATTTACATGGCTAAACCCAGCATTCAATTTCTTTAAAAACACATTTGAATTTACTTCCTTCAAACCCATTTCATTTATCTTCTCCTTCAAAGACAGTGAATTATTTATTATCTTGTCATTTGATAGACAGTTATCCCTTGTATCATAGAAAATTTTTTGTATTATCGTTGAATTATTTTTTATATAATCATGTTTTTCCTTTAAAACAGGGGCAATATAATAGCGCCAAATATCATCAGCTGAGACACCACTAGTACCGGCAAAATTGTTTGTCGCACTACTAGATAATTCATGTTTAGTAAGTCCATGTTCATTTTGCACAGTTTCACGAATATGGTTAAAACAAGCAATACCACCACCAATACCTACCATGTACGCAATTCCTATAGCACAGATTGCTGGCACTGAAACAGGAGCTAAACTCACGTATGTTACCGCAGCAACCAGGACGGTGGGTTGACTCATTAATGTAAATATTCCTAATGCAGAAATCACCAAAATTCTTTTGGATAGTGATCCACTTGCTTTCAAGTATGCATTCAATTCTTTTGTAGAGTTCTCTTTCAATGTTATCTGACCCCCATTACTTTTATCCCCTATTAAGGCAAATAAGAATCCAATGTCGCTAGGATCTGATAAAGCAAGTCCAATAGTTGTTCTATCTAAGTTTGCATTAAAATCTTTTGTATATAAATTTAGTGTTCCTTCTTGAAATGATTTTGATTGGTCATTATCTAGATAGGGTTTTTTTAGTGCATCAAATTCAGCAAATATATCAGTGTCTTCAGCTAACAAACGTTTGTTGCTACTATAAGCATTGAAGTTTAATATCCCCTGAAGTTTTTGACCTTCACTATCTTTCCCCCCCTTAATCTGACTTTGTGCTATAGCAACATATCCATTATCTTTATCATAATATTTCTTATGAAGTTGATCATAATCACTACCAGGACCAAAAAATATTTCAAAAGCCAACTTTTTATTTTCAGCTAATAAAGACTTGCTATTACTTAAAATATTCAGTGCTTCAACTTTAAACCTCTCTAAAACAGCTGCATTTGCAACTACTTCTATCTCTTCACCCTTAGTGACTAAAGCAGACCTTCTCTCTAATCCAGCTAAATATTCATTGAATATCTTTTTAGCATTTTCTATATCACTCTGAGTGCTCTTATCAGAAGAGCTATTCAAAATATCAGCAAATGATTGCTTACTATTTTTAGGTTTTTCATATAAGCTACAAAGCTGTTTAAGTGGATGTAATCCTACCGCATAGTTTTTATTAATCTGATCTAAAGAAATCTTCTTTTGCTTTATTTTGCTTACTGTTTGGCGTTGCAAACTTTTTTTGTTATCTTGCTTCGGCATTTTCTACATATTAGAATAAATCTTCTATCATAAGTTTAATTTTAGCATCTTTTTATACAAGTTATAATAGAAATCTTTGATTTATAAGAAAATATTTTCTATTTAATCTCTTTTAATGTATTTTTAATCTTAGAATTCAAATCATTACAAAATAAATTAATGTCAAATAATCTAACAGACCTATCCATTGTAGAAGCAAGCAAATTAATTCAAGATAAAGAAATATCTTGTCTTGAACTTGTAAAAGCTAGTATAGAAGCAGCTGAAAATGATAAGCTAAATGCATTCATTATCACAACTCCAGATCTAGCAATTGAGCAGGCAAAAAAATCTGATGAGAGAGTGAAAAACAACACTGCAGGGCTCATAGAAGGTATTCCAATAGGTGTTAAAGATATATTTTGTACTGCCGGCATTCAGACAACCAGTGGCTCAAAAATGCTCAAAGGATTTATTCCACAATATGAATCAACTGTGACTTCTCTGCTATATGCTAATGGAGGTATTTGTATAGGGAAAACGAATATGGATGAGTTTGCAATGGGCTCAGCTAATATTACGAGTTATTATGGGAATACACATAATCCATGGCGCTCTAAATCTAATCCAGAGAATCCATTAGTGCCTGGGGGCTCATCTGGTGGGTCTGCTGCAGCTGTAGCAGGTAAAATATGTATGGGGTCTCTCGGAAGTGATACAGGTGGATCGATCAGACAGCCAGCTGCATTCTGCGGTATAGTAGGTATCAAACCAACTTATGGAAGATGCTCTCGTTTTGGTATGGTTGCATTCTCAAGCTCACTAGACCAGGCTGGGACATTTGGTAGATCTGTTAAAGATGCAACGCTAGTATTGCAAGCTATCTGCGGATATGACCCAAAAGATTCGACATCTGCAAATGTTTCAACACCAGATTGGGCAGGTATAAATAAAGGCATCAAGGGAATGAAAATTGGCATCCCAAAAGAATATATAATAGATGGTATTAATAATGATATTATGGCCTCTTGGGAAATGGGTAAGCAATGGCTTAAAGATAATGGAGCTGAAATTATTGATATAAGCTTACCAAATACCAAACATGCATTGCCTGTATACTATACTATAGCTCCAGCAGAAGCCTCTTCTAATCTTGCAAGATACGATGGAGTGAGGTATGGATTCCGTGTGGTGCGAGATGGGCAAAGCATTTATGATATGATCTCAGAAACAAGAGCAGAAGGGTTTGGACATGAAGTAAAAAGAAGATTACTCATAGGTACTTATGTACTTTCTGCAGCATCATATGGTGCTTATTATGTAAAAGCTCAGCAAATTAGAAGACTTATCTATAATGATTTCATTAATGCATTTAAATCCGTCGATGCAATCCTAACACCAACCACTCCATCTCCCGCCTTCGGAATTAATGACAAACAGACTGATCCATTACAAATGTATTTAAATGATATTTTCACAATCCCAGCAAGCTTAGCAGGCCTTCCAACAATATCAGTACCTACAACTCTTACTGATGGATTGCCACTAGGATTACAAGTAATAGGTAAACACTTTGATGAAGAAAGTATTATACGTGTTGCACATGCTATTGAAGCTGCAGCTAACTTCAAAACATTATAGTGATTTCATCTTATTTCATTGGATTTAGTTTAAGAGTTAATCTTTTGGGTACCTCAGTTTGAGAGTTACCTGATTGTAATTCATTGCAGAAACCACTCAGTTTAGTATAGAATACTTATATCAACATAAATCTATACATTTCAAATATTGAATTTCTTCCTAAAGCATTAGTTTACTCTTTGGCTATTTTTTAAACCTGCATTACTCTATTTAATTTTAAAAAATCTCTCAGCCATACCATATGCAAAACTAATAAAAACTGCAATTAGGTAATAACAAGCAGCGGCAGTAAGTAATGGCATAAAGTAGTCATATTTCTCAGCAGAGACAAGCTGTGCTCTTCTTGTTAGGTCAGTTATTCCAATCATCCCAATAATTGCTGTTTCTTTTGTCAGACTGATCATTTCATTAATTATTGCTGGTGAAATATTTCTGATAGCCTGCGGTAAAACTATATCTATCAGTATATCTCTCTTTTTTATGCCTAAAACCTTTGCAGCTTCTATCTGTCCATTATCCACTCCAAGTATTCCAGCTCTTATTATTTCAGCTATATAGGAGCTCGAGTTGATGGAGAAAGTTATAATACATGCAAAGGATGCAGATGTTTTAATACCTGTTAGTCTTGGGAAAAGAAAATACCATATACTCAACTGTAACAACACAGGAGTTCCTCTTATAATTGAAATATAGATTTTAGATAATATCACCAAAATTTTGGATTCTGAGATCCTCATTACAGCAACAGGCAAACCAATCACAAACCCTAAAATCAATGCAAATATTGTGAATTTAAGAGTTGTAAAGATACCATTTATAACAAAGATAAAATCTTCAAAGTTCATCAGAATATGACATAAGTTTGAAAATACTTATACTTAGCATACATGCACAGTAAGATAAACCTAGAGCTAGCACAAATCATTTCAATAAAATTGATTGCCAATCAGTAAAGGGACTACTTATACGACAATTTTCGAACCATTGACTCCCTTTATAATATACTTATTTATAGATCCAATACTATGTTCCTGTCCAGCCATTTGTATCATACAGAAATCCTCACCCCTCCCCCAGCCTTCATTTTCAACTAAAACATTGATTTCCTTACCTATCTGTGATTGGACATGTTTTTTTGTCAATGAATCACCAAGAATCCTCAGCTTTGAAGCCCTTTCTTTTCTAATTTTCCTCTCAACTTGTGGCATTCTAGCTGCTGGTGTACCTTCTCTTTCAGAATATGGAAATATATGTAAATGTATTATCTTTTCAATTTCATTTAGAAGATCATATGTATTTTGAAACATCTCATCAGTTTCAGTTGGGAAGCCAGCTATAATGTCAGCTCCAAATACAGCTTCAGGCCTACAACTCATAACTTGTCTGCAAAAATCAATCACTTGCTCTCTAGAATGCCTTCTTTTCATTCTCTTAAGAATCATATTATCTCCTGATTGTAAGCTTAGATGTAAATGTGGCATAAATCTTGACTCATTAGCAATAAGATCCATTAAATCATTATCGACCTCAGCAACATCTATTGATGACAATCTAATTCTAGGAAGGTCTGGAAGGTATTTCAGAAGTCTTTTTACAAGTTGTCCAAGAGATGTCTTGACTGGCAGATCTAATCCATAGTCAGTAATATCAACACCAGTTATTACAAGTTCTTTATACCCATTGTCTACAAGGTTTTTAGCCTGATCAAAAATTTCTTTAAATGGAGTGCTCCGACTATTCCCCCTACCATATGGTATTATACAAAAAGTACATCTATGATTACAACCAGCTTGGACTTGTAAATATCCTCTGACTTTCCCATCAAATCTCTCAACAACAGCACTCTGTAGTGATGTCTCTAGCATTATGTCAGTGACAAGCTTTTCAGCTTTATCTTGATTGTTTTTTATTGATTTACTTATATTTGTATAAGCATTATCTTGTAATTTCTCAATATTACCAATTACAGAATATACTTCAGACATTTCATCATATTTGGCTGGATTAATTTGTACTGCACATCCTGTAACAATAATTTTCTTTTCAGGATTATTCTTTTTAATCTTTCTAATTTCTTGTCTGAGTTGCCTCTCTGCTTCACTTGTGACTGCACAGCTATTAATTATAAATACATCACTTAGTCCATTTTCTAAGGCTTTATTTTTAATTACTTCACTCTCATAAGTATTTAGCCTACATCCGAAAGTTACAACTTCTATTGTCATTTAAATTTTTTCTTTCTAGTTTATCAAACTTTTCAGAAAATTCTAATTTTAATAAATATTTAGTATATTGAGTGTATAAACATAGGGATATAAATAAAATTTTAATACATATATCAATATGAAAAATTTTTTGCACATGTTACCTGAAGTATTATCATCATTAACTGCCTCATTAGGAGTACAATTAGCTACTTATCAAGCAGCAGAACAAGAGTTCAAGAATCCAATTTATAATGCTGCTCAGATGGCTATGATGATGGTTAATACAAGCGACTTAAAGAATTTTACAGGCATACATAATAATCCACTTTTATATGGTGCAACTATTGCAGCTGATGATTTTTTAGTAGATAAACTTGGGTGGAGCAAACACTACCTCACTGACATCCTGTCTGCAATTGATTTTTGTAAGTTACTAGGTAACATTTTTGGTGCGGATATATCCGGCTATGAAGCACCTATAACATTATGTACCTTAGGCTTTAAATATCTAAAAGACTACTATAATGGTAGCAAGGATCTGATTCATGTAACGAGGGATCTGCAGCTTAAAGCTCATAAAAACATGAAGGAAATTGAATATGTCACTGATGGTGCTGTTAATACTAAATATGTGGTTGCTAGTCAAATATTGGCAAATAAACTTATTAGTATGTTACCTGGGACTTTTCCCACAGAAATCCAAGCTATGTTAGCACCTATATCTACTTTTGCCATATCAGAATATTTTGGGGGAAATGGCTTCCAAAAAATCCAAGACAAAAATCAAAAGATATTAAAATCTCCAATGTCACTTTTGAAAGCATCATCACAAGATGCACATATGGCAACATTACAAGATATTGATAGACTGTCTTATGAGGCCCACAACATGTTATCGTCCACCATAGAAATCAATTCTGGTTTGCTAAATATTTATCAATTGTTCAGTACCGAAAAATTTACATTTCCAGCTTTTAATCTATTAACAATTTGCGGTGAATTATATCAAAAAGCAAATAATGTTGAAGCACTCACAATGTTACGTCAATATCAGCGTGCTGGTGCTAAAATAAAAACTGAACTAATAAGTCATCCAAGAACAATAATTGAAAGAGATGGAGTTGAATATTTTGCACATAAAAGTGCAGCAATTGATGAAAAGATATTAGAGATACACCAAAATATTAGTTCAGGTACAACCGAATTACAAAAAGTATTCATGTTATCTATGATTAAAAATGGTTTATTAAGTTTTGGTTTATTTGGTCATTCTAGTGTTTGCAATTTCCTTACAATGACTGGACTATATCAATCTATTAATGCATTACCTGGAGCCATATTAAATGAGCCAAGCTTGCGCAGCTTAGCATCATTATACAAATTCTTAGAATCAGTAAAAAACACTTCTAAAGTCACATATCAGTCTCATAATTATGAAAATTTAAAGGGTTTGTATTTAAATAACTTAAATATAACAATAAATGGAGCTGAGAAGCTTAATATGGATTATTTATTCTTAGAAAGTGGTAGTTGGTATTTGCTAACAGGTAAAAGTGGTTGCGGTAAGACTACTCTAATGAGCACTCTTCGTGGGCTTCCTAACTTTGCAGAATCAATTGAAATAAGTGGTAATGCATTTTATCCCAAGACAACATCAGATGGTAAGCCACAGATATATATGCTAACACAAAACAACAACTTCCCATATATGGTTAGTATTATGGAAGCAATTCTATACCCTATGATAACTACAGAAGAAGAGAGACTTTCTTATAAAACCCTTGTAGAAGAAATAATACTTAAAATGGATGGTATTACTAGAGATTCAGAAGATGGTAAGGAATACTTAGAGTCAGGACTTCTCTCTCGTCTCTTTGAGATAGAAAATGATATCTACTCAGTTACAAGTGGTGGGCAGCAGAAAAAAATGTCCTTAACTGGAATGATAGTAAGAATAATGAAAGAGACAGGAATGTTAGACATATACAATGATAAGATATTTGGAGGCTTTACACACGATCAAGCGATGAAGATTGCAAAGGATTCAGTTGGACCTGTATTAGTACTAATAGATGAGGTGTTTAATGGATTAGATTCAGGTATGAGTTCAGTTGGTTTTGCATCAAGCTCCAAAGGTTATGTGATGAAAACTCTCAAGGAGTCTTTACCTACTAAAGCTATTGTTGTGTCTGTTGAGCACCAATCACAGCTAGATCAGTATAACCATAGAATACATTTGAATGGCGATGGCACTCATACTTTCACCAATCCTCAAACAGGCGCTGTGGAGTCTATGAAATCTTATGAGACCAATATCATACAATTAGAGTCCTTTTACCCTTTTGGTGAGGTATTTGTAGATGGTATTGAGACAACTTGTGAATCTGATGTCTCACAATTAGAAAATATTCAGCCTTTACCAGAACTCACTTATGTCACTGCTTCGGCTTAAGTAAATACTTCAATGCAAATACCAGCTCTTCCAACATTTTTTCTGTATGTAGTGGAGTTGGAGTAATTCTCAACCTCTCCCTGCCTTTTGGCACAGTTGGGAAGTTAATATTTTGAATATATATATTGAACTTTTCTAATAATGTAATTGAAATCATCCTAGATAATTCAGCATCTCCAATCAAAACAGGAATGATATGAGTATCATTATTAATAATCTGTATATCAGCTTCTAATAAGAATGTCTTAGTTCTCATTACAATCTCCTGATGTTTTAATCTTTCATCTTTACTGCTTCTTAGATGTTTTATACTTGCTGTAGCAGCTGCTGCAATGCATGGTGGAAGTGTAGTTGTAAATATAAATCCAGGAGCGATACTTCTTATTGCATCAACTATGATACTTTTTCCAGTAATATAACCACCTATCACTCCATATGCTTTTCCTAGCGTCCCTTGAATTATGTCTATATCTTTATCACACCCATATACAGACGCCATTCCTTGTCCTTCAGTACCATACATACCAACTGCATGCACTTCATCAATATAAGTCATTGCATTGAATTCTTGAGCCAATGCAACTATTTCCTGAAATGGGGCTACAGTGCCACTCATTGAGTATATAGACTCAAATATTATCAATTTAGGCTTACTCAGTGGATATTTACCAATTAATTCTCTGAGATGAGTCATATCATTATGTCTAAATATCTCTTTCTGTAGCTTGCTCTCTCTTATTCCATGGATGATAGATGCATGATTATTTGAATCAGAAAATATAACGCAATCAGGTATTATTTTACCAATGGCACTAATTGCAGACTGATTAGCAATATATCCTGACGTAAAAACCAAAGCTTTTTCTTTTCTATGTAAATCTGCTAATTCTCTTTCAAGCTCATCAACTGCGCCATGTGTTCCAGATATATTTCTAGTACCACCAGCACTCACGCCTACAGTCTGTGCAGTCTCACATAGTGATTTAATAACATCTGGATGCTGACTCATACCAAGATAATTATTACTACACCAAACCACAACATCTTTATTTAAAGTAGGGGCATATGCTATTGGAAATAGATCTTTCAGATAGTTTAATGTGGTAAAAACCCTATATCTATTCTCCTCTTTAATTTTTTTTACTGCATCGTGAAATATATCATCATAATGTGACAATTTGCTCATTTTTTTGCGTTGTGCAATTTTTTTAACAATTTACTATCAGGATTATTTACACGAAAAATCTTATTTTTGCACGCACTCCCTTTAATTAGTTCAAATGATGATTGACTAACTCCCAAATGTTTTGATAAAAGCTTTACAACTGCCTTGTTTGCTTTATTTTTTTCAGCTACTGCTGTAACTCGTACAACAACTGATAGTTTGTCATCCTCAAAAAATATCTGTTCAACTATGTTCAAATGACTTTGAGGAAAAACTTTTACTAATATCAAAAGATAAGACATAAAATTCTACGATAGAACTCCTTCAGTTTACATGATATATTCTTTCAAAGAATTTCATCAGAATAATTTATAATACTTTGTTGCATATGAAAAAACTAGTTGTTATGATAGGTCTTTTAATAACAGTACCAATATATGATGTTAGTGCTTACTCTAGAATAAAAGATATTGTATATTTCGAAGGCATTAGAGAAAATACATTGATTGGATATGGCCTTGTAGTAGGTCTTAATGGTACAGGAGATAACTTAAGAAACTCTGCTTTCACACAGAATACCCTTATAAATCATCTGAATAAAATGGGTGTTACAACAACTAATTTGAATGCCAATAACCTTAATACAAGAAATGTTGCAGCTGTTATGGTTACAGCTAGCTTGCCTGCATTTGCACATCCAGGTAACTTAATATCTGTACAAGTCAGCACCATGGGGGATTCCAAGAGTTTGAAGGGTGGTAGTCTACTAGCAACTCCTTTAGTTGGAGCTGATGGCCAGGTATACAGTATAGCACAAGGGGCCATATCTATAGGTAATCCTGCAACGGCTGATCAAGCTAAAAACAAGCCAACTCCAACATCTGGATATATAACTAATGGTGCGATAGTTGAGCAAGGAGTGGGATTTGATATGAACTCTCTTGATGAAGTGAAATTAGCTTTGAAAAACCCTGATATTACCACAGCAAGGATAGTCTCAACAGCTATTAATTCACAGCTTCGTGATAACTTTGCACAGGCAAAAGATCCTGGTACTGTTGTCATCAGAGTGCCACTAGAATATAGAAACAATGTAGTTGGATTCTTAGCTGAAATAGAAGGCTTGAGTGTTGATCCTGATACAGTTGCTAAAATCATTATAGATGAGGCTACTGGTACAGTAGTGATAGGTGAAAATGTTAGAATTAGTAATGTTGCTGTATCACAAGGAAATCTAGTCCTAAAAGTCTCAGAGCAAGAAAAACTTAAACTAATCCTTGGTGATGATAGTGAAGACATAAATATTCCAGGAACGAAAATTGCATCACTTGAATCTAACGCTACACTAAATGACCTAGTACAGGGCCTTAATACTCTAGGTGTACAGCCCCAGGACCTTATAGCCATTCTGAAGACCATTCAACAATCTGGAGCATTACAGGCAACAATAGAAGTCAAATAACTTCTACTGACACGAACTGCACTCTTCATAATCATTACTATTCATACCTGCATTTTCTGTAGACTTTATCAGATTGCTCTGGATAACAGATGAAGGATTATGCTTTGCATAGCCAGTTTCAGCTCTCTGAATAGATTTAGATCTTAAATAATATAGGCTTTTGACTTTTCTTTTCCAAGCCTGCATGTGGATCTTATGTAAATACTTTTTATGCACATCAGCAGGTAAAAATATATTTAGTGAAGTAGCCTGACAAACATAAGGTGTTCTATCAGCTGCTAACTCTACAAGCTTTAGCTGATCAATTTCAAATGCAGTCCTAAATACATCTTTCTCATCCTGAGTTAGGAAGTCGAAGTGTTGTACAGAACCCTCATGTTTCATTATAGAAGACCAAACCTCTTCTGTATTATGACCTTTTGCAGCCAATACTTTGCGCAAATTTTTGTTATGCATACTAAATGATCCACTAAGGGTCTTCTGAGTATATGCATTTGCTGCATACGGTTCGATGCCGGGAGATGAATTAGAAGCAATAATTGATATTGATGCTGTAGGTGCTATTGCAATTTTATGAGTAAATCTTTCATTTAAACCACACTCCACTGCATCAAGACAAGGTCCTTTCTCTAGAGCTAATATCTTTGATGCCTTATCTGCCTCACTTTTAATGTATGAAAAGATTTTTTTGTTCCATACTTTTGCCATAACTGAATCCATAGGAACTTTCTTCACTTGTAAAAATGAGTGGAAGCCCATCACACCTAATCCCACACTTCTTTCTCTTTTAGCTGCATAAACGGCTTTAGCATGTTCTGGAGATGCATTATCTATAAAATCTTGCAGGACATTATCTAAAAACCTCATAATATCAATTATAAAAGTTTTATCATCTTTCCAGTTATCATATTCTTCTATATTGAGAGAAGAAAGACAGCATACAGCAGTTCTTTGTTGCTGTAGATGATCCAGACCTGTTGCAAGCATTATCTCACTGCATAGATTTGATGTCTTAACCTTTAACCCAAGTTTTTTATATGTCTCAGGAAGAGCATCATTAACATGGTCTATATATATGATATAAGGCTCGCCAGTTTCAATTCTAGCTATTAGCAACCTTATCCATAGATCACGTGCTTTCAAGGTACTCACTATCTTTCCATTGACTGGACTGATTAAATCCCATGGCTTATCTTCTTCTACAGCTCTCATAAAATCATTTGTCACCATCACACCATGATGAAGGTTCAATGCCTTTCTATTATAGTCTCCACCAGTAGGCTTTCTTATTTCAATAAATTCTTCAATTTCGGGATGTGAAATTTGTAGGAACACTGCTGAGCTACCTCTTCTTAAGTTTCCTTGTGATATTGCTAATGATAAACTATCTTGTACACAGACAAATGGTATTATACCTGATGTTTTCCCATTACCACGTACTTTTTCTCCAATTGATCGGACATTTCCCCAATAAGTACCTATACCTCCACCAGCTGCTGCAAGCCAAGCATTCTCATTCCAAGTCTCTACAATACTGTGCAGATTATCATTTACTTCATTTAAGAAACATGAAATAGGCAGACCTCTTGTGGTGCCTCCATTGCTTAACACAGGAGTTGCTGGCATAAACCAAAGCCTACTCATATAATCATATAGTCTTTGGGCATGTTCTTGATCATCAGCATAATGTGTTGCAACTCTTGCAAACATCATTTGGTAATCCTCACCCTCAAGTAAATAACGATCTTTTAGAACTGATTTACTTGCATCTGATAATAGACGATCTCTACTATCATCTATTCTTACGTCAAAACGACAAGGTAGAAAAATATCTTTCTTTTGTTTCTTTTTCTCATATAATATTTCTTCTTGCTCTACTAATGTATTGACGTGAAGGATATTAATATTAGCCTTTTTCATATATGAGTTTTCAATTTGCATCATAATTAAATAATTTGTTTTATTTGATTTTGGATATGTTGTTCTTGTATACTATAGGTTTGTGCATATATAAATCAAAAATTTTTTTCTTGAACATGTTGACAAGTGTGCCTACACAGTTGATTCAGCTCTTCCAGAGAAAAATATTTTTTTTATAAAACTTTTTAGATTGCTCATAAAGCAAATTTTTACTCAAATAAATTAACAATGAACATATTAATATTAATTACTTGTAGTATTATTCTCATAGTAGTTTTGTTTTTTTTTATAGGACTATACATTGCAGGTATTGTATCCCAAACAAAAACTAAGAAAAGCTTTAATCGGATATATGATGCTTCTCCTTATAGACAAGATAGTAAGAAACCTGTTGGGAAAAACTCTGATGAATTTCAATCTAGAGATGAAAGGAAAGAAGTTGTCACAGGTAAAGCTCCAAGCAAAGCATATAGTAAATTACAGGAATCTAGAGCAGAAAAAGATCAAGATCTTGAAGCAGAAGGTGTTGTAAAAGTAGAAAAAGATATAAAGCCTGAGCTAAGTAATAAAAATGCTACAGTTATCACTGGACTCGCTAAGCCACAAGGTTTTTGGACAAGGCTCATAATGTCTCAGAAGATAGGGTTTCTTATGAATTTACAAAATCAAATAAAGCAGAACAAGGGAGGGTATTTTGTTAACCTCATCAATGCACAGGCCAAATCACAGAGTAAAGAGAAAGGAAGAGGCCTATGAGCCATAAATGCACTCTATAATCTTATTATGAAACATTGTAAAATAAGA
Source organism: Candidatus Fokinia solitaria (assembly GCA_945875075.1). Taxonomy (GTDB): domain Bacteria; phylum Pseudomonadota; class Alphaproteobacteria; order Rickettsiales; family Midichloriaceae; genus JALQUO01. Next base: position 18,798 of record CAMCJK010000004.1, on the reverse strand, counting down.
CTCTTCAACTGTTTCTAGTGTTTCTGGTATATTAATCCAATCTGCAAGCTCATTTACAATGCCATTAATATAACTATCATTTTGTGCTAAGTATTCTTCTGCAACACTTTTGAATTCATGAATATTCTCTAATTTATCAACCACTGTATTTGCAAATTGCTGTTCTGTTAGTTCAATATCAATGACTTTACATTTACCACCACTACGCTCTATAAAACTTATACACTCTTGTTCATCTGTGCGTTGTGCCACATCATATATTGCCCATATTATCTTACCTATATGTTGTATGTAAGGTAATTGACCACCTTTAATTAAATGACTTAAATTAGGTGATACTTTCCCAGTCCCAACAGATAGTACGAATAAATCAGATGCTTTAACCTTATCTAAACTACAAATATCAGATATTAATGTTTTGATAGGTGAACTCTTAAAGAATGCACCATCTATTTCGTTGTAAATCTTTGGTGTGGTGTCATCTCTTTGATATGTGACTTGATGTGATGGTAAATAGGATGGGATAGCTGAAGATGCAAGTATAGCATCACTTAGTTTATACTCACCTATATTCCAAACATGATATAGTGACTGTCTACGCCCCTCCTCTGTGCCAATATTACTCCATATCGTAGGCTCAGCCTTTTCTAAAGAATAAGATGTTATTAGGACTTTTGCTGATAGTCTGTCATCACTAAATTTTGTATCACCACATATACCTTCAAGCACTTCTTTAATTCTTGCATTACTATAACATGGAGATGTTATTCCAATATTAAAATAGCCATCAGGTTTCAGCATTTTCCCACCATTATCAATAAATATATTGACACCATCTTGTGGATTAAATTTCAATGTTCCATCATCATTTTTTATAGCAAAGTTGATTGCATTGATTGAGCCAATCGATGTGCCAGCAATATAATCCATGTAGTGACTTAATCCTTTGTAATCTTTGACCTGATCCTTTAATTTTTCATCAATCTCGGATAAGATAGTAGCTTGCATTACTCCTCTGAGGCCACCACTTGGTAGTACCAAAGCAATTTTTTTGTGATTTACTTTTTTTACTTTCTCTTGGGGCTGTTGATCTGCTGCGCCTTTGAGCCAATAATATATATCTTTTACTTGAAATTCCATAAAATTAATTTATAAATATTAAATCTGTACTAGATATGAATATATATTATAAATATTAAAATTAGATTACAGTTCTTGAAATATAAGCAATATATTTATATTAAAATATCCTTATCAAGTGAAAAAAGCCTTTATATCAGTTTTAATCCCCAATCACATTAAAAATGAACTGCTATATATATCTAATGATAATAGTGTAAGTGTAGGAGATATTGTTGTGATTCCATTAAGAAATGGATCTACAGTAGGTGTTATATGGTCTATTAAAGATTACAAAGAAGAGTCAATAAATTACAATATAAAAGAGATTCTATATAAAATACAAGGGATAGAATTAAATAAAAACACAAGAGATTTTATAGATTGTATTGCAAAACAGACTTTGATACCACGAGGATTAGTTTTAAAACTGGTTTTAGGCCCTTTTATAAAGAGACATAAGATTTTTTTAAAAAAACTTCTATTAACGCAAAATGAAATCACAATAAAACATGAAGGTCATTCAAATGAGCTAAATTTGTCTGAAGAACAATACCTTATATTCAAAGAAATATTATCATCAGCACATAAATACAAAGTTACTGTGATTGATGGCATAACTGGATCAGGTAAAACAGAACTATATTTACAAATTGCTAAAACAATTATTGAAAACTATGGGCAAGTATTAATTTTATTACCTGAAATACTTTTGACAACTCAAATAATAGAGCGTGCGCAGAATATTTTCAGATGTGAAGTATACTCTTGGCATTCAAATGTCAAACAAAAAGATAAAGATAATATTTGGATTGGAGTCCAAAATCAGTCAGTTAAGATTGTCATAGGTGCTAGGAGTGCTTTATTTTTACCATTCACAAATTTAAAGATGATTATAGTTGATGAAGAGCATGACATTAGTTTCAAACAAGAAAGCAATCCAATTTATAATGCTAAAAATATTGCCATCCTGAGAGCAAAGATTTTTGATATTCCAATTCTATTAACTTCTGCTACTCCTTCAATTGAGACAATGTATCATGTTAAACAAAATCACTACAAATACTTTCATCTTAATACAAGAAACTTTAGTGACGCTAATTTAGAGATCAAAATCGCCAACATGTGGGAATTACACAATAAAGAAACAAAAATCTTCCCTCTATTACATACAATATCAATTGATGAAATCTCTAAAACTCTTGAGTCTAAACAGCAAAGCTTAATATTTCTCAATAGAAAAGGATATGCAGCGACAACAATCTGCACGAGTTGTATGTTAGTAGTCAGGTGTAAAAACTGTGACATAAAACTGACCTATTATAAACACAAAAAACATCTAAAATGTAGACATTGTGGGTATATAATAAGTGAGCAGAAAACTTGTTCTATTTGTGGCAATACTGATACTCTTTGTACATACCATCCAGGAATAGAAAGACTAAATGAAGAGCTCACAGCATACTTCCCTGAAGCTAGAATCATAACTGTAACAAGAGAAACCTTGGAAACAGAAGATGCCAATCTGATCATCCAAAAGATATGCAATAATGAAGTTGATATAATTGTTGGTACACAAATTTTAGCCAAAGGCTTACACTTCCCAAAGATGAGACTATGTGTGATAGTTGATGCTAATAATACAAAGTTCAGTGGAGATATAAGATCACTTGAGAGAAGTTATCAAATTTTACAACAAGTGGTTGGTAGAGTAGGCAGAGAAAGTAATGGCCTAGCTATAATCCAAACACTCAACAAAAAATCTCCCATCATTAACTCAATTGCATCTGGCAATAAAAAAGAGTTCATTGAATTGGAGCTTGAAAATAGAGAAAAAGCCAAAGTCCCACCTTATGGAGCTTTTATTTTAATAAATATTAGCTCGAAAAATGAGCAGAAGTTACATAAATGGCTTCTATCAATCTCGATACCAAACAACACACTAGAAATGAAAGTTTTTGGTCCAATACCCGCTGCAATCCACAGAATGCATAACAAATATCGATATCAAATCCTATTTAAAGGTGATAATCAAGAAAATCTTATAAAGGTTGTTGAAAGGTGGCTGGAAATATTAACCATACCTTATGATATAATACTTACAGTTGATGTTGATCCTCAGAGCTTTTATTGATAACTTCTGACCACTTATTATGTATAAACTTTGAAAAATACTTCTTATACACCTGAGAGCTTTTACTCATATTCTATAAGTACTCACTACAAACCACAAATTAAATTTGCCCTACAGTTTTGATTTTAGCCTTTGGATGCACCTCATTTTGAGACATTATAGAAAGATTGGGTTTAAACCTCTCTATGATGGATCTAACATATGGACGGAGTGTCGGAGATGTTAGTAGTACAGGATACTCACCGCTAGTATTTTGCTTATCAAACTCATTACCTACTGATATAACAAACTCATGTAGCCTGCTAGGAGGCATTATCAGCTGCCTATTGTCACCCTCACCAACAATATTTTCAATAAAGGTTTGCTCCCAAACAGGAGATAATACAACTATCGGAATATATCCTTTGACACCCATATTTGACTGACAGATCTGCTTAGAAAGTCTCATCCTCACATGTTCAACAAGTTTGCTAATATTTTTGGTTGATGCAGATATCTCAGACACAGCTTCGATGATAGATGATAGATCACGTACTGAAACATTTTCAGTCAATAGCGAGTGTAAAACTCTTTGTAATGTTACAAGAGTAATATCAGTAGGGATGATTGAATCAATTAATTTCTTGTGTTCTGGTTGTAAATTATCAATTAATTTTTGTACTTCACCATAAGTTAATAGCTCTGCAATATTTTCCTTCAATAACTCTGTGAGATGCGTAATGATTACAGTTCCAGGCTCTACAATTGTATATTCTTTAAACATTGCCTCCTCTCTAAATGCTACATTAATCCACCTAGCATTAATCCCAAAAGCTGGATCCTTAACATCTTCCCCTTCTATCGTCATAGCAGTCCCTTTAGGGTTCATGATAAGTAAATTATCTGGGCGGACGAAGTTTTTACCAACCTCAACGTCTTTCATTCTTATTGCATACTCTTGATTACCCAATTGCATATTATCCTGTATTCTCACAGATGGTAGGATAAAGCCCATATCACGAGCTATTTGCTTCCTAAGGTTCTTTATTTGATTAGGGAGTCTTAGCTCTTCAGTGCCATTTAATAATGAGATTAACTCATATCCCAGCTCTATTTTTATCATATCAATTTGCAGAGATTGCATAATATTTTTTTCAGCCTCTACCTTGGCTTCATCTGGAGTGAGAGGCTTGCTTTGTGATGTTTGAGCACTTAAAGATTTTTTATTCTTATTTATAAAATATGCACCTCCAACACAAAATAATGCAACTATAAAAAATGGTATAAAAGGTATACCTGGCATTATAGCTCCCATGAAAAACAAAAGTCCACCACTTATAGCAAGACTTTGAGGATAATTTCCTAACTGTTCAAAGATAGCCTTTTCAGTAGAGCCATGTGCTCCTGACTTTGTCACTAGCAAACCTGCAGCAATAGAAACTATTAAAGATGGTATTTGTGATACTAAACCATCACCAATTGTCAATAGTGTATATGTATGTAGAGCCTGTGTGAAGGTCATATCTTTTTGTACTATACCTATCAGCATCCCACCTATGAAGTTAATGAATGTGATTAGTAAACCAGCTATCGCATCACCTCTAACAAATTTATTAGCACCGTCCATTGCACCGTAAAATGTACTTTCATCTTCGAGATCTTTTCTGCGTTGCTTAGCCTCATTATCTTTAATGATACCAGCTGAAAGGTCTGCATCGATTGACATTTGCTTACCTGGCATAGCATCTAAACTGAACCGAGCTGCAACCTCAGCAATCCTGCCAGAACCTTTAGTAATCACTATGAAATTGATGATTGTAAGGATGCCAAAGACAATTGAGCCAATTACTATAGACCCCTCCATTACAAAATAACCAAATGCTTCCACAACATGCCCAGCAGCATCAGTACCTATATGTCCATTTGCAAGGATAAGCCTTGTAGTCGATATATTCAATGCTAACCTCAACATAGTTACAATAAGCAGAACACTGGGGAATGAATTGAAGTCGAGTGATCTATTGATGAATAGCACTGTCATCAAAATCAGTACCGAAAAGCTGATAGAAATACTCAATAGAAAATCAAGAAGCAGAGGAGGCACAGGAAATATCAACACAGATATTATACACATAATACCTATTGCAAATAATATATCTTTATGCTTTTTTGGTTGCTTTAGAGCCTCTAAAACCCTATCTTGTATTGAAAAAACTTGTTCTTTCATTTTTTACTGAAATTGCAAAACTATTTGGATTATTTATAACACATGAAATGTTAATTTGTACAAAAAGTCTTAAGTAACCATGACTTTAACATCGAGTAGCGCTTTTCACTCCGACTGCTTTTGATTGCCATAGCTATCGCTTTCTTTTGTCCTATCATTATAAGTTTCTTTTTAGCCCTTGTAATGCCTGTGTAAAGCAAGTTTTTATTTAACATTATAAAGTGTTGAGTTAAAATTGGCATTATTACTGTATGGTATTCAGATCCTTGTGATTTATGGATTGTTATTGCATATGCTAAAGATATTTGATCAAGCTCACTCATCTCATATTCAACATCGAATCCATCAAAATTTATGATAATCTCTTGATTTTCCTTGTCTATTGTTGTTATGAATCCAATATCACCATTAAAAACTCCTTTATTATAGTTATTTTCTGTTTGGATTACCTTATCATTAATATAATATTTAACACCAAAATGTTCAACACAATCTTGTTCTAAGCCATCACTATTCAGTAAAGATTGTAAAATTGGATTGATTGCCTTTACACCTACAGAACCTCTCTGCATGGGAGTTAAAAGCTGCACATCAGCTACCATATCTTTTGACTGTCTCTGCATGATTTCTTTGATTTTTTCGATAGCAGCCATGTCATCATCTACTGCAATAAACTCAAAGTCGCTCTTCTTATCAGTCTCTCCTAGATATGGAATTTGACCATTGTTTACCATGTGTGCATTAGTGATGATTTTACTATTCTTAGCTTGTCTAAAAACCTGATTAAGCTTCACAGTAGGAATCACATCTGAGTTGATAATATCAGACAAAACCTGTCCTGGACCGATTGATGGCAGCTGATCAACATCACCTACAATTATTAGAGTAACACTCCTTGGTAGTGCTTTCAAAATTGAATTCATGATCTGAATATCTATCATAGATGACTCATCTAGGACTATTAAGTCACATTTAAGGTAGTTTGTATCATTATATTTAAAACCACCCTGAGATGGATCAAATTCAAGCATCCGGTGAATTGTTGATGAGAAAGCTCCACTACTCTCAGAAATCCTCTTTGCAGCTCTGCCTGTTGGTGCTGCTAACTTTATTTTTATCTGCCCAATTGTTTGCTGAGACATTTTAGCAATTTTCAGTATAGAATTTATAAGAGTTGTTTTCCCAGTACCAGGCCCACCAGTAATGACTAAAACTTTACTTGTATTTAACTTCTTGATTGCCTCTCTCTGAACATCTGCAAGATTGATGTGGTACTTTTCTTTCAGCTGTTCTATAGCATCATCCAGATTAACTTCACTAAAAATAGATTGCCCTGTTTTTGCTATTGCTAATATCTTTTCAGCAACATTCTTTTCTGTGAAGAAAAATAGCTTGGAAAATAGTAATGGATCAAGGAAATACAGCCTATCAGCATCAAAACTCTCATTCTGTAATGAAAAAACCATCTGTTCAGCTGAGTTCTGATGAGCTGTGATTTTCATGCATTTCGGATCATCTTGAATCATTGCTATAACTCTCTCAGAAATTATCATATGATGAATGACTTTTTCTATCAGATGTTTGACAACTTTTAGTATCTCCTGTGCTTTACCAAGTAAGATAGTCATTGGCAATCCACAAGACCCAGCTGTAGTAGCTTGTAGTAGAGTATATTCAACTCCTGCAGATATTCTCTTATCGTCATCTGCCTTCATTCCAAGATTTATAGCTATTTTATCTGCTGAAAGGAATCCTATGCCTTTGATATCTCGTGCCATTGCATAAGGGTTTTCACGCAATATATTGATTGCAGAGTCACCATAATTATTATATATCTTTGCTGCTAAATTGACTGTGACATCGTGAGATTGCAAAAACAGCATCATCTCCTTTATTTTCAGGCTATTCTCCCAGTTTTTAGATATCCTTTCTGCTTTTTCCTTATTTATTCCTCTTATTTTTGTTAGTTCATTTGGGGACTTTTCAATAATATCTATTGCTCCTTCACCAAACATCTCAACAATATTTTGAGCAGTCTTTGGGCCTATCCCTTTTATTACACCTGAGCCAAGATATCTTTGAATGCCAGAAATACTTTTAGGTAGCATTATCTGAACTTCATTAGCTTTGAATTGCATGCCATACTTAGGGTCCTGATACCAAATTCCTGATGCACTTATAACTTCACCTACACTCAAATTAATGGGTGTGGCGCCAGTAACTGGAACATTAGCCTTGTGCCCCTTAATTTTAACCTTACATACAAAAAAACCATTGTCCTTATTCCTATAAGTGACAATTTCAATTGTCCCAGTAATTACTTCAATATTTTTTTCAGAATTAATCATTTTATCCAATTACATCAAATACACTGCTAGATTTTTTTGTCTTCTTAGGTGATTTTACTGAAAATGTATCATCATCAACTACTGTTGGAGCTTGCTTTTTCTTCATAGGCTTTTCAATAACAATTTCAACTTTCTTGAGTGTATTTTGTGAAGGTTTTTTTTCAGTCACTTGTTGCTTTCTTTGAACTATTTTTAATATTTCTTCTTGAATCACCTTATCTTTTGTCTTTTCAATATTGGTGATATGCGGCTCTACAGGAACTTCAAACTTTTTGATGCCACTATAATATATACTTAAGTCATGTAATGAATTATCTTCATTTTTTATTTCAATATGCTTAATAACACAACTTTGCTTAGTAAATATAGGAAGCTCTCCAAATGAAACAATTTTCACAGACCTATCATAGGCAATAACAGAACACCAGTATAGAAAAATTATACTAAATAACAGAAACATATAATTTAAAGTCTGCATTGAGGTAATAATTAACTCATAATTCGTTGTTTGTGTCAGGGTTTTTTGGTGGGTTTGACAAATTACCTTCCTTTGTATCTTGATGCACTCCATTCATAGCATCCCTGAAAGCCTTTAATCCTTTCCCAAGCTCACCCATAACCTTTGGTAGTTTACCCACTCCAAATAATATTAATACTAGAAATAATATCAAAATCAGCTCACCTATTCTGCCCGACATAATTTACACGTTTTTTGCATTTTTTATCATTATATGATAATTTTAAGTTACAATTAAATATAAAAAAATTATCGTTCCTCAGTATACGACGCAGAAAGTACTCATGTCAAATTCATATTCAAAAATCGCACAATCATATTCTAAAGCTTTCCTACAAGTTAATAGTGGTGTCAAATCTCTACAAAGCTCAATTGAACAATTAAAAGCTATTTTCGATGCCTTTAATTCAGGTAATGAAATAGGAAAATTGTTACTAAGCAACTTCGGAGCTATTAAAGAAAAATCCTCTTTATGGCAAAAAATATCGAGTGATATACCAATAAATATTGACGTTTCATCTCTCATTACCCTTATGATTCAAAACAACAGATTGAATATCTTAAATGAAGTCACTCATTACATTGAAAAATACTTCAATGAAAGCAATGGGTTTACAACCATCACAGTAGAGAGTAGCTGCAATATTGATAATACAACTAAAGATTCTTTACAAAGTACTTTTGAAAATATGTTTCAATCTAAGGTAATTGCAAAGTTTAAAACTGATCAGTCAATTATAGGTGGACTAATAATTTCTAGTGATGAATATATTGTAGACCTTTCACTGCAGAGGAAACTAAAAAATTTAAAGCAAGTATTTAAAATCTCATAACATATTCTATATGTTTTTTATACAACCCCTACTACTAATTAATGACCCAAGGGTAGGGGCTTTAGTGCTCTCAATCTTCTATACATTATATGGTGTTTATGAGAAGAGACTCGTGAATCTTATGTTTATTTTCATATTTATGAGTGCTGCATTCAATACATATTTAAAATTCCTTTTTAAAGCCCCACTAGATACTTCTTTAAATAATCACTGTTGGTGGGCTTTCCCAAGTGGACATATGCAATATGGAATAGTTTTTTGGGGAATGTTATGTGTTCATAGTAACTTTAATAAAAAATTACTGTCATTATTTATTTTAATTATTGTTGGTAGTGGGGCGGCGATGCATTATAAAAATTATCATACTACATCTGAAATGCTTGGTGCAGTACCTGCAGCGGCAATCATTCTACTAATCTATAACTATATATTCAAAAAAATCGATTTTAGAACAAACAAACTACTAAAACTAAATATTATAAGCACCGTCTTGCAACTCATGGTTCTATTAGTTGTAGAATCACCTTGTATAGATTATAAATTTGATTGGATATGGTTTAATTTATTTTTCAACTTAGGGTTTTTATTAAGCGCATTAACACATCGGAATAAAGTTGCTGATAAAATACATCCACAAATCACTCAAATGATCAAATCTCAAAAATTCTATTTTATATCAGCACTAATAGCTCTATTATTTATAATCTCGCAAAAAATTCTCTTTAGTGTATTGAGTTTTGAAATGAGCTGCTTATATGCTATGTTTTTGCCTCAAATTTTACTTGTAATTTCTAATATAGGGAGCAGACTCTTTATAGAATATAAAACACAATAAGCAAAAAAATATGAAAGAATTCTTTAGAATACTTGAAGGAATTGATGCTATTTTATGGGATTATCTTGGGATATTTTTCATTATCTTGATAGGATCTTATTTCACAATAAAAAACAAATTTTTTCAAATTTCAATTTTATTACAGCCTAGAAAGTATATAGGAGAGCTTCTGAGCTGTGCAGAAAAAGGGAAGCAAGGCGTTCATCCTATAAAACTATATTTTTCTTCTGTTGGTGGAATGGTTGGACTTGGTAATTTAGTTTTTGTTGTTGCAGTGATTCAAGTAGGAGGGCCAGGAGGCATCGTATGGATGTGGTTAGCATCTTTCATAGGCATGATTATAAAATATTCTGAGATATACCTTGGAATCAAATATAGAGTTAAAACAAAACATGGATACGACGGTGGTCCAATGTATTTTTTACAGGCAGCCTTCAAAGGAAGTAGAATAAATCTAGATAAAATCCTACCTTATTTTGTTTGTATTTTGCTTTGTATTTATGGTGCTGAGACCTCACAATTCCTAATTATAACTGATACTTTTGTTGATACATTGAATGTTAATAGAATGGTTGTGATAGGTATGCTGTTGGTATTAGTGATAGTAAGTGCTGTTGGGGGGGTACAAAGACTTTCTTCTATATGTTCTATATTAATGCCTCCTTTCATGATTTCTTACATTATATTAGGTCTATGGATTATGATAGATAATTCACATATGCTACCAAATATTTTTAGTGCAATTTTTTCAGACTTTTTTACTTTGAAGGCATCTAGCAGTGGTATTATAGGTGGGAACTTATTGGCAGCACATATAGGGATATCTAAAGCTGTATACTCTGGTGATATAGGTATAGGTTATGACTCAATAGTTCAAAGTGAAACTCAAACAACTCATCCAGAAAGACAGGCAAGAATAGCAATCTTTGCTCTATTTTCAGATACAATAATCTGTACGATAACGATAATGGTTGTCTTTGTTACAGGGGTTTTACAGTCTGATGTCAAACAATCACAATATATCATCAATGCAATTGCACAGTATGTTCCTTATTCTCAAATATATATTACATTCCTTTTCTTTATAGCTGGATTTACAACTCTTATAGGATATCTTGTAATGGGGCAAAAAGCAGCAATATTTCTCAACAAAAGACTTGGAAAGGAAGTTTATATAATATATTCGATAATAGCTTTCATTGCATTCTCATTCCATGATCAAAATGATGTCATATTGATTATGAGCATTTCAGGAGGGTTATTGATGATTTTAAACCTCACTGGTGTTTTTTTATTGAGAAAAGAAATCAAATTTTGCAAATAAATATCAGACATTCTCCGAAACCTCTTGTGTGTGTCGATTATTTGATGTAACATATTGCAAATGACTTGGGTGGTTAGCTCAGCTGGTAGAGCATCTCGTTTACACCGAGGAGGTCGGCAGTTCGACCCTGTCACCACCCACCATACTACTTTTAGGGGGCGTAGCTCAGCTGGTTAGAGTGCTGGCCTGTCACGCCGGAGGTCGCGGGTTCGAGTCCCGTCGCCCCCGCCATTATCTCAATCATACATACTGATAATTTCATTACAGGCTGTAGTTGCACGTGATATAATAATATATCTCAACAAAACAATTATAAGTTAAAATGCAAAATCAAGTACAACAATATGAATTTCTACAGAGGTTACAAAAGCCTGTTGAGAATGATGAAAAAATAAAAGTGATGAGGAAACATATTGATGAGTTCAAAATCAGTTATTTAGACAAGTCAAATAATAAGAACCCACGCTATCATTCAAAACACAGTAAAGATGTAATAGAATCGTATACAAATAAAGCAACTAATTTGACTGATGATGCTTTGTCGTTCTTGTATTCAGATAATCCAGCTGCAATAAAGTACTATAAGACTAGAAATGACAATGAGGATATTGTGAGGAATGCTAATTTTACTGATGATGAATTACTGCTCTTGTATGAAAATAGAGACACTATGCAAAAGCTTGCAATGGAATTATCTTCCTCATTTCTTTATGTTTACAAAGATATATTGGGGAATGCAGAAAAACAAGTAGCGAATGATCTAATTAGTGAGTTACAAAGTGACTTAGGAGAAACATTATATAATAAGGCAGAATTTTTGTATAAATATGATTTTAATCGCACAAAGCTTGGAAAGTATCCGGATGATCAACAGCACATAAGGCGCTATTGTTTTACTATAGTATTTCATATGAACTTGAATAATGATATATCAAAATCGTCCCAAGATATAGTTCTAAATGCAATTAAAGAGCAAGAGCCAGCAGCAGCAAACTCAATATTGGTAGAGCAGCAAGCAGCAGCAAACTCAATACAGCAAGAACTAAATATACCCAATGAGTTAAATAATAATAATCAAATAACTACTAAAAGAGATATTTTCATAGAAAAGTTTAATGAATTGGAGTTAGATGACAAAGCTGGAGCTGCATTTGATGCTATGGCAAAATTGAGGACGCAAAAGGGAGTAAGTAATCTCACCATTGATGACCTTAAAGTTAGTAATTGTGAGGCGTTTTGGGCGTTCATCAGTTATATGCCTAGGGCTATTTGCAATTATTATTTAACCGAAAAAACTCTTTCAACTAGAGAGCTTAAAAATAATGCTAATTCTTTTGTGGAGAAATTAAAAGAGAAGGCATCAGCAAATCAGAGCCATGTAATACAATAATATAGAATCGGAATCCTGCTTATGGTAGAATTAGTAAAAACTAGTATGCAGGGTGATAAAACAATCTTTGAAACAGGTGCTCATAAGCTCCCTCAAGAGGTAATTTATGAAAAAAATATCATAGAAAAAGAATATGGACAGACTGATCTACAACATCAAACGGATCTAAGACCAGAGGCTCCCCTTCAGAATGGAATCATATTAAAGCACGAAATAGATAAAGCATTCGTAAAGTATATTAATCAACTTTTGCGTGCGCTAATAAAGGAAAATAATGAAACAGAAAAAAAATGTATACAGACAAATAAGCATGAAACAGAATTGCATTGTAAAATCAAGCAATATATTGAAATAATAAAAATTGTCTCTGGCTGCATTAGCTCTCATGATGACAAAAGATTTATAATAATAGCATTGTTTTATAATGCATCTAATGGTAGTCAGGACCAGTTTATAAAGTTATTTAGAGACCCTCCAGATAGTAAAAATAATCAGACTATACGGGATGGCTTTGAAGTAATCAAAAAACTCTGTGGTGCAAAATTTGATATAACAAAAATAGAGTCTTTAATTAATTCTGAAGACAAATTCAATATAGACTTAGAACTTTCATCAGCACAGCATTACCATAATAGATTATTATATCAAAACTTGGACTCTTATACAAGTAAGCATATTTGTAAGCGTATTCCAGAGCTCTTTGTATATGGCAATTCGACAATACTTGATTTGTTTGCCAAATCGAGGGGGATCAAAAATCCAGATATAACATTCAAAGGTTTTGTTATCCAATATATAGAATCTCTTCTTAGGCCACCTTTACAATATCAAGACTCAAATGAGTGGACTCATTTCACAAGCAACAATAATAAAAGACCAGATACTCCACGGTTTTAATCTTTTGAGAAAAATTCATTCACGAATCTGCATCCAAAACAGATATAAATAGTTGAGAATTAATCACAAAGTCTATCATAAAGCTGCAAGCAATCGCTATAAAGATTGCGATTATGTATTTATCTGATACAAATATATAATCATTCTGAAGCTACATATAAAATTTTTATGAAAATTAATGCTTACAGAAAATAAATTAACCATTAATAAGATAAACTGTACACACATAATCATGTTTTGTTGACATTAGTCCTGGATGTGTCAGTATGTCTTACTTGAGTTCTATGTATTAACAAATAAGTTATGGCAAATAAATTTAAGTTCAAGCTATGGCAGAAAATCATGATAGGAATGTTGCTTGGAATTGTATTAGGAGCAACTGACCCTTCTGTATTGAACCATAAAATAGTAGATATTGTTGAGCCAATAGGGATTCTTTTCAGTAATATGCTAAAGATGATAGTTGTACCGCTAATTTTCTGTGCAATTCTATATGGAATCACTAGCATTGATGATGCAGACACATTTAACAGATTAGGCGGTAAAGCCTTTGCAATATACAGCATCACGACAATCCTTGCAGTTACAATAGGAATTGTGTTCACCCTAATTTTTGAGCCTGGTATAGGGGTTAAAATAACATTACATCATGCGCCTGATGTAGAAGTTCATACTTCATTAAGTGATGTATTGCTTAATATTATTCCTTCAAATCCAATAAAGGCGATGGCTGAAACACATACTTTACAAGTTGTGGTTTTTGCTTTTTTTCTTGGCATCAGCATAATACTATCAGGTGAAAAAAGTAAAGATTTAAAACTAGTCATCATTTCTACGACTCAGGTTATGTTTAAAATGGTTGAATTAGTTTTAAAAATAGCACCTTATGGTGTCTTTGCAACAATGAGTGGTGTGATAGCAAAGTATGGTATAGACGTGCTGGCATCTCTTATGAAGTTTGCGACAGTTGTCATAGCTGCTCTTGCTTTACAGTATCTAGTCTTCGGAGCGATGTTATTTCTCTTTGCTAAAATCAATCCACTACCCTTCTATAAAAAGATGTTGCCAGTACAAGCTCTAGCATTTGCTACATCAAGTAGTAAAGCAACATTACCAACAGCTATGCTCCATTTACATAAAAATATAGGTGTTTCAAAACGTTCAGCATCATTTATCTTACCTCTTGGAGCTTCAATGAACATGGATGCAACAGCAATATATCTTGGTGCTACAGCTGTGTTTTTTTCTCAGGTAATGGGAGTAAATCTGACTTTACATGATTATTTGATTATTGTAATTACATCTACTATAGGCTCAATAGGAGCTGCAGGATTTCCTGGTGGTGGCATTATAATGATGGGAATTGTTTTATCATCTGTTGGTTTACCAGTTGAAGGTATTTCACTTATAGTAGGTATAGATAGAATTCTTGATATGCTACGCACAATGATTAATATTACAGGAGATTGTACGGTAACTTTAATTGTTGATAAGATGGAAAAAACCTTTGATGAAAAAGTTTATAACAACACAAATGTATGATGATAAAGATACAAATGATATCTCTGACAAAAACAAAGTTGATAAAGCATCTAATGACTTATTAGATTATATTGTAGAATTTTTACCAAATGTACATTTAGATAAAGTTAAAAGAGCTTTAGAATTTGCAGTTAAGGCACATAAAAATAAAAAAAGAGCATCTGGAGATCCATATGTCACACACCCTATAGCAGTTGCTAAAATACTTGCAGAAGTAAATCTTGATACTTGCACAATAGTTTGCGGATTATTACATGATATTATTGTAGATACAGACTACACTTTAAATGATATCTTGAGAGAATTTGGCCAACAAGAAGCAAACATTATTGAAGGCCTCACAAAACTAAATAGTCTTGAATCTAAAAATGTCCTCCAAGGTAGGACAGAAAATCTTAAAAGATTACTAATAGCAGTAGCAGAAGATGCCAGGGTTTTACTTATAAAGCTAGCAGATCGATTACATAACATGCTCACTTTATCAGCTATTCCAGAGCATAGAAAAAGAATGAAGATTGCTAAAGAAACAATAGATATATATGCACCGCTTGCAGAAAGAATAGGAATTCACTACTTTAAAAATAATCTATATGACTTGGCATTTGATGTTTTATATCCATATGTTAGACAATCAATAATAGAGCAAGTTAAAAACCTTCGTGATAATGGCCATAATGACATTAAAAAAATTGTTGATGAGATAACCTCAATGATTAAAAAAAACAACTTGGATGCAGTTGTCAAAGGTAGAGAAAAAACACCATTTTCCATATGGCAAAAAATGGAGAAAAAAAAGATTTATTTCGACGATTTATCTGATATTTTTGCTGTACGAATAATAACACAAAACCCAATCGACTGCTATTTAGCACTAGGGATTATACATATTAACTACAAAGTAGTGTCAAAGGAATTTTGTGATTATGTTAGCAGTCCTAAGAAGAATGGTTATAGTTCTATACATACTGTAATCATGATCCATGATAATGTTAAAGTTGAAGTACAAATCAGGACAAGTGAGATGCATCATCTATCAGAGCTTGGTATAGCTGCACACTGGGTTTATAAAACCAGTCACAGTGACAGTACTTTGCACCAAGATGTATGGCTAAAAAAGATACGCTCTATAATAGAAAACATACATACTATTGATGAGGAGTTATCTGGTGCAACACTCAATATGTATTATGACCAAGTATTTTGCTTTACTCCTAAAGGCGATGTTGTAGCATTACCAAAAAACTCTACTCCATTAGACTTTGCATTCGAAGTCAATATCAACTTAGGTTATTTTTTTAATTCAGCACTTGTTAATGGTAGGAATGCAAGTATTACAACAAAACTTCAAAATGGTGACCAAGTTGAGATCTTAACATCAGATGTCCTAATGGTTACACATCATTGGTTTGATGTTGTTTGTACTATCAAAGCAAAAAATGAGATACAAATTTATCTTGAAAAAAAGCTTTTTGACTCTATGGTGGCATCTGGGAGTCTGAGCATTCAAGATGAATGCGCAAAACATAATTTAAGTATAGATAATGAAAAATTAAGTAGAATTGCTAATCACTACAATACAAATATGGATGATTTGCTCTTTAATGTTGGGAAAGGAGCAATTAAAGCTGATAAAATTATCAATAAATTATCTAAAAGTTCTCTATTAAGCCAAGTAAGTATTTGGATTAAAAATAAATGTTCTTTTGGTAAAGAAAAGAATAATAGCCTTACAATGCTCCGAAAACTCAAATATTATACAACAATACAACTCCCATATTGCTGCAATATTAATCCCAAAGGTATGGCAATTGCAATATATGAGCCACAACACAAAGGAGTAACTCTACATTCAGAGTACTGTAATAATGTCGAAGCACCAAATAAGAAGCAACAAATATATAAAATATTATTACCTGAGGCAATTTGTGAGATACTGGATGTACAGATTGAAATTATGATTTCTAAATACACTGTTGCTACTGATGTATTTCAAA
This sequence comes from Candidatus Fokinia solitaria, assembly GCA_945875075.1. Classification (GTDB taxonomy): domain Bacteria; phylum Pseudomonadota; class Alphaproteobacteria; order Rickettsiales; family Midichloriaceae; genus JALQUO01. The sequence goes on along the minus strand of CAMCJK010000004.1, from coordinate 1,659 downwards.
TCCTCACATCATTTGGAATTAGTCAATATAAAATCAATATAAAGCAGATTGATAAGGGGGGAATCAGTATTAATATCGCACTGAAACTAGCTGTAGAGCACCAACTAGATGGTATCATAAGTAAAATTAAAAATATTGAAAATGTTATAGATGTCTCAATCTTATAAAGAAATATTGCTTTTAGAATATCTCAATGATATAGTCAGATAGGATTTTAAAAATATATATATCAAAATGGCTGTACCAAAACGCAAAGTCACTCCCTCAAGAAAAGGAATGAGATCGGCAAATAAGAAACTTAAAAACTTAAATATATCTTTTGATAAGGTAACTGGTGAACCGAAACTCTCACATCATATGTCTCTCAAAGATGGATACTACAATGGAAAGCAGGTGATAAAAATCAAAAGTAAAACTGAATTAGTGGAAGCTGCTTAAAAAGCAGCTTTAGTTACCTATTAATAGCGCTGGCTTGGTTTTTACTCAGCACACTTTCTCTCCAATTTTTTTTTGGATCAATACGATTTAGATTTGAATCAAGACTTTTCGGAGCTTTATGTGAAACACTATTAGACCTTTTTCTTTCTACTCCTTTTTCTTGCAGAACATTTTGATATACCTCTCCTACTAATGCTGCTCCACGAGTTATCACAGCATCTCTGATTGCATGCCGATCATTAAAATTAGAATCTTTTCCAAATTGTTCTTTTATTATCTTACACCTAACTGTATTTGTCTCATTGTCTTTATATGCAACTGCTATACACACCTGACCATGTTCAATATATTTAGGTGCTGGCATAGCGCTATTTTTTCTATTCTGCTTTTGCTCCTCGGTTTCATAAGCATTTATCTTAAATTTTTTGTTCTCTATCCAAGCTTCCCCAGCAAATCCTGTAAAAGACATACAGATATCATTACCGCTCTTTTTGAGTCCACCTATAGCCATTTCTTCTGCTGTGTGTACACTCACTTCATGATAGTCATCCATAGTATCCTGGTTTACTCCTACATGCTGATTTTTAGCATGATTTGAATAAGTACCATATGTTTTTGCTGCTCCTAAGGCTCTACCAGCTAAACCACATGTTATTGACTCAACTGTAGCTATTGTAAGACCTTGCTCAGCTAGCTTTTGCTTCATTTCTGCAGCTGCCTGATTTTCAAATGAATGACTTTTATACATTACTACATTCTGACTGTCTGCTATTGCTTGATAAACTTTTAATCTGTTTTCAGTACTCATATCTGGATTTGTGACCCTATGATTCATGCATGCGAGTGCGGTACAGACAGTCTTTTCAGCAATATCTTGTTGACTTCCAGTAAATTGATATTCTAAGATGGCTTTTGAATCATTAGCTGCATGATCTTTAGAAGTTATCGATATGACTTGTTGCTCACCCTCAGTCGAAAGCTTGATGCAATAGTTTGCTCCGCTCTCTTCTAGTGCTTGTTTAACACTTGTACCTAGGTTAATATATGCAAACTTAAACACACCCGAGGATCCTGATATACCTGTTATTGCACCTGATGCTAATCCATTTGTAGAGTCGTCAATTATAGTGACTTGCTGTTTTGCCTCATTTAAAGCCTTAACAGTGTCTGTTCCAATCTTTTCAAGATTGGCATTCATAATTGGAGGTGTTGTTTCATTAT
>CAMCJK010000003.1 GCA_945875075.1 Candidatus Fokinia solitaria | reverse complement strand
AATAGTCCTATAGCCATTGATATTAGGATTAGAATAGCTATAACTTTACCAATACCATTTGTTATTTGATTAATTACATTACAGAATATTGTTATTATACCTGTTGGATCTATATCATCAGAGCTGCCAGGATCAGCAAATGCACCATCACAGATGACCATTGGTATTAAAAATGCTAAAAGTAAAAGTACAATCTGCAGTGTGTTTATATTTTTGAAGAAATTATTTAACATTTGAACTGTTTCAATTATAATAAGTTATTTACCACCCTAGATGATAATATTTATTTGTATTATATACAATAATAGATTCATTAAGTCTACTTTCAAACGACAAGGTTAATGTTACCATTATGTATTAAATACATTAGTGCATTAGGCATGTCTCGTCTATTAGAATTGTTATCTTCCTCAACCATATATGTATTATATGTAGATTTTTGATCATTATCTCTAGACCCACTCCCCATATTGAAACTTAAATCAGCTGATAGATTATTGTTAAGGTTCTTGAGTAATACTTCTTTAATCTCATGTGCATTTTGTTGCAGTAAAGACAGGGTCGTGAGCTTTTCTACTGAGATATTAATAGAAATATTATCCTTAATATCACATTTTATTTTTACATGTCCTAAATCTTTAGGATGTAAGGATATTTCAATTGTATCCTTATCATTAATTTTTTGAATCGCAATCGAATTTATAATCTGAGTCTTAACTACTTGACTTAAAGAATCATATTTAGAGATAGCTGAATTGTTGTCAACTCTATTATCCTGTAATCTCACTTCATATGCGTTACATTCTTGAATAATTTGCCCTGATAAAATGTGTTCACAATTTTTAGCTTCTAGTTGATTTATGTTTAATTCTCTAGATTTTTCCTTTTGATTTATAAAATTGCTGTTTACACTTTCAAATAATTCTTTATCTGCGAATCTTTCTTTATCACTCGTTACTAGAAAATTAGTGTTGACATTGTTTTCTATTTTCTCAAAATTATAACCATAATTATCTTTTGCTTCATATCTATCGAGATTAGGGGATATAATCCACGGCTGAGAACTAACTTTTAATGTTAATTCTTCAATCCTCTCAAAATCAGTTAACTGCTCATCTACAATGGGATTTTCAAATGTAATTTGATGTGCAGTAATGAAATTATTTGAGATAATGTTTTGTGAGTTATTCTTGAATAGCAGACCATTTTGATCTAACTCTTGCATCTCAATAACAGAAATATCAAAAAACTCATGGAGCTTTAAGCTGGTATCATTACTAATATCAAATTCTATAGGTATTTTATCATCACCATCTTGACTTAAAAATTCCGTAAAAAAATCTAAAAAATCAACATTTTCTGCAAAAATATTCTGAGTATTAGCACTTAAATTGGCTTTTACCTCTTTCAGGTCAATGATATTTATGTTAGACAATTCTAAATTGTAAACTTTTAATGTTTGATCCAATTACCGATAGCTTACCACATCGAAAGCTGTATTTCAATGAATCTTGAAAGTTTTTAGATAGTATGATATAATTCTTAATTAGTACAAAAAACAGTTTGCATAACAAAAAAATAACGTTCTATGTAAAATTATACTTGTGTTTTCAAATCTTATTTCCTATACTCCTTGGGTATAAGACTAAAACTTCACTAAATTTCCTTTAAAAATAGTGTAAATGTCATCATTAGAATGTAAATAAAATATAGATAACTAATATGAGTAAGAAAAAACAGGAAATAGCACATCCTATAGATGTGTTGGTCGGAATGAGAATAAAAGAGTTCAGAGTAAGGAATGACAAAAGTCAAAAATCTTTGGGCGATGACATTGGTTTGACATTTCAACAAGTACAAAAATATGAAAGTGGCAAAAATAGAGTGAGCGCAAGTATTCTATTTGAAATTGCCAAAGCTTTGAAGACTCCAGTTGCACAATTTTTCAACAACTCGGAGCAGATTTTAAACTCTTTAGGTTTAGGAGCAGGTATTCTTGCAGATGGGGCGGAAAGCACATATTTCGCTGATGATAAAGTAGTCATGCAATACTTTACTCAACTCAGAGATCCTAAAGTCAAGGCATCTGTTGTTGCGCTTTTAAAATCACTTGCTGAAGTTTAATCATCTTGAGAATAACAAGCCAGTAATTACGTAATTCAATGCAAGAACGGCAATCGAACCTGTGACAACGCTCGCAGTTGTCGATATGCCAACCCCTTGCGCTCCACCAGAAGTCTTATAGCCATTATAGCAACCTACTGTGCAGATAGTTATTCCAAAGAATAAAGCTTTGATCAGCCCTGAAATGACATCATATGCCTCCATGAAGTTTATTGTCTTATGGATATATGTCATGCCTTCAAAACCCAAACTACAAGTTGCCACAAGATATCCTCCAAAAACACCTATTATATCGGCAAAAATCACAAGCATAGGCAATGCAACAAGGCCAGCTAAAACTCTAGGTAAGACTATATATGATTTGGTGTTGACTCCCAACATATCCAATGCATCTATTTGATCTGTAACACGCATACTTCCTATCTCAGCAGTAATAGAAGCACCTAGTCTACCAGCGAACATCAAGCCACTCAAAACTGGTCCTAATTCCCTCACAATTGATATTACAACCACCGATGCAATAGATGATTCTGCATGCATTCTACTGAAACCAGTATAGCTTTGGAATGCCAAAACAGCCCCTGTAAATATTGCCGTCATCCCGATTAATGGTAGTGATCTAATTGACATATTTACAAGTTGCTCCAAGAAGATCTTCAAAGGAAAGCTTCTTGTGGAAATATTTTTAAATGCTGAAAGAAAGAATAGGGTAAACCTTCCTATTTCATCAACTACTCCTAAAGTGGCATTACCAACTATTCTAAAAATTTCATTCATATTATTTTTTATTTGCCTCTATTTGCTTTAGAATTTTCAAATGATCACCGAATAAATCATTTAACATATTTTCAATTTTTTGATGTAAAATTGTAGTAAAACTGGTATCTTGGTTTTTACCTTTAGAACTTCGATCTTCCATCTCTTGCTTGATTTTTTTAATTTTTATTTCAGTCTCAGATAGTGTGTTATGAATTGGTGGTACTTTGCTATCAGGCATCTTAAAGTTATCACACACAGTATATACAATGTATATTATCACCATAATATTCAACAGTCGACTTCTAAAAGACAGCATTTGTTTGCAAAACTTACCTTTTTATCATTAGATTTTCTGTTTTTTTATTTGAATTATTTTTGCTCTGTTGTATTGATAACTTATCAAATGCCTTACATGTAGACTCTAAACTCTTGCAAAAATGAGCATCTTTTGATGTATGGTTTTCACATGTATGACGCAATATTGCATTGAAATGAGCTTTATTATTACTATCTAGCTTATTAAATGTCTCTTTCAATTTCTCATGAAGATTAGGTTGTTGTGGCTTTTCTGATATTGATGAGGGGGCAGATTTATCATTTGCATCAATAGAATTTTCATTGTCTTTATGTCCTTTCTTCCCTTCAAATCCTTTCTCAATTTCTTTTTCGATCTCTTCAATTAACATTATACCTTCTTCAATCACAAACTCTGGAATCGCTAGTAGTAAACTATTAAATTCTTCTATCTCCTTCGCCTCAGTATTGAGAGCATTGTAGTCATTTCTATGTGCCTCTTGATAATGAATAGTAGCATCTATTGATACAGCCTCCATAAACTCTTTATACTCCTTATCATGCTGAGCCTTTAAAAGTTCTTCAATTTTTTTCTTGAGCTCTGGAGATGCTACTGACTTCAAATAAATACTAAGCGTCTCAAAATCTGTTGAATTTAAAATAAAACTATATAGAAGTGGTTTTAATATAGCATCTTCTATTGCATTAGGGTCTTGTGAGGTAGGCTCAGATTTTCGTTCTACTTGTATATCACTTTGCATTACACTAGGAGCTGGCTTTATATCTAGGAGTTCTTTTAAGCTTTCCTGCTCTTTCTTAGACAAGGCTAATAACAACTCCACTACTTTTGTAGCTTCTTTATTAATCTCTTCTTCCTTGTCTTGAGATGGTTTAAGATTGATAAACCTATTTAAACTGTTTATATGGAATTTACATAATTTTTCTTCTTGGATTTTTTTTTGTGAATTTATCATGCTCAGATTGAATTTAATATTGCCTGTGTATTTAACTACATACTACCATATTTTTAGTATCAAGCATATATAAAACTTATCACTCTATTGCTTTAGCAAGTTTTGAATATGAACTGTCAAGTGTTTCATGGTCATTAAAATTTTGTGATATGAAATTATTCAGATTTTGATGGTATTTGATTGCATCATCAACCTCAGGATCACTGCCTTTTTTATATGCTCCAATTCTGATCATATCTGACATTTCATCATATGTTGATATTAGATATCTAGCTTTGTTAATAAGAATATTTTCAGCATCTGTATTGCAGCGTGGCATTGTACGGGAAACACTACCAAGCACATCAATGGCAGGATATATCCCTTTTCTTGCAATCTTCCTATCTAAAACTATATGGCCATCTAGTATACCTCTTACAGTATCTGCTATAGGCTCATTTGTATCATCATTTTCTACTAATACACTGAACAGGCCAGTAATTGAACCTTGATTTTTCTGTCCAGGCCCAGCTCTTTCAAGGAGTTTGGGTAAAATACTAAAAACACTTGGTGGATAGCCCTTTGTTGTTGGTGGCTCACCTGCAGCCAGTCCTATTTCACGCTGTGCCATAGCAAATCTTGTTAAATTATCCATCATACATAATACATCTGTACCTAGATCTCTAAAATATTCTGCTAATGTTAATGTAGTATAGGCAGCTTGCCTTCTTATAAGTGCTGACTCATCTGATGTTGCTACAACAACTATAGCTTTTGCAAGTCCTTCTTTACCTAAATAGTCTTCTATAAATTCTTGAACTTCGCGCCCCCTTTCACCTATAAGACCTATGACTTTCACTTCTATATCTGAGAATTTAGTGATCATTGCCATCATCATAGACTTACCAACTCCAGATCCAGAGAATATGCCCATCCTCTGCCCTTCACAGCAGCTAAGGAAAGTATTTATAGCCCTTATACCTATATTTATTTTTTTTCCAACTCTTTTTCTAGTATTTGCTTGTGGCGGGGTGTTGTGTAAATTACATTTTTTATTACCATTTATTAATGGACCTTTCCCATCTATCGGATTCCCAAAAGCATCTATAACCCTCCCCATCCATGTGACATTTGGATATATAGTATGTATACCAGATACTGCTTTTACAGGTGATCCTAGTGCTATTCCTGTTGTATTTTGAAATGGCATCACAAGCACTACATCATTTTTTATACCAACAACTTCTGCACTGATCGGTGTCGATGAATGATTAGTCATAATTTCACAGTAAGAGCCTATGCTACACTGATTATATAATCCAGTTGCTTCTACTATCAGACCCCTTACTGCGCTTACCCTTCCATATATAGACTCAACTTCTATACTTTCTATCGCATTAATTATGTTATCAATTTTTTGCTTTAGCATAGGTTTTTGATTTTAAATTCACTACATCAAAATGAATTTTATGTTATGTGAAGGCAAAATACAAATTATTCAATAACTTTATTATAATGCTACCTTTGATACATAAAATTGATTGCTTTTCTAGTTATAATAAGCTACTCTAATTAGAGTGATCAAAAAAATTTATATTAAAAAATGAAATGCAGTCAATAACAAAAAACTAAATCATTTCTCACAAAGATATGGAATTGGATAAAGAAAAATTGGCACCAGCAAGAGCTACAGCTAAATACGACAAAAAAGAACTTGCCTCAGAAGAATTCTTAAAATATGCACTAGTGTTTGCCCATAAAGGTATTGCAGCTACTATAGAATATAGTGATCTAAAAAATCAGCACAAAATACCTCAACAAAATAGTCAAACAGAAACTAATCTACAAAACACTATTTCAAAGCAGGATAAGTATTCGTCAGAGGTATCTGATCTGCAAGCCCCCCTTAAATCTGGCACCAGCAAGAGAGGCTTAGTAAATATGCTATGTCATCAGATAATTAGGGGATTAATACACCAGATATCAGTTATAGTACATCCCAGCTATACAATGTAGTATTTGAACGACTTTTAAAGAATCCAATGTTTTTGTCCTTAGTATCTCAGTATCCAAACAATGAAGAAAATACTGAATAAATATATTGTCATATAGATAATGTTGTAAATGAATCTTTAAAATCATATATGGAAATTAAAACATTAGATTATTCTCCTATAAAACAATCAATAGAATCTGATATGGGAGAAAAAACGACTAGGAAGATGATGGTGTACGAATTAATAAAAGGCACGGAACTCAACAAACTTTTAAAAACTCAAAGGTTTAAAGATGATTTTTACAAGTTGTATAGTAATAGTGATAGTACTAAGAAAAAACAATCTCAAGGCTGGCAAGATTTTCTAAAAGAATTGCAAAATAATAATAAACAAAGAGAAAAATAATAATAAACAAAGAGAAAAATCTTGCTGAGTAGTTAAAAATATATATAAAATAATCTATTGAGGTCAACATTCAAACAAAACCATTTAAATAGTGACTAATAAAACTGTACAGAATGCAGTATTATACGCCTATAAGGCCGCGATATATTATGACACTGAACAGCATAATCGTTGTAAGATATGGTACACTATTTTAAGCAATCAGGAGTTTATAAAAATAATAAAGAAATACAGTGACTTCATGAGCAAAAACAAACAATCTATTACAGAAGATAAGTTAAGAGAGATATTAGTTGATGCTTGTGGAGAAGAGTATTTACATTATAAGTTTCCTGATATGGATGATAAACCTATTAAAGCATCCATTCAAACTTGCAGGGAAAACTACTTAGAATATACCTCACCCAAGAAATGGGATGAAACCAGTGAGACATCCATTCAAAAATTAATGAATATATATATTGAAACTAAAACACCAAGCTATATTTATGCTGATAATAAGGGAATAGTCCCATCAAACTGTGAAGTACTCTTTGATATGATAGAAGAATTGTACAGTGACAAAACAAAAAATAGCCCATTAAAAAATCAAAGAGAGTTAAAAATTAAGGAAATAAAAAAATCAGTTGATATTGGTGATTTGGATATATTAATATCAGAGCCAACTTGTAAGGACTTTTTTTACAAAATGATAAACAATTTAAAGAATTGTTGTTATGGTACAAATGATGATCCAAAGATAGCAACAAAACTAGAATGGCAGGAATTCATAACACAACTCCCAACATATAAAATAATACAAAAATCTTAGTTTTAATATAGATTTGTAATAAATTCTTAATAACTTAAGTGTATATTAATACAAAGTGATATAATGTTCTTAGCTCATTCTTTAAAAGAATACCATTTGGGCATCTATTACAAGTAAAGTTAAATAAATAATAAAAAGTTTAAAAATGACAAATCAAATAAAGAAAGAAGAATTAATTTTAGAATATGCATTCCTCTATGCGACTGCTGCTGGTGATATGATAGCCCAGAATATTGGTTCAATGAATACCTTCTTAAAGGAACTTAATTATAGTAATTATGATAAATGTTTAAAGGGGCCTGAACTTGAAAAACATTCGGGATCTTCTGAGGAAGCTAAAAAAAAATATGAAGCATTTCGACGAGAAGATATTGCTATGATCTTAGAAACAAGGTTTGTGTTTGAGTTGTTAAAAGACAAAAACTTTATATGCAATATAGCTAATGAAATAAATGCACACAAGGATTGCAGCTTTATTCTAAAAAATAATGTCATAAATGGACAGGGTAAAAGATGAGCTTATTTCTTCGAAATAATAGGTAGTACAGAACCCTCGCATATACTCAGTCCTTTTGAAGAGATACAAGAATCTACACCTCAAATGAATTTGTTAATAAAAACTGCAGAAATGAGTACTAAACAAGAAATAATAGCCAATTTTCAAGGAGATGCTCAAACTTTTAAATCTTTTTACAATGTCAATAAAAGTCTTAGGGATAAGTGGGCTGCTGACTTGAGTGCGCATATAAGTTATCAACAATTATCAACAGAGCCAACTTGGAAGGAGTTTTTTGATGCAATATTGGTATATATAAAAACTCTTCTTAGAGAATTTGATAAAGAAAAAGCTTCTGAAGCCTTCGAAAATTCAGATCGAGGTCAAAAAGTTCAATGGCAAGAGTTTCTGAAGAGCTATCAATTAGTTGAAAACATAAAAGAATGTTCAAAAAGCTAGACTAGCTTCCTTTGACATAGATGTATTAATTCAATATATTTAAATTGACTAAATTATTACAACTATGTTTAAGCAAAGAAGAGTCAGATTGTATATTGAATCTGACATCATTAAAGATAAAGAGATTACATTAAATTCTGAGCAGTCACATTACATCATCAATGTTATGCGGTGTAAAAATAGTGATAAAATTATAATTTTTAATGAATCTTGTGGTGAGTGGGTGGGATTTATTACAATCTTTAAGAAATCGCTTTGTATAACCCCTATAGAGCTTTTACGATTAAATGACTCAACACAAGATAATCTTGTAATTCTATGTTTTGCACCAACAAAAAAATATGCTGATTTCGTATTAGAAAAAGCAACTGAGATGAGTGTAGATATAATAATGCCAATTCATACTGAAAGAACTATTATTGATAAAATTAACCAAGATAAATACAAAAAAACTGTTATTGAAGCCTCTGAGCAGTCATATAGGATGAATTTACCAAAGATATTTGATCTGACTAACATAAGAGATATCAAGAAAAACCTTGAATTATATTGCAAAGAATATAATCATTTATATGTTGTGTGTCATACAACCGATGAATATACAATTAGTCCTGATGATTTCTTTCAAATAGTATCAGCAAACAAATACTCTGCCTTAACTCTCATAATTGGGCCTGAAGGCGGCTTTAGTCAAGCAGATATAGAACATATCAAAACAATCTCAGAAAATATCGCTTTTCTAAAAATTGGATCATCCATAATGCGTGCTGAAACTGCTTGTATTGTGGGGTTGACTATTTGTAATATTGCTCTGAATAAATATGTATAATCGATGATATCTTTAAATGTTTAGGATTTTATGTATCAACTTTTAACATGTTGATTATCAGCAAGGGTGTTGTTTTTTATGTAAAAATCTGATAAGATTCAACTGTCATAAGATTATTTAACATGCTATTAAATTTCCAAAAGTTCATAATTTAGCCTCAATGAAGACAAACCTCACATTCAATTCACACTCATTTTTTTCTCTATTATTTTTCATTTCTCTTTTTTTTTGCAATATATCTCATGCAAATGATGGGAATGTAAAGTCACACAGTAGCGATTGTATCAGGAAATTTTTAATTCTTGATATTGGCTCAAGTACTACAAAAAGTATTTTATATACAAAGGATGTATGTAATAACAATAAAACAATAAAAAAAGAAAGTTTCAATAAAAACTATCCATACCAATCCTGTTTGAGTGATAGTGATAGTAATATTTTGCCAGAAAGGTGTGTGATAGAAGGTACTAAAGTTATTTCAGCGATCAAAGAACACTTTCAACTAAATTGCCAGGATGACTCACAATGTACCGCTATTGCAACAGGATGGGCAAGATATACAGAAAACATAAATGATTGGATATTAGCGGTAAAAGACATCAACGTTGAGCCACTCATTGCTTCTCAAACACATGAAGGGGAGATGAAACTCAATGCAATAAAAGACACAGCTATAAATGCACATAAGCCTTTTATCGCCTTTGATATTGGGGGTGGTAGCTTCCAACTTGGTTGGTTTGGTCATAATAATAAGCTTTATCAACATAATGGAGGATATGGCACTGATAACTTTACTCATGATTTACAGGCCAAGTTTCTATCTCAATCAGATCAAGCATGTGTACATGCCAGAAACAAACTAATTTTATTAGCTAATGGTGGAAACAGTGAGCCAGCACTAATAAAAAATGCTTTAAAGCAGCAGGAAGCCTTTTGTAATGTAACATCACTTACATCTGTACACCCTAAAGATCTAGATAAAGTTATAAAATACGCTGATGAAAAGATAGGTGCAGAAATTAGATCTAATAATGCACTGCAAAGCTTCATTACCGCAGAGCACCCTACCATTTATGGAGATAGTCTATTGCTGAGTTTAGGCTTTAAAAACCAGCTTGGATTTGATAAAGATATAGTCACAACAGATGACATATATAAAGTAATGCAATCAGTTTCTGGTATGACTTATACACAAATAAAGTCTATATATCCTCATCTTCCAGATATTTGTGTTAACACAACTCAAGCATCAATGCTGATATTATATACTATAATGAAAAGTTTAAATATTAATGAAATACATATAATACAAACTGATTATATGGAGCATTTTGTAGATTCACACATTAAGAAGTGATTTCAAATAAGAAGATATGTAGTAAAAGGACTCTTTTTGTGTTACTTTCTTTCAAATCAAAAATAAAAAACAATATATAATGCGTAACATATTTTTTACTTGTGAGATAGGCAAAAGAGAGGGCAAGTACTATACAGCTAAAGACCCTAATGCACCAACAGTATTAGTGTTACACCCTCACCCGTTACATGGGGGCACAATGAACAATAAAGTTGTTTATAGATTATTCCATACATTCGTTAATAATGGCTTTTCTGCTCTGAGGTTTAACTTTAGAGGTGTTGGTAAATCTCATGGAGTGTTTGATCATGGAGTTGGTGAACTAATTGATGCAACAACGGCATTAGATTGGCTACAGAACAATAATCCAGATGTTTCGAATTACTGGGTTGCAGGATTTTCATTTGGTGCATGGGTTGGATTGCAATTAGTTATGAGAAGGACTGAGGTTAAAGGTTTTGTAATGGTCTCTCCTCCAGCTAACTCATATGACTTCTCATTTCTCTCCCCTTGCCCTGTTAGTGGGTGTATTATACAAGGTACAAATGATCTGATAGTACCCGAGCCGCAGGTTGCTAAACTTGTTGAACAAATTTCTGTCCAGCCCAACATAAAAATACAATATAATGTTGTAAACAAAGCAGAGCACTTCTTTACAGATAAATTAGATGAAGTTGAATCAATAGTTGATAAGTACATAAAAAATGAGGTCATGCTGAGTAAGCAGACTGTGAAAAGTAGTAAGCAAGATAAACATAAATTACTTGCACAACTACCTCTTCATAATCCAGAAATTGATGAATAGTATTGTTTATCTCAAGGCACTAGTAATACTTTTTATAATTTCATTAAGCATATTACTATGTATCTTTCTTATAAAAAAACTCAAACTAAATGAGAGAATCAAGCAGTCTCAATCTAATGATTCAGATCTAATACAGATACTAGAGGTAAAAAAAATCGATCAAACAAAGTCAGCAGTAGTTATTAAATCTGGTAATACAAGTTATGTGTGTATTCTTGCAGAGAACTACGGATTTGTTTTTGATAAAAAAAGTGGTGGAGAGAGTAGGATTCGAACCTACGAACGCACAAGGCGGGCAGATTTACAGTCTGCTGCTTTTGGCCACTCAGCAACCTCTCCAAACGAGTAGATAATCCACAAATTATGGCACATTTTTATATAAAAAGCAATAGTCTATGCAGCTCATCTTTAATATAAAATTTTATATCATTTATAAATTAAGATCAGATCAATCAAGATATATCTAATTACTTGGTTGACATTTTATAGGCTTTTTATTATTTGTAATTGAAACACAAGATGTATCGTCAGGTACATTACCATATATACCACCTATACATTTACTTGCAGGATACTTTTTTGTACATGTGAATACTAATGCATTTGGATCTTTATCATATAGAGCTTTGAGGCTAGATGTTAAGTCATCTTCAGACATATATGGTTTGCCTGCAATATTTTTCTTTACTTGATCTAAGTCATTTTTATATTGCTGAGAATCTTGCTGATTAACAAAACCATAATCTGCAATTACATACTTATAGCTATATGTTTTTTCATCACATTTGCCTTCTACTGATGCATTAAATGAACTAGCTATGTCCCATATAGCAGCCCCTATGTTTGGAACTGTATCTTTTCCAAGAGAGGCGCATGCAGGAAGAAAAGTACAAGACATTTGAGGTACTACTTTATGGTCATTATTTAAGTTCTGATCTGTATTTTTATATCTTCCAGAGATAAAATCCCAATCATCACTAGACATCAGACATATTTTATCTGGTAAAACCTGACTATCATCAGCAAGTCCTTGATATAAACCAGGACAAATACTATTATATACAGGTTCACTATCAACATCAGCACATAAAGTAACTATATCTTTATCTCCTAATTGACTTTTATTTTTATCATTTCTAGAGCAATAATATCTATTTCTAAGGCCAGCTGGCTTTATAAACATTATTCCATTAGATATAGTTTTATAATATGAATTACATGTGGGGTCGTTATTGGGAGATATAGCAGCTATATCATAATCAGCTTCATACCCACGATTTTTATCTTGTATAACTGGAATAACAGGGGTTACATGAGCCAAATAACCTTCCAATAAAGCGCTCTCAGAATTATAAGTATAATATTTAATTGGCTTATTGGTATCTGGATCTGTATCAGTCTGCTCATCTGTGTCAAACATATCAACCCTTAATGGGTTATCATCTCCGTTATCAAACTTTATTTTTTTAATTTCAATATTACTATTAAGCTGACAACCGACTATTTTAGATCCATCAACACCATTATACCCATCAGCATATATCTTATTATTATCCCAATCCCCTGCAGATGCAGCATTGATGCATAAATCACATTTTGTCTCCCTGATATCCCCAATGGTATCCTGTGATAAAGATGGTAGATAATTAGGGCCAATGTATAAGGGCCGCCCATCTGCTGTAATACCTATTGCATCTCCTTTGTTGGTATTTATTGAAAATGCATATATTCCTTGATAGTTGTTTTGCTGTGCATCAACATAAGTATTATAACAAGGGAATATAGAAATATCGTTTTTCTTCTGCTCTATTGCAGGTCTAGGATAAGCACCTAGCTGCATTGAACCTTTCGCAATAGAGATTTGACTAGGATTGAACTCATCAATCTTTGCACAAAATTCTGTCGAGCCATCTTTATATTGCTGACATAATGTATATCTATCTTTTGTGTTTGGAGTATAAGATGTAGGGAGATCAAATTTTATTATATCTAAAAGTTCATTACCTCGAATTAAATTTACTATTCCAATGGGTTTTTGAAAAGTAGTCGCTAGATTCTTAAAGTTACCAACAGCTGGCACTACAAATGCTGTACTAGGTAAGTATCCTAGAGTAAATGGTGGTGGTCCTGGTAGTGCAGGAAGCGGAATACATCCTATATATTCCCAGTTACACTTCCAACTAATTGCATCACAAATATTAGCACGTGCACATATAGCATCACTAAAATCTTCATTATCAATTGGAAAATCTATTAATTTACTATGAGCGGTATTTTTATCAAGCTTAATAAGACAGTAATCAACATTATGCACAGTTAATTTATGACTATCACAATCACTTTCTTTACTCACTACAGAAGTATCATTAAATGTAACTGCTCCATCGGATTGTGGGGCAGAACGACAGCCATCATCTGCAGATCCTTTATAACTACAGGATGAATGTTGCAAAATATAACTATTAGTTACCTTGAATGGGTTTGTAGCACTTTTTCCAGCTTTTAAAATAGAAGCAAGTTTAACTGAGAGTACGCCTTTATAACTATCATTAACATGACAGTTATTATTAAGCTCCCCACCAAAACCCTTACAGCGATTACAGTCCTGTGTATAGTTATGATCACAAGGACTAAATGTATGACAATGACCGCAATCAGTAATTGCTTCTGCTGACTTATATCCAACTAATAACAAAATAACAAATAAAATAAAATTTTTCATATTTCACAAATTAATTTATAACTGTAATATCTTTTAGAATTCTGAATGACGACACCATCACATCTTCATCTTGCTTTAGAAGGAAGTTAAACTCAGAAGGACTATAAGTCTTTATCTTATTAAGATCTGTACGTGATAATTGAAATATATTTTTGAATTCATTATCAACAAATTTATCTGATAAGAAAAATCGTGTCGGTATTACAGTTTGTATAATACTAGCAATCTCAGTTGAATGATATAAATCTAATCTATTTTGACAATTAATCATGACTACAATATGTTTTTTTGCAAGCTCTTTAAATATTGTAATAAATTCATCATTAAAAATTTTACCAAATCCTAAAACACCATGTTCTACACTTAGTAGAATATGTTTGATATTTGCAGAATCAAGCTCATGATTAATATCTTTTAAATATAAAAATGTTAGTAATGACTTAATTTTTTCTTTTATATTCTCTTCTTTGAAAGTTAGCTCCTGGGAAATCTTACCAAAACTCAGACTCACAATTTCACTGTCGAGCTTTGTATCAGAATAAAATAATTTAAAAAAGCAATTTAAACTAAAAAATTCATTTAAATGATTTTTGATGTCACTGTTTATAGTTATATGATCTGCATCGATCACCTTATGAATTTTCTCAATAATATGTGATGCTTCTTCATTAGCTGCTCTACTTTGTAATGTTATCTCTATTATTGAGTTTATAATTTCTATGACCTGCTTTTCTATCTCATCTGATAATATAAGATTACTCAATAAAACATAAAGAAAAATTTTATAAAGGATTTTAGAATCATTATTAATTATCCTAAATAAATCAAGTGAGAAATTAGATTGGATTGTTGCACTATACATTTTCATTCTATCATCATCTGAACCATCATAATCAAAGTTAACTAATTTTAGATCAAATGCAAAAGACTCCCCAATGAGGAACTTACTTAATAAGTATTGCTTATTGATTTCTTGACCAACTATAATTGTATGACCTATATCGTCTTTATTGTGAAAATTAAAAAAATATGGCAGCCCTGTCAGGGTTTTGAAAATTGTTATTGCCCTACCCCAAATACTACCCCTGTGCCCCCCAAGACACTTTTGCCTTATAGATGAAAAGATAGCAGAATTTTCCACTATATTATAATTTTCTCTCCTTAAAAAACATGTGTTGCCAGGAATTGCACCATAAATCACCCCCATCATGTTGTAGTCTTCTCTAACTGTTGAGATACCAATATTAAAAAATAATTCCTTTGTGTGATGTAGTTGTATATTCAGCATATCTTCAGTATCAGCAATGATAATAACTGAAATTTGACTTTTAATACAAGGGGTGGTTTCTAATGCTTTTATTTGTTTTTCAACCTCATCAAGGGTGCTTTGCATCTTTGATGTGTGATAAATTATTTGCTGTTTTTTTAAGAAATCTAAGTAAGTAGTTTTACTTGTGACACGGATGCTTTCATATATCAACATCTTTTGATCTAAACTAAGTATTTGATCGGTGTTTGCTATCGCTAGTGAGTATGCACTTTTCAGACTAAAAGCTGCTGCAAAAAAAGATTTTATCTCTTCTTCTGCTGATGCAGTATTTCCATCGAAATCTAAACTCTTTCCATAATCAGTATTAAAAGTTGCATTATTATAATAATGATGTATTTTTAGATCAAATGCAAGTATTTTTGAGCAATTAGCCCTCGATATTTCAACTTCCCTATCATGCAAGTGTGTGAGATAATGTATAAATGATAATGGTTCAGAAATTAATTTTTCATCTTTTTTAATAATTGATAATAAATTCACGCCATATAATTCAAGCTCCTGTAAAATATTTGCAGAAGTATCTGATATCTCTTTTAAAGCAATCTCAACGCTATGTGCAAAGCTTTTCTCTATTGTCTTAAATAAAAACTGTTTAAAGAAATTTTTATCACCAAAAGTTTCTCTAGCACCACAATGAACAATTCCAATATATAATGTGTTCATCAAACAGCTATGGAAATTATTTTCATTAATCCACATATCATGTTGCATCTGAGCAAATTCAGAATGAAAATCTGTTGTTGTACTTGCTATGTTTATGTAATCACGCTTAACATATAGATAAAACATTAAGTTTTTTGTCAACAAATTTTTAATAATATTCCTTATTACCTCTCTAAGGTTTATATTTGATAATTTAGAGAATCTCTTTGAAAACCCTTTGACTTTAATGAAGTGTATGAGCTCACCATTTTTGGTTAGTAATGTATTTTCATCATAGTGGCAAGCTACTGATATGAGATCTGATATATGATGTGAGTGTTTTATCACAGTATTTTTAGAATATTTGTATTAAAGTTATTATATCTTTATCAATTTTGATTTTACCATCAGCATTGTAAACAATTGGGTAATTATATTGACCATGCCCGAAAACATCAACTTTATAAATTGGTAATTGTATAATTGTAGCAAAATTTGTGATAACTTTTGCCATAACTTCACTTTCATCACATAAATCTCCAAATATTATAGCTTCAACATAATCAAAAATACCAGCGGATTTTAAATGATAAAGCATTCTATCAATTCTATATGGTTTTTCATAGCAGTCTTCTAAAAAGAGAATTTTATTTTTTGCATCTATTTGCCATTTTGTGCCAATGCTAGTTTGTATAACTGATAAATTACCACCAGTTAATTGGCCAGATATTTCTTTTTGCTGCAATGCCTGCTGATTCAAGGGTTTCAGGTTATCTAGTGTAGCTTTTTTTGTTCCATCAAAAATTTTGTTTATAACTGTAAAATTATTCTGTTTGGAATCATCTAAAATTTCAAAAAAAACACTGCTATGAACTGTTTTCCATCCGAACTCTTTAGATAAAAACAGATGTAAAACCGTTATATCAGAATAGCCAACAACAAATGGATAATGTGTTTTTGCTCTCATTTGAGAAATAAAGTCTGCATCATTATATAAAATATCTACTACCTTAGCTGTACCATATCCACCACGTAATGCCCATATTATTTCAGCACCATTTTTAGAACCTAACAAAACTTGTTTTATTACTGTAGCCCTTTCGTAGTCAGAGTCAGTATTTCTATATTGAAGCAATTTAATATTTTTATTATAGTCAATATACTGTGCTAATTTTTTGAGTGTAAAAGCATCACAACTACTTCCTAAAGTAGCTACTGTAATATTTTTATCATCAAAATGACTCAATAAATTTTTAGGTGCTTCATCATTTTTTTCTTCAAAGTGCCTACATCCAACCAACAGAAGTATAATTATTAAAAATTTAAATGGCATTTATCAAATCTTTTAATTGAAATAGAATATCTATTGCAGACCTTGGAGTAAGAGTATCCATATCAACTTTAGATATAAAATCATATACATGATCTGATTTGTTTGTGTCATGTGATGGAGATTTATCAACTAAATCATAATCTTTTTTATCACTCTCAAGCTGTCGTAAAACTGCATAAGCACTTGTGAGAATAGCACTGGGCATGCCAGCTAGCTGTGCTACATGTATACCATAAGACTTATCAGCTCTACCATCTATCACTTCATGCATAAAGTTTATTTTGTTTTGCCATTCCACTACTTTCATTGTGTGACAAGATAAATTTTCAAGCTTTTCTTCTAGCAAACACATCTCATGATAATGTGTAGCAAAAAGCATTCTAGCACCAATTTTATTATGAATATATTCAACAACTGATTTAGCTATGGCAAGCCCATCGTATGTTGATGTCCCTCTACCTACCTCATCCATAATTATAAGAGATTTATCTGTTGCATTGTTTGCTATATATGCTGTTTCAAGCATTTCTACCATAAATGTTGATTGTCCACTGCTAATGTTATCTGAGGCACCTATTCTGCTGAATAATTTATCTACTACACCAATATGTGCACTTTTAGCTGGTACAAAGCTACCAATCTGACATAAAATACATATAATTGCAT
Organism: Candidatus Fokinia solitaria; assembly: GCA_945875075.1. GTDB lineage: Bacteria > Pseudomonadota > Alphaproteobacteria > Rickettsiales > Midichloriaceae > JALQUO01. Next base: position 20,065 of record CAMCJK010000003.1, on the reverse strand, counting down.
TCTGTCTTAAAAAAGTACTTTTACCTGCCATGTTTGGACCTGTGATGAGCCACACAGCATCATTTTCATCTAGTGAACAGTCATTTGGTATAAATTTATTTTTAATTGATGCTTGTACTACTGGATGATATCCTCTAACAACATGAAATTTTCTGCTCTCATCAACTATAGGTCTCACATATCCATTTATAACAGATAGCTCTGCAAGGCTTGAAAACACATCAATTGAAGCAACTGCATTTGCAACAGCTGATATATGATCTGTATAACACATAATATTTTTGTATACATTATCTAAGATACCACTTTCTATTCTTCCTATCTTTGTGCTGCACATTATTATATCTGTCTCAAGTGACTGTAACTCATCTGTTGTATATCTTACAACACTCCCGAGCGACTGTTTATGCCTGAAGATATCATCTTGTATTTTTGATGCATTGGGTGATGATACTTCTATGAAATAACCAATTACATTGTTTCTACTAATTTTAAGGTTATTAACTCCACTGATTGCTTTGTATTTATCACGAAGTTTATCTACCCTCTCCTGAGAATTATCTTTTAAATTATATAAGTTATCAAGCTGTGGATCAAAGCCCACTCTAATAACACTTTTACTTTCATTTACTTCAGCAATGTTACCTATTAGAGTATTCTGTAGTTCATGTAGGAGCTTATCAAAAGCAGGTATTTCCTTTATTAAAGATTGGATTGATGATGACATTCCATTGCCATGTATTATATCTGCAATATTTAACATAATCTCCAATCCATCTCTTATTGCAAAAATATCTTTAACAGTTAATCTGTTTGCATTGATCCTACTAAGAGACCTTTCAATGTCAGGAAAATTTCTCAACAGTCCTCTAACTTTAGTTCTTATATTATGACAATCAATAAACCCTTGAACATTATCGAGCCTAGCATTAATTGAATTTGCATTAGTTAAAGGTGAGGAAATATATACATTAAGCATTCTTCCACCACATGCAGTGAGTGTTTGATCCACTATCGATAATAAACCTCTGGAATCATCTTTTATGCTCCTAGTAATTTCTAAATTAAATCTTGTGGCTGGGTCTATCTGCATAAAGCTCCTCGACTTTATCCTTGTAAGTGGATGAAGTTTCGGCATTGAATTTTTTTGAGTATATTTCAGATATTCAATTAAAGCACCAGATGCAATTATCTCATCTTTGGAAAAGTTCCCCACTCCATCAATAAAATCTATTTGGTAGAAATTTAAGAGCTGATTATTACATCGATGATAATCAAAAATACTATCAGGTCTTTTTGTTATACAATTCGTAAACTTCTCAAGATTTGCAGCAATTATATCGTCATATGCTAAAATATCAGGTATTACAATTTCTTTTGGCATGATCCTAGAGATTTCTATTGCAAGCGCCTCCTTATTGATGGTTTCAACAAAAAATGATCCTATTGATATATCAGCTAAGGCTATGACTATATCTGATTGATTTTTGATGATTACAGCCAAGTAATTAGACTGTTTAGATTCTAGTAAAATCTCATCCATTATTGTACCGGGAGTTACTATACGTACTACTTCTCTTTTGACAATTGCCTTATACCCACGTTTCTTAGCATCTTCTGGTGATTCTATTTGTTCACAAATTGCTACAGAATAGCCTTTCTTCAATAATTTATTTAGATAAAATTCACTTGCATGTATTGGCACTCCACACATAGGAATATCTTGTGTCAATGCTTTTCCACGCTTTGTAAGTGTAATATCTAACTCACGAGCCCCAATCAATGCATCCTCAAAGAACAGCTCATAAAAGTCTCCCATCCTATAAAATAATAGATAATCTTTATGCTGAGCTTTGATTTGGACATACTGTTGCATCATTGGAGTTGTTGGCTGTAGCTCAATGTATGATGTTTGCATTGTATAGAATAAACAAATTTGTTATAATTACTTTGATAACTAGAAAAGTATAAATTTATATTTAAATATGAATTCAAAAGCTGTTTTAAAGACTAATAAAAAAACCTTTTTAAGGTACCTAATTTTTTACTTTTTTATGGCTGATATTGTTATAGGCTTATTTAAAACTTTTACTTATATGTTTAAGACAAAAGTAACATTAAATTACCCTTATGAAAAGGGAGCAATAAGTAAAAAATTTAGAGGACAGCATGCGCTGAGGCTTTACCCGAGTGGTGAAGAAAGATGTATTGCATGCAAACTATGTGAAGCAATATGCCCAGCACAAGCCATTACAATTAGTTCTGACCCTAGAGCAGATGGTAGTCGTCGCACTACACGATATGATATAGATATGACAAAATGTATTTACTGTGGATTATGTCAGGAAGCCTGTCCAGTCGATGCAATAGTTGAGACTCCATTGTTTGAATATGCGACTGAATCACATGAAGCGCTATATTTTTCTAAGGCTAAACTATTGGAAAATGGCAAGAGATTTGAAGATACAATGTTCTATTAAAATAGAAGAATTTTTTTGATTTCATATTCAAATGATAGTTTGAAAATATTTATCTTAAATAGTCTAGTAGCCTTATAACTACAAATAGAGAATCGTGTAAAAACATCATTGACATCAGCTTATAGTTGTATCATAATCATAGTATGAATTGTAAATTTCAAATTTAATACAAATAAAAGATGCCAGAGATAGATAAGGTAAATAAAGGCAGTGCAGAAGACATTAAGTCCAAAGCTGCTAACCTAATGCAAAAAAATGTTCAAGACCTCGATCAGGCAATTAAAAATTTTGCTACTGCAGAGAAGCCAGAAGAAGTTAGTGAAAATTTAAATTTCCAATCTATGAGTAACAAAATTGTACAGAAAATTGATTTCAAACTACCAACCTTCAGACAACTAAAGGATGCAGAGGGGCATTATCCTGATTTTTACTCAAGTGCACTACAAATACTTGCACAAGCAGCTGATCTTGAAGTAGGTGTGCAGTGGACTATAGATCAAGAAAACAATACTCTTATAAGAGATACAAGAAACGCATCACATCCTCTCCAAGACTCAAAATATTCACAGCAATCAAGGCTTTTAAATGCTGCAAGGGCTGCTGATAGAATGATCAGGATGGACTCTGGTGGCGGTAAGATAATGTCTGATACTGATATTGATAATATGAATTTTGTTGTACCAAAAAATTCAGGGAATTATAAAATGAAACTATTGGATAATGACTCAGCACAAGAAATACGTAATAAAAAACATAGTAAGATTCAAGCAATAAAAGATGAGCTGGAAAAGATACTTAAAAATCTTTCAGCAATGAGTGAAGAGGAATTCAATGGATTTTTGATAGGGATTTTAAAAGAAGATAGCTTTGTAGTAAATAGAATGCAACAAGATTTAGAGCATGACTCATTAGGCGACAATAAAACGCTACTAAAGCAACTTAATATAACAAAGGATTTAGCTGGATTAGAAGATAAGAAATACAATATATGTACAATTTTTAATCAGACAGATGATGAGGATAATACAAAAATAGCCTTTATATCAGAGGCAATGATTCCACCACTTGAAGATGATTACAACATTGAAGCGCTTAAAGATACTGTATTAATAGCTAATTCTAACAAAGAACTGTTTAATGGTTATATGGCTACAGCTTATTGGGGAGCATTAGCAGCACAAGAAACAATTCCAACTCAGAATTTAAAAACTTTACCAGGTCTCAGAAATGCTTATGTACAACGCATCGGTGAAATTAGCAGAAATCCCGAAATAGGAGGTGAAGCTGTATTAAAGATTCTTGGGAAAACAATACATAGTGGTACACCATCTTCTGGGCTAAAGGGGCAAGATAAGTCAAATCTGATTGCAAATATGAATGTCAAGCATCTATCTGCAATGAATAAAGCCCTGAGTCGCAAAGATGCAAAGCTTACTATCACAAGTTTAAATACCCCTTACTTTAAACCAGATGACAGACGCGCTATTAATCAGTTAACGGCAGGAGTTAAGGGTGTAGAAGATGTTGAGAGAGCTGTGACTTCAATGAATGGCTCGAGAGCATTTGTAGATTCAAAACTAAAACCATATGATAATACACTCAAAGAATTGGGCAAAGCATTAAAAGAAAAAGCATTACAAGAAATACATGCTACTGTAAATAGCAAACAAATAACAGCATATCAAAAAGTCGGCCAGTATTTAACAAGTGGTTGGCTTACAAGTGATAAGAATGCAATGGCAGCGGTAGAAGCCCTTGAAGTTGGTGATTTAAAGAAAACTTTGAAGTTAGCAATTGAAACTAAAAAGTCTATAAAGAAATCTTTATACACATACTTTACAAAGGCTTTAGGACTTGATTTTGGTGGCTCTAATAATCCATTTTTTAACAATGTTTTAAAAAAAATAGCCTTTATGGCAGTACCAATAGCATTTCTTTTGAGATTACCTGCATTATTGTCATCATCAAACGCATCTCAAGAGCGAACAGTTAATATGATGTCACTGACTGCACTAATTAATGATCAAAAGATACTTGATCTACCAAATGTGAGTGGTGAAAATATACAAGGTTCAGATAATAATTATAGAATGCCAGATATAGCATCTAGTTGTAAGAGTGGCAAAGATAGAACTGGAGGACTATTAATCGTTTTTGTAAAAAGGCTCTTAGGTTTTAATTTTGGAGATAAAAATCAAAAAGGAAATATAGATGCTCAAATAAAATCAGGGCATATTCAAGGAATGGCAGGATGGATGGGTGGTGGCACACCTGGTGCAAATGGTTTGAAAAAACATTGTGGATTAACAGGCAAAGAATTTAAGCCACACATGAACAATATATCACTCAAGAGTGCTAAGAACAATAAAATAAAAGGATACATAAAGTATAAAGAGAAAATTGATCTAAAACCTGGAATCATTCAAAAGCAAAAGATAGGTCTAAGTGCTGAGGAAAGGCGACAGGGGGTTGATGAATCTTACGAACAAATTGCTAGTGAGATTCATAAAGATAAAGATGGCGTTAGAACACGAAATTTGAACTTCGATTTGCAGCAAAACAGTGGTGATAATCAGAGTAATGGTAAAAGTACAAAAAGAAAGTATGGGTTTGCAAATCAAGTCAATGATCAGCAAAAACGAATTATAAGTACTCAAAAGGAATTGCGGAAATTGACTCAAACACTTCAAGATGGCCAAGTAGTTACAACAAGGATAAACAAAAGCTTGGTCAAAAGAATAAAAAGCAGTGGTCCATTTAGTTGCTTTTACTGAAGATAAAAAAATTATATGATTTTGTTTTATGTCAGCAAAGCCATAGAGAGTATAAACTATGGTCTAGCTTCAACATACGACCATTGATACTAGAACCATGTTGATTTAAATGATAATGTTTTAATAAAAATATATTCTAAAACATAAAAACAATATTTTGCACTGTAATTTTGGCGTATGGAGTTTTAGTATAAACTAACTTTTATCATAAAATTAACTCCCGGAGTTATAAATACCTTCCTTTGTATCAGGTACTGAAGAGGGGTTTTTATCATCTATGACAATTACGTCGTTATTTTGAATTAACTCACCTGCATCATTGTAGGAATTGACAACAATAATATCATTATCGACACTAACTGATATTCTACTGACGCCACCAGACTCATGAACTGTAAACATAGCATCAAGTAATAATCCTTCAATAATATTTCTGAGGCCTCTCGCACCAGTTTTCCTTTTCATTGCTTGTTTAGCTATTGCCTGCAATGCATCTTGTGAAATTTCAAAATCAACATTATCTATCTGTAGAAGTTTTGTATACTGCTTCACAATAGCATTTTTGGGCTCAGTCAGGATTTTGATCAGTCCATCTTCGGTCATATCATCAAGTGTTGCAATCACAGGCAAGCGACCTAAAAACTCAGGGATTAGACCATATTTGATCAAGTCATCTGTTTCTACTTTATTAAATAGCTCGCCAGAAGTGATTTTAGAACTTTCAAGAATTTTAGCTCCAAAACCTAAATTTTTCTCTTCAGTTCTTTGTTTGATGATACTTTCTAAGCCATCAAATGCACCACCAACTATGAATAATATGTTTGTGGTATCAACCTTTAAGTGCTCTTGATTGTTTGTCTTTCTACCACTGTTTTGTGGGACATTAGCAATTGTACCTTCTATGAGTTTCAGTAGATTTTGCTGCACTCCTTCACCAGATATATCCCTACCAGAAGATGAACTTGATGATTTGCGTGCAATCTTATCTATCTCATCTATATATATAATGCCTGTTTGAGCTTTCTTTATATCGAAATTTGCAGATTGTAACAACTTTGATAAGATACTCTCAACATCGTCACCAACATATCCAGCTTCAGTTAAAGATGTAGCATCAGCTATTGCAAATGGTACATTTAATATTTTTGCAAGGGTTTGTGCCAGTAATGTTTTGCCGCAGCCAGTTGCACCAATCAGCATTATGTTTGACTTTGAAATTTCAACATCTTGTGTATCAACATTACTTAGAATTCTTTTGTAGTGGTTATACACAGCTACTGATAAGACTTTTTTTGCATGTGATTGACCAATAACATAATCATCCAGAGAATTATATATTGCCTTTGGCTTAGGGATGTTCTGTAATGTAACGCCAGTTGACACCCTATTCTCATGCTCAATTATATCATGGCAGAGTGATATGCATTCATTGCATATAAAAGCATTATTGCTAGCAACAATTTTTTTGACTTGGCTTTTGTGTTTATCACAAAATGAGCAGTGAATTATTGTATTCCTTTCCATTTTTCCCAATTATTTAATCAATAGAGCGTATGAGAATTGCATTACAAAGCTCTCATTTACTTATTATTTGCCTTGACTGTTTCTTCAATAACATGATCTATTAGTCCGAATTTTTTAGCTTCATCGGCAGACATAAAATTATCTCTCTCTAAACTTTTTTTAACAATACCAATGGGGTGACCGGTATGTTTGACATATAAATCTGCCATCTTATTTTTTATCTTTAAGATTTCATTAGCATGAATTTGTATGTCTGTAGCTTGTCCTTGATAGCCACCAAGCGGCTGATGAATCATAATCCTTGAATTTTTCAAAGCGTAACGCATTCCATGCTCCCCACCAGTGAGTAACAAAGAACCCATTGAACAGGCCTGTCCGATACAGTATGTAGCAACTTTTGGTCTGATATATCTCATAGTATCATATATTGCCATGCCTGATGTTACAACGCCTCCTGGCGAGTTAATATATAGGTGTATATCTTTTGTTGGGTTTTCAGATTCTAAAAAAAGTAGTTGTGCTACTATTAGTGTAGACATATGATCTTCTACTTGCCCTGTAATGAAAATTATTCTTTCTTTTAACAATCTTGAATATATGTCAAAAGACCTTTCACCACGTGCAGATTGTTCTATGACTATTGGTACTAGAGGCATATTGATTTAAAGTTATAATGTTTCTACAACAATATATTCTAAAACATAAAAAAACAATACTTTTCATTGTAATTTTTTGTTGTATGGAGTTTTAGTATAAACTAAGTTTTATATTTTTTATCATAAATAAAACATGAAATTTATCAGAACAGATGAGGCAATAGATTATGATCAAGCCCTAGCTAGAATGAATCAAATAGTTGATGAGATAATACTAGGTAATTGTGAGGATACTGTTTGGTTTTTAGAGCATTTACCAACATATACTGTTGGATATACAACATATGAAGACTTCTTATTAAAGTATGGATCAACAATAAATGGCATACCTGTTATAAAAAGTGAAAGAGGTGGTAAAATAACATTTCATGGACCTGGACAAAGAATTTGCTATCTTATGATAAATGTCAAACATTTATATGACAAAATTGATTTATATAGGTTCCTTAATACAATATATAATGTAATCATTAAATCTCTAAAAAAGTTTGATATAAATGGAGTACAAGATGTTAAATATCCAGGCGTATGGGTTGAAAAAAACAAAATAGCCGCAATAGGTATGAGGATCAGAAAGGGTGTAAGTCACCATGGGATCGCAATTAATATAAATAATGATCTAACACCCTTTAAACTAATTCAACCTTGTGGTATTTCAGATCCTGATCGAGGAATCATATCTATGCAAAAGATTCTCAACAAAGTTGTGCAAATCAACGCATTTGATGATATTTTACAATATGAATTAAAAAAATTGTTTTCTACTGGAATAAGTATTCCACAAAGCAAAAAAAATGAGTAAAGTCAATACAAATCAGAATAAAAACTTAGTCACCATGTCTATCGATACAATACCAAGCGTTAGCTATAATACAGCTTCTATCAACTATGATAAACATTCAAAAGCAGCTGCTAAATTTTCAGACCTTTCTGAGATAATACAGGACTATGTTGATATTAATCAAAAGGATAATAAAGAGATAGGTGGTGTAGAAACGCTAATCAAAAGTGCAAATAATGTTTTATATGATGGCGATAAAATTGATATAAAACAGCAAACGAAATCAAAAGGTTTTTTTACTCTCATTCAAGCACAGCTGAATAAAATTGCCGGAGCTGAAAAAGTTGCAACTGAGAGTGTAGATCAGGAAAGTAATCTTATAGAACTAACACAAGCGGTTAATGAGGCAGAAATAGCTTTGCAACAGGTGATACAAATAAGAGATAAGTTCGTCAATGCCTTCAATGAGATAACAAAAATGGCATTTTAAAATTTTTTAAAGTTGTGAGTCTATAATAGATTGTAATGGTCTAAGGGCATTTGTAACGGCTATTTCCCTCCATAAACCAAATCAGTGTTTTCAGTTCTCTTGCTTGATTTTTGATAGTATATATCTTCTTATATTACAATAAGAATTCAAATTTATAATTTGCAGTATATCGTAGTGTTTACAGTAATGATTACTTATTTCTGTATTTTTTTGAATATACACATAGAGTGGCTCTCCATATCTGATTGACATTAGACTTATAATTAGCTAATATTCAAAGTTAACCGAGGGGGTCTGTAGCTCAGGTGGTTAGAGCGCACGCCTGATAAGCGTGAGGTCGGAGGTTCAACTCCTCCCAGACCCACCATTACCTCTTCGTCTCAATAAAAAATAAAAGGCTCCTTCACCTCCATCATTCTGATTTGCATGAGTAATATACTGTATATTACTTGATATTTGAGGTATGTTGACCCAGTGCAGCAACTGATTTCTTATTGTATATTGATCTTTATCACCTTTACCAGTAATCACTAACATAGTTTTGAAGCTTTTTGAAAGGGCCAGCGACAATGTCTTATAAAATATTTCATATGCATCATCTACTGTATATCCATGTAAATCTACTGATATATCAATTAAAAATTTTCCAGTAGATAATTTTTTGAGAGTATTTCTTTCAATGCATTTGACATCATCGAGAATTATTTCACGAGCTAAATTTTGATTAAATAGCACTTGTATATTAGTTTCCAATACTCTAGGAGTTTTTTTTTTTAAAATTCAAAAATTGAACTCCTTGTTTGCATTTTTCAACAGATTTATCTATTGATGTGTTTTTTTTAAATTCCATCCAATCCTTTAAATCCTCCGACACTTAAGCAGTTTCAAAATTACATGAAATTGATTGTACGTCGTCATTATCATGTAAGAAATCAAGTAACTTATTTGCCTTTACTGCATCTTCTCCTACAAGGCTAATAATATTACTAGCTCTCCACTCAATCTTTGCCTCAGCTGCTTCTCCATAATGCTCTTCTAGCTTATCTTTAACAGTATGGAATGTTTCCAGTTGACAAATGACTTCATAGCAATCCTCATGCTCTATACAGTCATCTGCTCCTGAGTCCAGGATGGTATTTAAAAATTCATCAGCAGATTTTATTATTTCTTTTGAGTAGAGGAGGAAGCCAATTTTTTGAAACATATAGCTTACACTGCCGGTTTCGGCTAAATGTCCACCATTTTTATCGAAAATCTTTCTGATTTCAGATGCGGCTTTATTCCTATTTTTAATTAATCCTTCTATTATCAAAGCAGTCCCTGCAGGCCCATATCCTTCATATCTCACTTCTTCATAGTTCTCATCTGTATCATTTGATGAAGCCTTATTTATTACCCCTTCTATTTTGTCTTTTGGCATATTTTCAGCTCTTGCAGCATTTATTGCAACTCTGAGCCTTGGATTGAAATCTGGATTTTTATCTCCAGCCTTCGTAGCAACGATTATTTCTCTAATAAGCTTTGTAAAAGTATTAGATCTTCTTGCATCTTGTGCACCTTTTCTGTGCTTGATAGTTTTGAATTTTGAGTGTCCTGCCATTTTGAATGTATTATTTTTTTCATATTATATACTATGTTAAATATACAAAGTAAAAATTAAAAGTAAAAAAAATAAAATATGCAAAAAATTCTCTCAGAATATACACATGAAAATCCTGCCTTAAGAGGTAATTTGTATAGGATATTCAATCATGGGAAGCTTTCTAGTACAGGTAAAATAATGATACTACCAGTTGATCAAGGGATTGAGCATGGTCCTGATGCGAGCTTTTTAAGCAATCCTGATGGTTATGACCCGTTATATCATGTGAAGTTAGCTATTGATTCAGGTGTCAGTGCATATGCAGCGCCACTAGGTATGATTGAAGTTGCAGCTGCTAATTATCCTGGAGTTATCCCAATGATTTTAAAATTAAATAGTAGTAATAGCTTGAAATCTAAGGATTCTGAGCCATATCAGGCAATGATAGGCCATGTAGAAGACGCTGTAAAGCTTGGGTGTGTTGGTATTGGCATTACAATATATCCAGGATCAAACAACTGTGATGATATACTTGAACAAGTGCAACATATTTTCCAGAGTGCTAAAACAATGGGATTGGTATGCATTATATGGTGCTACCCTAGGGGAGTGAGTATAAAAGATGATACTGCATTCGATACTATCTGTTATGCTGTACACATTGGAGCTATTACTGGCGCACATATAATAAAAGTTAAGCTTCCCAGTGCAAATGTCACTAATACAAAATTCCTTGATGGCTATGCAAAGTTAGGCATTAACTTACAAAACCTTTCAGAGAGAGTTAAACACGTAAAGAAATGTGCATTTGATGGTAGGAGAATAGTTTTATTCTCAGGAGGTGCAGCAAAAGACACAAACTCATTGCTAGATGAAATTAAATCAATCTCAGATGGAGGAGGTGATGGCTCTATTGTCGGTAGGAATTTATTCCAAAGACCTAGATCAGAAGCAATTGAATTAGTACAACAAATCTCAATGAGATATACTTAAAGTTGTTGACACAAATGTATTGTTAGTATTTGCTATATATGTATAACAAAGCAATAAATACAATCAGATGCATAATAATACTTTAGAGGTTCAATCACATAATGAAACTATTGATGCTGACTCTGCTAAAAATGCGTTTCAACACTTTATAAGGTACTGTGCAGCAACATACAGAGGAGAAATACTATAATAAGCTCAGAAAGCAAACAAAACGAAGCATCAGAAGGCAATGAGCAAAATATAAAATCAGCTGAGAACTTCTATGAAGAATTACAAAAAAAATCAAGCTATGAAGCATTAAAAGATTTAGAAGAATTAACTCCACCATATATTGAATTTCAAATCTTAGAAGCACTAAGAAAGAGTAATAAAACATTAAATCTCAAGGAATTATTCCCCAATGATGCTAGTAATATAAAAAATTTATTACAAATAATAGAATGAAAAATAATAGAAGAAAAAAGTAAGTCTCCAGAGATTTCATATGAAGATGCTTTCAATAAACTCAGAAGCACAATTTGGTGGGGAAGATTTTTAGAACTCTTTTTTAAGTGCTCGATGAGAGATTCTCAAATAAAAAATGTAAAGTCTACAATTATAAAACGGATTCTTAAAGATAAACAGGCAGAAATAGAGAAGAGTACAAAGCAATTTGCAAAAGCATCGCAAGATGAGCAAAAGAATATCAATAAAAGCACACATAAAGTTACGGTCTTTCAAACTACAAATCTTGCAGAAAATCAAGATGCTAACTATGTGTATATCAAAGACAAAAAAAACAAAAGAGATATTTCATGGCAAGATTATAAGCATATATAATGAAGGAATTAGAGAATACTTTGGCGCTGAATTCATGAGAGAAATGGGTATAAAAAACGCACCTAAAATTGAATTAATCCGTAATAACCAAGGGACAATATATAAAATTGTTTCATATAAGGTTGGGTCTGAATCATTAGGGGGCCAGAAAAAAGATGTAGAAGCTAATACTGCAATACTATTTCGCCAAAATCCAAACTTAAAAAGAGAAATAATGAAATTTCATGCAATTAGTTTTTTAATGGGTAACAGAGATTTACATGTGAATAACATCATGATTCAAAAAGATGATAACAGTATGAAGCTCCACTGTGCTCCAATTGACTTTGGGCTTTCAGGACATAATATGAGTATTATTAATAAATCTATTATAGGTGGAATTAAGAGCAGTACATATAAAACACGTTTTGATACCAATACTTTAAAACACTCAGATGCAAATCTTTTATTTACAGATGATGAATTCAAACCTGTATTGCGTGCTGTATTGCAGGACTTTGAGGCAAATAAAGAAAAAATCCTAAATAAGATTTTTCATGACTGTAAAGCTCTCGGAGTCTCAAATAAGGAGATTAAGACTCTAAAAACTAATATAAAAAGTAATTGTGAATTAGCTAGTAATTTTGTAAAAAATGACCGAGGCTTACTCCTAAACAGCAGCTTCAGCCAGCCAGGTCTCTAGTGCAGATTTACTCATTGAGCCAAGTCTTGTTTCAACTTTTAGTCCATTTTTAAATAGCATCAGGGTTGGAATACTTCTTATACCTTGTTCTGAAGCAACTTCTGGACTATCATCTATATTTATTTTTACGAATTTAATTTTATCAGACATATGCTCTGCTACTTCGTCTATTATGGGACTGAGTTGTTTACATGGACCACACCATGGTGCCCAAAAATCAACTAAAACAACTCCACTACTTTGTAAGACTTCAGATTCAAATTGTGCTTCAGCGACTTCGAAAACTTTTTTTGACATGTTTTATTAAAAATTTTATTGAACTTCTTTCAAAGCTTATAACATAAAAATTTAATAGATAAAATATTTTTTATAATATTGAGGAACTGATTTTAACTGCTGCAGACAGTGCCACAAACCATTTTTGTATAAAATAGGTCATATATCTTGAGACTAGTCTTAAGACAGTGATTCCCTTATTAATAGTAATGTATCGGTTCTGGACATAAGGCTAAACAGTTTAAAATAAGCACCCCATTTAATAATGGTAATCCTTTTTTAGGAGAATCGCAAGAGATAATTTACACCATCAAACAAAATATTTAAAGAGCATATAGAATTAGACAGAGCATAGCTATCCCACCTAGGAATGCAATAAAATTTCTGGGTAGTCAGGCTGTATTAAGGCATACATATAAATGTCTTCAGGAACCTCTCTGATGATTCTATATCCTCTTAGTGCTCCCTCTTTTTTGAATCCAAACTTATTTAATATATGCTGTGAGGCAGCATTTCCTGTCATCGTTCTCGCTTCAATTCTATACAACATCATATCTTTGAAGGCTATTTTCAAAACATTGCTTAAAGCCTTTGTAGCAATACCTTGTCCCCAATATTCATGATCTATATCGTAACTGATCTCAGCACGTCTATTAAAGAAATTCCAGCTACTGAGACCTATTGAGCCTATAAGTTTGTCAGTTGATGTCTCTGCTATCGTCCAAAAAATACCTTGCCTTTTATAAAACAAACTACCCCACATTTTCACACATTCAAGTGCTTCTTGCTCCGTTGCTGGAATATCTTCATCAGAAAGATACTGATTCACCATCGGATGATTTAAATACTTATAATATGCATTTTGATCACTCATTCGCATATCTCTCAAAGTTATGTTACCAAGCTCAATTTCTGGAAATTTCCGAAAAAATTCTCTCAGCTTCTGGAGCATTGCTACGCTTATTAGTTTACTCATTGATGTACAAGGTATTTTATTCTTATTTTAACTAATTCTAATATTGGTGTCAAACTGTTTAATTTTTTTATACTTTCTGATATCATTAAAGAACCCAAATAGTATTAAAAATACAAAATGACATCTATAACACAAAAGCCCGAGTGGTTAAAAGTTAGAGCACCTATAGGTAAGCAGCTAGATGTAACAAGTCAAATAGTAGGTAAAAATAAGTTAAATACTGTTTGTGAGGAGGCAGCTTGTCCAAATAGAGGTGAGTGTTGGAGTCAAAAGCATGCTGCATTTATGATATTAGGGAGCACCTGTACCAGAGCATGTAGATTTTGTAATGTTAAAACTGGAAGGCCAGATCAACTTGATCCTCATGAGCCAGATAACTTATCAAATGCTGTTGCAGAATTAGGCTTAAAACATGTTGTAATAACATCAGTCGATAGAGATGATCTTGAAGATGGAGGGGCAGCACACTTCGCAAATTGTATCAATGCAATAAGGTCTAAGAGCCCTCAAACAACAATAGAAGTATTAACACCTGACTTTTTAAGAAAGGGTGATGCATATAAATTGATAGTGGATGCAAAGCCAAATGTATATAATCATAACATTGAAACTGTACCATCGCTCTATGCCTATATTAGGCCAGGTGCAAGGTATTTTAATTCTTTAGATTTACTGAGTAAAGTTAAGGCTCTTGATAGTTTTATTTTTACAAAATCTGGTTTGATGGTTGGATTAGGAGAAACTGAAACTGAAGTTTTACAGCTAATGGATGATCTAAGAGCAGCACAGGTTGATTTTCTAACAATAGGGCAGTACTTACGTCCAACTCTTAAACATGCAGAAGTGAAGGAGTATGTGACTCCAGATAAGTTTCAATATTACTATGAAGTTGCTAAAGCTAAAGGGTTTTTAATGGTTTCATCAAGCCCTCTGACAAGATCTTCATATCATGCTGATGATGATTTTATAAAATTATCCACTGCAAGAAATAATATGAATAATTAAAGAATCCCATCACTCTAGGATTTTTATAGACTCATCATTTGGTATTGTAATTTTAAGCTTCTTAGCGCTACTAATATTAACTACATATGATGTATCTATTGAATATTTTACTGGGATATCTTTGATTGCTTTTTTATTTTTCACTATATCAATAGCCATCTTACCAACTTCTTCTCCTAGCTTGTATTGCTCCGGACCAACAGCCGCTAAAACACCTAACTGTACTGAGTCAATATCACTACAAAATACTGGTATAGACTTTTTCATTGCAATATCAACAATGCCTTTTATGGCACCTAGAGCAGTGTTATCATTATCAATAAAAATTGCATCCACATAACTTAACAATGATTTACTCATAAAGACTGCATCATTTGTATTTTGTGCTATTGCCTCTCTGATTGATATATCAAACTTTTTAGCCTCCTCTTGCACTTTAGAAACTAATACTACAGAGTTTGCTTCCCCAGCATTATAAACAATCCCAATTCTCTTTAAATTAGGCATCAATTGCTTGAAAAAATTAATCTGCTGGTGTGTAATATTAGGGCTGAAGTTTGAAACACCTGTAATATTTTTCTCTGGTGATGTAGGATTGGCAACTATCCCACTCCCTACTGGATCAGTTACAGAACCAAAAATTATTGGTATTGTCTTTGTTTGTCTCATTGCAACTTGCGTTACCATTGTACCAATCGTTATTACTGCATCAACTTTTTGCTGCGAAAACTTTTGCATAATTTGCTGTGCTAATGCTATATCTCCTTGCGCCGATTCAGAAATGATTTTTACATTTGGTAACTCATTTTTTAAGACTTGAATGACCCCATTAGTTGTTTCATCAAGAGCTGGATGCTCTATTGTTTTTAGAAGCCCTATCGTATAAATATGTTCTTGTGACTTTAATTTAATATTCTTTTTATATTCTTTTACTGCACTGATACTAAAAAACAATGCACAACATAATATTATAAAAAAACCAGCTATTGTACCTTTCGAAAACATCAAGAATATGTTATAGTTTAATTTATATATTTTTCGGTGTATCACAAATGCTTCGTCATGACAACCAGTTATTACACAATATGTAATATATTAAATAAATAAAATTGAATTTTTCATGGGTGAGCTTAAATCTTTTACTTGTAATACAAAAAGTTTTCAATATTTATTCAATCAGAATGCAGATGCTACCTTTCATGAGCATCAATTTAAACAAACAAAGGCAATATCTGGAAAGTCAGGCTATTTGGTGACATATATTGATAAAACAAATGAATATATTGATGCACCATCAGCATCTGCTGCATATGAAATTGCAATGGCAAAAAAAGAAGTAGATAAGATTGCTTATAGTTTAATCGACACTCAAGCTATTGCATAGCTATAATTTTAATTGTATTATCTGAAAAATCGCGGCTGTGGTGGAATTGGTAGACACGCAACGTTGAGGTCGTTGTTCTCGCAAGGGATTGAAAGTTCAAGTCTTTTCAGCCGCACCAAAAAACAAATAAAAAATATTAGAAAAAATGACAAGACTTTGTGAAATTACTGGGAAGAAAGTTTTAGTTGGATGTAATGTATCTCACTCAAACATCAAAACAAAAAAGCGCTTTTTACCAAATCTACACTCATTTACACTAAGAAGTGATATACTTGGACAAAACATTACCTTTAGGTTGTCTGTTAATGGATTAAGAACAATTGAGCATAACTTTGGTCTAGATAATTACCTTCTTACAACTCGCTCTTCTAAGCTTTCACCTAAGGCATTGGAAATAAAAAAATTAATACAAGCATCTCTAAAAAACAAAGTAGAAACTAAACAATGAATTTAATTTCTAAGACTATACTTTTTATCTCCATTTTACTTATAGTTGGGTGTACAACACACGACATGAGAGTAGAGTACTCATATCCTAAAAGTATTGATGAGCGAGAACGCGACAGGATAGGTAGCCTTGCATCAGAGCCAGTATATCTTTTTAGAGAAAAAAACAATAAAAATGGGTAACATCAGTTACCATACTTAAATCCTTTATAAAATCTTTTAATCAAATAATGTCTGAAATATTAACATCAACACATACTTGGAATAATGTAGAACTGAAGTTAGAAACTGGTAAACTTGCTAAACAAGCTGATGGTGCTGTTGTTGCAACTCTTGGTCAGACAACTGTTTTATGTACTGCTGTAATTGCTGAAAAAGCTCCTGAAACTAAGGATTTTACAGACATGGCTGTCTATTACCAAGAAAGATTCTATGCAGCTGGAAAGATACCTGGTGGCTTTATAAAGAGAGAAGGTAAGCCAACAGAAAAAGAAACTCTTACATCTCGTATTATTGATAGATCTCTCAGGCCAGTTGTGAAACTAAGAAATGATCAACAATTGCAAGTTATCTGTATAGTCTTATCATATGATGGTTCAAATATGCCAGATTTACCAGCACTTATAGGTGCTACAGCTGCAATAAAGCTTGCTGGAATTGACTGTCAGACGGTCGCAGGAACAAGATTGTGTATGGTGGGAAACGATATAGTAATAAATCCAAAGCTTAATGAAATTGAAGAGTCTACATCTGAATTGTTTGTTAGTGGTACGAAAAGTGCAGTGACAATGCTAGAGTGTGGCGCCACAGAAAAATCAAAGCAAGATATTCTCAAAAGCTTAAAATATGGCCATGATAGTATAAATGAGGCTATAAAAGCAATTGATGCATTGATCAAAAAATCAGGTGTCAAGTGTGAAAATATCCAAGAATCAAATGATAAGAGTGTAGATAAACTTGTAAATACAATAAAGAAATCTAAATCATACAAGCTTTTAACTAGTGCATTTGAAGAGAAAAAAAAGAAAATAAGATATGCTCAAGCAAAAGTTGCTGAGAAACAAATCTATCAAGAATTAGGTAAAGATATTGATCCTGAGATGTTCGGGGTAGCTTTTAATAGTTTAAAAAACAGTATCTTAAGAGATAAAATAGTAACAAAGAAAATCAGGATCGACGGTAGAGCATTCGATGAAATTAGAGATATTGAATGTAGCGTTGGGATATTGCCGAGAGTCCATGGCTCGGGGCTATTCACAAGAGGCGAAACACAAGTTTTATCAGTAATAACTATGGGTGGACGTCAGGATATGCAAATGGTTGAAGATGTCACAAGTCTTAAATCAGAAAAATTCATGTTACACTATAATTTCCCATCATTTTCTGTTGGAGAGATAAGTCAAATTAAGGGAGTTAGTAGAAGGGAGGCTGGACATGGTAATCTGGCGAGGAAAGCAATCTTAGCAGTATTGCCTAATATGGACAAATATCAGTATTCTATAAGGGCTGTAGCAGAGGTTTTAGAATGCAATGGCTCATCATCAATGGCAAGCATCTGTGCATCATCACTAGCTCTTATGGATGCAGGGGTTCCAATTCAAAAACATGTCGCAGGTATTGCGATGGGCATGATTAAAACAAATAAAGATACAATAATTTTATCTGATATCATGGGTGAAGAAGATCATCTTGGTGATATGGATTTCAAGCTTGCAGGGACTTTAGATGGTATTACAGCAATGCAGATGGACACAAAAACTTCAGGGATCGAATATAATGTCATAGAAAAAATATTGGATCAAGCAATTATAGGTATAAAATATATGATTGCAAGGATGCATAAAGCAATAGTATCAACTCGCAGTGTGGTCAGTGAAGATGCACCCAAAATGATTTCAATGCAAATTGATAAGGATAGCATCAGAACTTTAATTGGGCCAGGAGGCAAAACAATAAAAGAAATAAGTGCACTTTCAAAGGCAAAGATAGATATTGATGATGATGGGAAAGTCAACATCAGCGCACCTTCTAATGCGGATATAGAGTTGGCAATTCAAAAAATAAATAATATAGTTTTGCCATTTAAAATTGGTAGTATTTATAGTGTTAATGTTACAAGAATTGCAGATTTTGGTGTGTTCGTAAAGCTTGATGGTAATGCTGAAGGGTTTATACATGTTAGCGATCTTTCTGATGGATATGTAGAAAAAATTGATGCACATATACAAATTGGTCAAGAACTGCAAGCAAAGATGATAGGGTTTGACAGGAATGGCAAGGTGAAGCTCACTCTCAAATCACAGGTCGAAGAAAGTAAAAATGAGAAAAAAACTACTGAAACATCTGCAAAATCAGAACAGATAGAATTACCATCTAAAATTGGTAGTAAAGAGGTCGCATTCAGAAAAAAAAGGTTTTTTTGATGTTTATAGCAACCTTTATACTACCAGCAAGAGATTGTATATCGACAATTAAGATTTATCTACAATTATGTTGATAGCGCTTGCAAATGACTTCTTAGCTGAAGTTTAGACTGCACAAGCTGATTTTGAAATCTTTACAGCTTCCTAGTAGCAGATTACATACCTATAGTAAAGGGGGTGGGGTTAGAATCAGAGGGTGGATGAGGTTTGCAGACTAGCCTGAATTGTATTCAAAGGCGGCTCTACAACCCAAAATTATATCTAATAATAAAACACCCATTGCAAAAAGATGATTTAGAGCCTATTCCCTTAACATAAAGTCATTATTAAATATTTGAGTTCATTTTTATGCTATTAGATATTTCACCACTTCGTAAATACAGAGATTATCGTTATCTTTTTATTGGTCAATTAATCTCTGTATTTGGCAGTATGATTACATATGTAGCACTTCCATTTCAAATTTACGAATTAACCCATTCTACGCTAGCTGTTGGGATAATTGGATTAATAGAGTTAATTCCACTTTTAATCACGGCTTTTATTGGCGGCCTGCTTGCAGATGCTATAGACAGGAAAAAATTATTAATCATTTCTGAGTTTTTTATACTTCTAATTATTTTCGCACTGGCTATCAACGCCTCATTGGAACTTCCTAAAACATGGATTATTTATTGCTCGGCAGGAATTATTTCTGCATTAAATGGGTTTCATCGACCCGCTTTAGATTCATTGGGTGTCCGGCTTGTCGACAAAACTGATATTCACGCCTA
>CAMCJK010000002.1 GCA_945875075.1 Candidatus Fokinia solitaria | reverse complement strand
TTTTAAGTCCTGAACTCTTTCTTGTTTAATGCTTTCTAGAAACATCTGATATTGAATCTCTTTTGATTCCTGAAATTCAATCTTGTTTTCTGATTTCTGAAATTCAATCTCTTTTTGTAATTCTTTTAAGTTGTCGCAGAGGACGATATCATGCATATCTTCAAGTCTAGTCTTATCAAATTTTTGATCAACTGTCTCATGTGAGTATCGGATTAACTTTTCTTTGATATCTTTAATTAAGTCATAATAAATTTCAGTGCTTTCATAAGCTTGTAAGATAGAAATATAATCATTTGGGAATAGTTTTGTATAGGTAGCTGTATATTTGATCGATTTTATCTTAAAATCATAACTTTTTTCATAATACAACTTCAGATCTTTATATGCTGGTATATCCTGATAGTTTTGCAACATTTCAAGGTATTTCCATTCATATTTTTCAAAATGCCCTTCAGATTTATAATATTCTAAAGCCTCTTCAAATGATTTATTGCCTTGGCTTATCACTATCTCAACTATATGACGCATAGCACTATAAAGATTACCTATAAATCCTGTCTTTACCTATAATTCAGAAGTTTTCTTTGAATCTTCGAAGTATGCCTTATTTAATGCATTACGTCTCTGAAAAGCTAGAGGCCATATCTCAGACCAAGCATTCTCTAAGATCATCATCTTCTCAAGTGTTTCTTCTAGTTTATTTTTAAACGTTTGATTTTGCAAAAACTGAGACAATAACCAAATAAAATGCGGATCAGATTCTATAGACAACTCGTATGCTATCTTCTGCAGTTTAACTATTTGCTCTATATGATTTTGTTTTAATGATTGATTTATAGGTACCATTTTGTCATCACTTGAAATATTAATCTTAGAATTATTATTCATCATAGTACATATTTATTATCAATTGTTTTTTTAGTGCATATTCAATATTATATACTACAATCATTACAGCAATATTAAATAATAAAAAATTCATTACAATTTTGATTGTATTTAATTATTGATATTGCTCTAAATGATTTCCAAATCTCAGATCTTATTTGCAAGCATCACATCACCTGCAAGGAAAAGAGATCCACATATAATTATTCTACCTAGGGTCTCTAGTCCATATTTTTCTAAATGATATTTAGCTATATCTCGGACTGCATCTTTTATTGAATCTGAAACGATTGCTTGAATTCCAAGCTCTTCACAGGCATTTTTTATTCTATTTGGATCTTCTGCATCTGGCTCTCCCATAATTTCTATACATGAAACCAATTCTATTACACCTTGAAAATGCTTTAGGAATATCTTCATATCTCTATGGATAGTCCTGCCATGGATTGCATATATAATACCTTGTGGATACATATTTTGGAGAGTGGCAATGATCATCTGCGCACCAGCTTCATTATGGGCGCCATCAAGCCATAATTCTATATTTGTAGGTAAAATTTTTGATAAGACTCCAACTTTTATCTGTTCCATTCTTCCTGGCCATACTGCCCTACTGATACCATCAGATATACTTTTTAGAGATAGCTTAGGGAAATAATCTATCAATTTGATCCCTGCCATTGCTGCAGTTGATGCATTAATATATTGGTGTATCCCAAGCAATGATGGCTTAGGGAAGATGAATTGCTGATTATCAAATGTAATACTAAGTGATTCATCTGAATTTTTATTAAATATCCAATCATATCCACATGCATATCTCTCACAACCCATTGTATTTGCCTCTTTAATCAATATATCCATCGCTTCAGAGACTTGCCAACTAAAGACACAAAAACTATTTGCTTTGATAATACCTGCCTTTTCCTTTGCAATACTTGTAATTGAATTTCCAAGGTGCTCTACATGATCAAATGATATGCTTGTTATGACTGATGCAATGACTGCTTCCACTATGTTCGTAGCATCGAATCTACCTCCCATTCCAACTTCTAATAAAAGGACATCTGCTGGGAGCCTTGAAAATGCAAGGAATGCTATAGCTGTTATCCCTTCAAAGAAGGTCATTGGTATATCCTCATTTTCACTAACATGTCTACACTCCTCAGCAAATTGATCGACTAAGTCGCTCGATATCAGATTACCTCCCAGAGTGATTCTTTCATTGAAATTCATTAGATGTGGAGAAATATATTTATGTACAGTATACCCAGCTGATTCGAACATTGCCTGTAGATAAGCCAGAGTTGAGCCTTTACCATTTGTGCCACCTACATGTATTATTGGTGGTAAGTTTTTATGAGGGTTGCCTAACTTTGCCATTAATAGCTTCATTCTATCCAACCCAAGGTTCATATCTCTATTACCTCTTGGGACAGGCCAATGAGGCATTTTAAAATTCTTTGGACGGTGCTGCATTAAAAATTCATGACTTTAAAAGATATTTAATATCAGAAAAGTTTATCACATTGTCATCGACATCAGAATCTTGCACAGTTTTAACTATTCTGCTACCTATCATTTCATTAAATTTACTTTTCCCTAGCATCCCAGCATTGTCTGGTGACATTCTTAAAATAAAATTCTCTGATGGATCAGCAAATGATGTAATTGCACAAAAGGGTATGATGAGTCTTTCTTCTTGCCCATTAAATGTCAAATTAACACCAAATGTATCATCATATACATTTAAGTTTGTGAACTGATTTTGTAGTGCAATTGTGACTTCTTTAGGGTATTTTTCAAACAGATGGTTGGGTATTTGCACTCCATCATATTTTGTCACAAAAGTTACATGGAAATGGTGATTATCAATCAATCCATCATTTTTTTCAATAGAAGTTAAAACATTGCGTATTAAAACTCTCATCGCACTATCTACAAGGTATTCATAATCTATGAAATATGACATATAATAAATTTTTAAAAAACTTTTATTAACTAATATATAAGATTACCTTATATAATGAATTTAATTCTTTTTAAACTGCATTTATAACAAATTATCAGAAATCACCATGGAAGTATTGCAACAACAAACTACATTGATAGAAACTTTATTAAAAGGTATAAAATCAGAACAACAGCTTAACCAGATAAAATCTCAGTTTTTAGGTAAGAAGAGTGAAATTACAGAACTTTTAAAGCAAATCCAAACATTGCCACATGATGAGAGAAAAGCATTTGGAGAAACAATCAATTATTATAGGAAGTTGTTTGAAGCTCTGATATCTGAAAAATATGATGCAATTAATACAGATCTTATTAATCAGAAGCTGAATGCTGAACTGATTGATTTTACTTTACCATATGACAATGGACAGCAATCAGGCAATCAGCATATGATCACCAAAACTATTGATGAGCTACTCAATATCATGACACATTTGGGATTTAAAAGTGTTTCTGGGCCTGAAATAGAGGATGATTTTCATAATTTCACTGCACTTAATGTACCACCTCTACATCCTGCCAGACAAATGCAAGACACATTTTATGTTGACTCTGATAAGCTGCTACGGACTCAGACATCATCAGTTCAAATAAGATATATGATGTCTAACACTCCACCACACTACATTGTATCAGTAGGTAAAGTTTATAGGGCTGATGATATTGATCAAACACACCTCCCAATGTTTCATCAGATGGAGTGTTTATGTATAGATAAAGACATAACTTTATTAGATATGAAGCAAACAATACATAATATGTTAAGAATGTTTTTTATAGTTGATGATGTCCCGATGCGATTTAGATCTAGCTATTTCCCCTTCACGACCGCTTCAATGGAAGTTGATATGAAATACAATAATAAGTGGCTAGAATTGATGGGATGTGGAATGGTTCATCAAAAAGTTTTAAAAAATGTTGGTATTGATTCTGGATATCAAGGATTTGCTTTTGGGTTAGGAATAGAAAGATTAGCAATGATAAAACATAATACCTCTGACGTGAGAGAGTTTTTAGAAAATGATATCAGGTGGATAAAACATTATGGATAGATAATCTTAATAAGGTTAAAGATACATCCTATTGTTATCAATGATCTCTTTACCGTGAAGTAATACAGCAGCTCTTTACTATTTTGGTGAGTTTATTGGGAGTATATAACTTGTCCAGGAAAAAGTGGACAAATTATTTTGTGCCCCTCACAAGATGCATTGGAAGTAATGACTTCCAATTGTTATTATTATAGTTGTAGTTGATTGGAGTTTGCTCTCTCTTGTGCTAATAATTCTGTGAAGCTTATAGCTGCTTCTTGTTTTCTTATTTCTTTTTCTAGATCTTTTTGCAGATTATCATAATCAAAAAAATATCTAATAATATATATTATTTTTTTCCAAAGACTTGGTTTTTCTAATAACTCTGTTAGCATCTCAGAATTAAACTTCTATTTCCCAGTAGCCGCCTCTGAACTTAGATATTTTTCTAATTGTGATAATTTTGTAGCTTCATTAGCTTGTTCTTCTGTTAGCTTTCCCGTCTCATCTTTTAACATTTGTTCGAAGGCATTTTTTGCTTTATGATGCTCTGCCTGAGCATGTTTCTCAGCTAGTACCAACTTATATTCTTTAATGAATTCTGGATTATTTTCATATTGACCTAACTTCGTCCAGTCCATCATATCAATTTCTAATACAACATATCTGCTGCGCAGAGCTTTATATTCTTCACTATCTAGCCATTCATTAAAATATTCATCGCTTACATACTTATTAAAATATTCATCGCTTGCATACTTTGAATTATATAATTGCTTTTGTTCGTCACGTATGTTCTCCATCGCCTTAGAGATCATTCTACCTGCAAGAATAGATTGAGTCCTTCATTCTTGTACTTTTTTTTCACCTTCAGTAAACTTTGTATAAAAGTCTTGATTAGTCATTAGTAAATAAAAAGTACGATTTCTTAGAAGAATGTCATCATCATGCAAATCACCAAAAAATGTTGGTTCTACTACACTATCGGCGTAGACAGCTACAGCCGCTATTTTATCAATAAGCTTTTTAATCGATTGATTATCAGTGATTTGTTGTGAATTTATCATTTTTTGTTATATTTTTAATTTATTGAATCCCTATGCTATAAATTATGCAGGGCAAATATTACAGAAATATTAAAATTTCTAATTAATTTACATGGTTATTTCAATATAAATACATAGCATAGCTCTGTTAGGATTGACAGTCGGTTCATCATATACTTCAAAATCACTAATATAAGCTCTTTCTCCACCAAATCAGCTATATCCATCCTCCATATATCTTGCCATATTTTAATACATACATCTAGTATTGGAGCGGATTGAGTAGTGAATTTCATGTATCTTTGTGCAGGAATTATAAGTGTCTCAAGGCCTTGACTCACTTGATTAAAAGAGTTTGTCTCTTCGCCTATAAAATAGGTATAATCTCTTGTAAAATCATCCTCATAATTTGTATAGACGCAGAATATTGTACCAGGATTTTTCTATCATTAATATTTTCAGGGATAAATCTCTTGATAGTAACACTAATCTTTGCAGATTTAGGATCCAGATCCGTTTTGTTATTAGTTCTGTGATACCCACTAGCTTTATTTCGTCTAATTTTGTTATGATTTTTCCATAGCTATAAACTACATGCTAATTTTTGATATCTTTGTAAGTCCATCCATATATTTAACAAGATTGTTGGGAATTGATATTGAGCCATCTGGATTTTGGTAATTTTCCATTATAGCAACTATTGTACGGCCAATTGGTAATCCTGAGCCATTTAGAGTGTGTACAAACTCATTTGTGCCATCAGATTTCTTATATCTTGATTTCATTCTCCTACCTTGGAAATCATGACAATTTGAACAACTAGATATCTCACGATATGTGTCTTGTCCAGGTAGCCACACCTCTATATCATAAGTTTTAGCTGCACAAAACCCTGTATCTTTACTACACAGCAGCATAATTCTATATGGTAGTTCTAATCTTTGTAAGATAGTTTCTGCTGCTGATAACATTCTTTCATGTTCTGACTTAGAATCTTCTGGTTTGACTATGCTGACTAGCTCAACTTTAGAAAACTGATGGAGTCTTATCATGCCCCTCGTATCACGCCCTGCGCTGCCTGCCTCAGATCTAAAACATGGAGTCCAACCAGTCAACCTGATGGGCAACTCTGACTCATTCATAATCATATCAGATACCATACTTGTGAGAGTGACTTCTGCTGTAGGAATAAGTCTATAATCCCCATTATCCACTACGAATGAATCTTCTGCAAACTTAGGTAGTTGACCTATCCCAAACATTGTAGATTCACGTACCATGAAAGGTGTTGACATCTCAGTGTATCCCAACTCTTCTGTATGGATATCTAACATAAAATTTATAAGAGCCCGTTCAAGCTTTGCTAGTTGAGATTTGAGAGTTACAAATCTACTGCCAGATATCTTAGCTGTTTGTGTGAAGTCCATCATATCAAGATCTTCTCCTAGTTCGAAATGTTGCTTAGCATTAAATCTCTTTGCTACACCATGGGTTTTAATTAAGAGATTATCACTTTCACTCTCACCATATGGGACATCATCGCTCAAAATATTAGGAATTGTTGTGAGTAGTTCAAGAATTTTAGACTCATTTTGAGCTAGGCAATTATTTGACTCTGATATCTGAATCTTAGTACTTTCTACATCTGAAATAAGTCTAGATATCTCATTTATATCACCTCCCTTGGACTTCATAATACCTATCTGCCTAGAGAGATCATTGACATTTTTTTGAAGGCTTTGTACCAAAGTTTTATCTTCTCTTAGACGTGAGTCTAATTTTAGAATTTCTTGTGCAGTTGGTACCAATCCTCTCTTCTTCATAGCTGCATCAAATTCTGCAGGATTTTCTCTAATATATTTGATGTCGTGCATTTATTTTTTTATTGAAATATATAAATGTATCAAATTAATATTGCAAGGGTTTTAGCTCTATCAACCTAACATTCTCAACGCAATTGTCTTGGATTAGTCATATATCGTTGACATCTCTTCTCTGCCTTTAACGGTCCCATTGGAGCTCATACTAAGAATTTTTCCACTAACACCATATATTTTATGCTTTCCTGCAGAATATACTCATGTCAGTTAATTGGTCTAATTTTAAGATTTATTTTCGACTTAGTCTACTTTCTTCTTCATAGCTGCATCACGATGCTACTGTATAGTTTTGGCAGTATTCAGTTATATTTCCAGCTCCCATAAATAGAACAGTGTAATGGCCTTGTGCAGTAGTAGTTATATCAAGAATCTTAAATAAGTCTTCTCTGCCTTTGACGAAAAAACATTTTTTTAAATGAATATTGGAGTTCACACTAATTCTTTTGGAGATTAAATCACATAGAATCTTTCCACTCACACCATCTATTTTATGCTCTCCTGCAGAATATACCTCTGTAATTATTGCAATATCTGCATCATCAACTGCCACTGTAAAATCATTTATTAGAGAATGCAGCCTTGTGTATCTGTGCGGCTGTAAAACAGCTATAAGCTGACCTTGTTGTGTCATTTGTCTTGCAGCTTCTATAGTGGCTTTTATTTCAGTTGGATGATGTGCATAGTCATCTATGACTGTAATGTCTGTATTTTTTTTGAAAATGTTGAACCTTCTCGCTATACCGCTAAAATTTTTCATCATATTTTTTGCACTCTCAACTAGTCTATCTTCTAATCCATATTTTACAAATCCTACTGCAAGTGCGCAGATGGCATTTAAAACATTATGATTACCATGTGCTCTTAGCTTGAAATCTTGAATTTCCATTTGATTTATGACAACTGTGAATCTTATATATTCTCCATCATAATTTAAATCCTTCGCATATATATCATTATCTGGATTGAACCCATATTTTATGACTTGTTTATCATTATCAACCTTTAGCTGTTTTATTCCATAATCATCGCCACAAAGTACGATGTTTTTTACATTCTTATTATTTATAAATGTTTCACAAGATGTAATCATATGATTGAAATCTTTATAGAATTCAGCATGCTCAAACTCTATATTGGTAATGACTGCTATATCGCTTTTTAATTGTATAAATGTTCCATCAGACTCATCTGCTTCAACTATCATTAAGTCAGTTGACCCACTGTGGAAATTACTGCTACAAAATTTCATAATCCCACCTGTAAATATGGATGGGTTAGCTTCTAATTCACAGAATAACTGACCTGTCATTGTAGTTGTTGTGGTTTTTCCATGAGCACCACTAATGCTTATAACGCAGTCATGTTGCTTTGTGATTTCTGTTAAAATATCACCTCTACTAAGGATTGGAATTTGTAGTTCATTAGCTTTTATAATTTCAACATTATCATTCTGTATGGCTGTAGATTTAATAACAAAGTCTATATTAGATGAAATATTGTCTTGTGAGTGTTCGAAAACTGCAATGCCTTTATAGTTGAGAGTTTTTTTCATCTGATCTGATGTTGCTTTATCACTCCCTTGGACAGCTGCACCTAGGTTTTTGAGATGTTGAGCTATAGCACTCATACCAATACCACAAATCCCTATTATGTGAATATTTCTCCCCTGAAAATTCATTTGTTAAAAATTATAACTTTACTATTCTATTTAAAGCTGCTTATATGATAAGTTTATACACCAGCTAAATTAACTATATAGCAAAAAAATGATAAAAAACTTTTTTAATTTTAATTTAAAAAATGTTAAGCCTTCTGCGACTCTTACAATGAGTGGCATAGCAGCTAAAATGCGTGCTGAAGGACTTTCAGTTATAAATTTATCAGTTGGGGAGCCTGACTATGATACACCAGATGCAATTAAAAATGCAGCGCATCAAGCAATAGACAGTGGCAAGACAAAATATACAGATGTTAGAGGTATAAAGCCATTAAGAGAAGCAATTTGTGCTAAATTCTTGAGGGAGAACGACATTAGTTATAAGCCAGAACAAATTATTGTTTCAAGTGGTGCTAAACAAACGCTATCTATTGCTTTGGCAAGTACTATAAATGATGGGGATGAGGTAATATTGCCTGCTCCTTATTGGGTTTCCTATATGGATATGATTTTTCTTGTTGGTGGCAAACCTGTTGTTGTCAACTGCCATGCATCAAACAATTTTAAGTTAACACCTAAGCTATTACAAGAAGCAATCACACCAAAAACTAAGTGGGTTATAATTAATTCTCCAAGCAACCCAACTGGTGAGATTTACTCGGAAGCTGAATTGTATGCATTAGGACAAGTGGTGATACAAAACCCACACATAATGGTTATGTCAGATGATATATATGAGCATATGCTTTATGACAATCAAAAGTTTTATACAATGGCACAGGTTGTTCCTGAATTAAAAGATAGAATTTTAACTGTCAACGGTGTATCAAAATCATATTCTATGACTGGTTGGAGGCTGGGATATGGTGCTGGTCCAGTTGACTTAATAGACGCTATGACGATAGTACAAACCCATACAACATCACACCCATCATCTATTTCTCAATATGCTGTAGTAGATGCTTTAAATGGTGCACAGGATTTCTTACCTGGCTTTAAAAGTTTAATGCAAAAAAAACGAGATCTCTTCTTTGATTTAATATCAAAAATACCATTCCTCAAATGTAAAAAACCAGCTGGTGCATTTTATATGTGGATTGATTGCAGCAAGATTATTGAAAGCTCTAATGGGAAAATAAAAAACGACAGCGACTTCTGTATGTATTTACTTGAAAAATCTTTGGTTATAGGTACGCATGGCAGTGCATTTGGTGCAGAAAACTACATCAGATTTTCATATGCAGTACAGGAGAGTGATATAGTTGAGGCATGCAAAAGAATAGAAAAAGCATGCTTTGAACTAGTAGCTTAAATTAGTCCATACCGTGATAAGATTTCACAAACTTTTTCTTTGTTGTGAGATGACATTGTGTGTAGCGGTTGTCTCACTACAGGAGTCTTGATTAGCCCCATTTTATAAGCTGCATACTTGACTGGTACTGGATTTACTTCACAAAAGAGGGAGTTATATATTGGGTGTAGGTGTGCGTGGATTGCTCTTGCTTTCTGCATATTCATTTGCTGTGCAGCTTCATGCAATTCAAAGCAAATCTCTGGAATAATATTAGATGCTACAGAGACACATCCATGTCCACCATTTACATATATAGAGAGGCTATTTACATCATCTCCAGCAAGAATTGTGAACTTACTTGTACAGGCTGCAACGAATAACTCATAGTTTCTATATGCATCTTTTATGAAGGTATTGTGAGAGTTTGTTGTATTGACTTTTTGCATTGCACTCCAATCAATATAGATTCTTATTGGCCTGAGACTTTCATAATCTTTTAGAGCACATACATTACTTAGTCCCATAAGTTTTATGAGAGTCATATCTTCTATGTGCACACCTGTTCTTGTTGGTACATTATAAAGGATTATAGGTATATTTATTGCATCATTAATACTTTTGTAATGCTCATATATCCCATCTTGGGATGGCCTGTTATAGTATGGAGTCACAACCATTACTGCATCTGCACCAAGTTTTTCAGCTTGTACACTTTGCTCAATAGTTGTCTTAGTACAGTTTGTGCCTGTCCCAACTATTACATGTGGTTGATATGGCTTACCATGTACTAAAGTTTTACTTTCCATTGTAAGTTTATTTACAAGGTCAATTACATATCTTATTACTTGATGTCTTTCATCATGAGTTAATGTCATGCCTTCTCCTGAAGTCCCAAATAGTATCACTCCATCAACCTTCCCATTAAACTGCTGCTTAACCATATTTGTCATGCTCTCCATATCAATTGAGTAGTCTTCATTGAATGGGGTTATCAGAGCTGTATATAATCCTTGAAACATTTTTTATTAAATTTTTTAGAAACTATATCATATCTTTAAAAAGTTTATAAAATATTAGAAATTTAAAGGTAAAGTATTATCACTTAATAAAATCTTTAAGTTTATTTTTATCTAGTATTAGGGTATAGTCCTGGAAAAAGTTTAATGAATCAAAATAACATTACTATAGGTGCGATTGTAGCAACATCTGGAATTAAAGGATATGTAAGAATAAACTGTTTTACTAACAATCCAAAAGATATAATAGGATTTCCAAAGATTTTTGATGATAATGGTCAAAATTATAAGATTAAAGCTATTATTTCTGTTAAAGGAACTGTAGCTGTAGCACAAATAGAAGGAATAAATTCAATTGAGGCAGCAGAGAAATTTATAGGAACTAATCTGCTGACTGAAAAATCAGAACTTGAATCTCTTGATTATGGGGATTTTTATTATGCTGATTTGATAGGAATGGAAGTATATTTTGAAGATGCTATAAAGGCTGGAACTATTGTTGATGTTATGAACTATGGTGCATCTGATATCATTGAAGTGAGTGGTCTAGATGATGGGAAAACAACTATGTATCCATTCATAGAGGACTTCATCATTGATGTAAATTTAGATGAAAAAAAAATCACTATAAAAAAACCTGAAATATTTTAATAAAAACTATGTTGAGTATAAATGGCTTATCAAAAAGCTTTAATGGCAGATTTGTCCTACAGAATATCAATTATAACTTTCCTCAGACAGGAATCATAGCACTTGTTGGTGTTAATGGTGCCGGTAAAAGTACTCTATTAAACATACTATGTGGACTAGAAGAGCCTGAGGATGGGGCCATTGTCAAGTCTAAAGATTTTATTATAGGTTATTTACCTCAGGAGCCAAATCCTGAGCCTAAAGAAACTATCTTAGAAGAGTGCATGGAAGGTGATAATATACTGTATACAACAAAGGCAGATCTTGAAGAGGTAGGCAAAGAACTCGAAGCAGGATATACAGATGAGATATATGAGAGGTTTGAAAGCTTGCAGGAGAGATTTAATGATCGTGATGGTTACTCTTTTGAATATAATGCTACAAAAATCCTCCTTGGGCTTGGGTTTACTGAAGAGGTTTTACTTGACGATCCTAAGAGTCTCTCTGGTGGCTGGAGAATAAGGTTAGAGCTAGCTAGGTTGATTATGAAAAAGCCTGACTTTTTAATATTAGATGAACCTACAAACCACCTAGATTTACCAACTATCATATGGCTTGAAACTTATCTTAAGAAATTCAAAAGTACGATTTTATTTGTATCGCATGATGAATCTCTGCTGAATAGGCTACCAAATATGGTTTTACATCTGAAAAATGGGAAATTGAATGAATACTATGGGAATTATGATGATTTTTTAGATCAGTATGAAGTAAGAGAGGCAGGTAAAACAGCAGAGAGAAAAAGTATAGAGAGTAAAATTAAAGATGCTAAGGAGTTTGTTGATAGGTTTGGTGCCAAAGCTTCAAAAGCATCCCAGGCAAGAAGCAGAATGAAAATGATAGCTAAACTTCAAGAGGAAGCTGCTAACATTGAAGTTGATAGAGCTGATATGGAAATCAATATTAGAATCCCATTAACTGAGAAAAGTGGTAAAGATGTATTGGAATTAATTGATTGCTCTATAGGATATGAAAAGCCTTTGGTGAAAAATGTTTCATTATATATTTCAAATCAGCAAAAAATCGCAATAGTTGGAGCAAATGGTTTAGGGAAGTCAACTTTAATGAAAACAATCGCTGGTGCCATTCCACTGATCGATGGTAAAATGAAGCTTGGACATAATGTAAAAATCGCATACTATGCACAAGATCAGTCTGAATATTTGGATTTAACAAAAACAGCTCTAGAGAATCTTAAAATGTCTAATGAGAGATTAGATGAGCTATCTGCTAGAAAGTTATTAGGTTCATTTTTATTTAAAGGTAATGATGTGTACAAGCCAGTAAAGGTACTTTCTGGTGGCGAAAAGAGCAGATTGAGCTTAGCTTGTTTAATGGTTCAAGATGCTAATTTTCTCCTTTTAGATGAGCCTACAAACCATTTAGATATTTTGAGTACTGAAATTTTGAGTGAAGCTCTAAAAAACTATGAAGGAACTGTTTTATTTATAAGCCATAACAGGAGCTTTATAAATTCTACTGCAACTCATATCTTGGCCATTTCAAGTCAAAGAAAGCTTTATCTCTCTAAAGGTAATTTAGATGATGTGAAGCCTCATTGGCTTTAAAGGTTATATTTTTTAACCCTCAGCAATATAAGGAAATCCTTATAAGAATCACACCAAAGTAGGAAGGGGGAGTGCAGAGAAAGCTCTGCTCGTCGTCTTTCTTTGTTTGTAGGTCGTTTATAGAGATTATTTTGAGCTCTTAGCTTAAAGATATATAGCATCCGGAGTTGGATGCTATAAATTTGATTTATTCTTTATCTGTTAAAGTACCTTCCAGATTCAGTTTATTATGAAGGTTTAGATTATCAACAGAATAAGCAACGTTAGGTATCACATGCTCCATTGTTTCATCTACTGTATGTTGCTGCTTATCCTCTGACATAGAGTCAATTGTATATAAATTATGCAGTCTATCTATTTCCTTTATTAGTAGAGATTCTTGATCATCTACCTTTCTCATTTTATCCATAAGCTCATCAACAGATATCTTATATTTTTTACCATCTTTATCTGTTTTAATTCTAGTTAATCTCTCAACTATTTGAGCTATTCTTTCATTGAATTCTGCTTTTATTAACTCTAAAGTACACTCTGTATCTTCTACTGTATCATGTAGGAGGGAGCCTATTAGAACATCAGTAGTAGGTATATACTCAACAACCATATCAGTTACAGTAAATGGATGAGAGTAGTATGGCTCACCAGATTTTCTCATCTGTCCATCATGCCATTTCTTACAGAATACCATTGCCTTTTCAACTAACCTTTGATCAATTGTCTTCGTTCCAACTATTTTACTCAAAAGCATTGTGCTGTATTTACACTCTGTATCATATCCAGCATAGTCTGAAGGATTCTTGAACTTATATTCCGCTGGATATACAACTGACTGCAATCTAACATTTGGATATTCTGAATAACATCCTTTATCTTGCTCTAGCTTCTTCAGATAGCTCATTGAGAATAATGTGGTGATAAGTGCTGGTATGAATAGGAATAATAATCCATAGTCTCCAAAATAGCTTTTTAAAGGTATGAAAAGCGTTGGTACTAGTCCAAAAAGTAATGATCCAAAACCAGCCGTTGTTGCAACAGCAGTAAATCTTTTTGTAACAGGGAAATGTCTATAAAAAACAAAAGTCACACCATTCTCACAAAGATTAGGTAATAATAAAAGCACCTGTAAAATACATAATGTGAAAATGTTATCAACAGAATTGAATAGATATGGTATAAATGGCAGAGATATCAATGAAATTACTGTATATACTGTCGATATTTTTGCAGGGTGATGATTTCTTAAAAAAACTAGTGTGAATATTGAAATTATTATTGATAATAAAGACATTTTAAGATTTTGACTTATCACTTCTGCAGGAGAAAATCCTAAATTTTCCCTCATAAATTCAGATGCATAAATATAAGTCGCACAATATGAAACTGCACTAACAAAAATTTGCGTTAAGAGGAAGAAAACTGTTTTAGGTTTGATTTTTTGATTAGGGAACTCTTTTTGCGGTATCACTATACCTTTTGCTTTGCCCATAATCTTCATTCTTCTTTGATAATCGACAAACTCAGGTGTCTCTCTAAGTCTGGTTCTAGCTGCTAGTCCAACAACTGCAATCACAGCGCCAACAACAAATGCTAATCTCCAACCCAACTCTGTTTGAGCTGTGATTGCAAATGATGCGACAGATAGTGCACAAAATGCACCTAAATAACTTTGCATATATATAAATACAGAGAATATGTATCTATGAGGCTGTTTAAAAGATTCCATTACATAAAGCTGTGCTCCAGTGACTTCACCCATAGATGAAAACCCTTGGAAAGCTCTACAAAGAATCATGATAACAGTTGCAGCAATACCTATTTCAGCATAGGTAGGCAGTGATGCCATTGTTAAACAACACCCAGCCATGACGAATGTTGTGATCATTACTGTTTTCTTTCTTCCTATCCTATCTCCAAGTTTCCCTATTATAAAGCCACCTATCGGCCTAAATAAAAATGTTGATGCAAAAGCAAAAGCACCAAGGATCTTGGCTACTGCTGGGTTTGCTTGTGGAAAGAATAACTCATTTAGCAATACTGCCATATGAATGTATAACATCAGGTCAAAGTACTCAAGGAATGTTCCTATCGACAGCAAAAACACTGATATTTTCTGCTGTGCTGTTAGCTCTTTATTTATTATTTTAGTTTCTTCCATAATATTTTTGTTCTTTTTTGTTAAAATTTCTTCTAAATGGATTGTGATAAATATTCAAATAACCTGCAAGAACATGATTTGATTTGTTGTGAAGAGTTTGCTGGCTCCTTATTTTGTATCATCAAATGTTGACTTGACATATATTTGTAATGAACTTTTATATAAAATTTCACTAACTCATCGAGACTTGTGACAGTACTCATGTACTGACATATCAGGATCAACTAGTGTTTGATAACGAAGATCAACATATAATATCTATTAAGTCAACAACTTTTTTTTGATCGAAGGTATTATTTAGACTCCATATACTTTAAAAATGGTGTCTCAGTGCCGATAACAATTTTTGTATCTTTAGAATCGAATGAGTTTTTATATGCTTCAATTGATCTATAAAAGTCAAAGAACTCTATGTCTTTACCAACTGCATTTGAAATAGTTTTGATGGCCTCTGCCTCTCCTTCACCAATCAATGTTTGAGATTGTTGTTTTGCATCAGCAATCATCACAACTCTTTGTTTTTCAGCATCAGCTCTAATTTTCTGACCTTCTTCTGAACCAGTTGCCCTTATTTCACTAGCTTCTTTTTCACGCTCAGTTCTCATTCTTGCATATACTGCATCACGTGCCTTCTCAGGTAGTGCTATTCTAGTAATTCTAACTTCAAGTACTTCTATACCAAATTTTAGCATTTGTTCTTTAACAATTGTGGTAATAGCTTCCATTACATTAATTCTTTTATATCCCAACACATCATTGAATTTAGTACTACCAATAACTTCACGTATAGATGATTCCATTAAAGCAATCATCCTTGCTCTTAGAGTGTTTTCATCTCTTACTGTGATAAAGAACTTCAAAGGATCTGAAATACGGTATTTACTGAAGGCATTCAACTTCATTGTTTTTTGGTCTGCAGAGACAACCTCACTATCATCACTAGCAGAGAAAACTATTGTTTGAATCCTATTATCAAAGAAAACTGAATGTTGAATGAATGGTATCTTAAATTTCAGCCCTGGATTAGTATCTTGTCTGATGACATCACCAAATTGAATTACTATATCATACTGCCTCTGATCTAAAATATATGCAGAATTTGCAATTAAAAAAATAAAAGCAAATATAATTAAGCCAACTGAAAAAATCTTATTTTGTGTCATGATATGGATCTATTTACTTATTATTTTATTCTTTAAAAGCATTTTGCATTGGCAAGAGTGGTAGTACTGAGTTGCTCATACCTTTTGTCATTAGAATCTTCTCTTTATCAGCTAAAATTGTTTCCATAGCTTCTATATAAAGTCTTTTCTTTGTTAGCTCAGGCACTATTTTATATTCATTATATATACTGGTGAACTTATTAGCTTGACCTTGTGCTTCAGAGATAATTGTTTCTCTTTTACCTTTAGCTTCTTCTAGGATTGAAAAAACTCGACCTCTTGCTTTAGGCAAAATATCATTTCTATATGCATATGCTTGATTTATTTCCCTTTCTTTGTCAGCTTTTGCTGCTTGAATATCTCTGTATGAGTCTTTGACTTCTGATGGTACATAACTGTATAGTATTCCTAAGTTAACCACTTCTATACCTGTTTGATATTCATCAAGCATCTTTTGTAAAATAACTTTGGCTTTTTTCTCGATGTCTTGTCTTTGTTCAGAAATAGCATCATTTAATTTTACTATCCCCATAATTTCACGCATTGCACTTTCAGCACTTAACCGTAATGTATTGCTTTCAGATGTTATGTCTCTTATTTTAAACACATAGTTGTATGAGTCTTTAATTTTCCATTGGACAAAAAAGTGTAAATCTATGATGTTTTCATCGCCTGTTAACATCTGACTTTCTTCAGGTATATTTATCTTTGTTTTATCGTCACTTCTATTAATTAAATCTATACCAGATGGTATCCTTGCACCTATAATCTCTCTGTTGATTGCTGTAACGCTAACTTTTATAACCCTATCTATTGGATCAGGAAACTTGTAGCGAAGACCAGGCTGAGTCTTTGTATGGTATTTACCGAATCTTATTACAACCCCTTCTTGGTCTGGTTCAACTGTATAAAACCCAGTAGATAGCCATGCAAGAATTGGTAATATAAAAACTATCAACATTATTAGTTTTAAGCCTTTATCAAGTGATTGTGGATCTTTTTGGTTGCCACTACCAGTCTTTTCATTATTCCACATAATAAAGTTTACCCCTTTTTTTGTATCTTTTGGTTTTTCATTATCACCCCATGGATTTTCTAAAGGTTGCTTTTGAGCTTTATAGTGTGGTATCGATGATGTCATATTTTTTACTTTTTGTTTACTATTTATATAGATAAATTTCTATGAAATCAATAATATAAATTATGACTGATATCCAAGATAGAATTATAGAGCTTATTCAAAACACTTTCCTCTATAAAGTTAGTGAAATTGTAGAAAAAGAAGGTGGATTATATGTGATGGTAGATGTTGATGCTCAAGTAAATCAAAAGATTGCACAAGATATTGAAAAGAAAATTTTAGATGAATTGAATATCAAAACTACAATTTGCTTTATACAAAATAAAATTACAAAAAAGAATAAAAAATTAAAGCAAAAAGTAGCAGGAGTTAAAAAAATCATATTAGTATGCTCAGGCAAAGGAGGTGTTGGTAAATCTAGTATAAGCGCTAATATAGCCTATTACTTATCTTTAGCTGGATATAAGGTTGGATTATTTGATGCAGATATATATGGTCCATCTATTCAGAAAATATTTGGAATCGAGGAGGAGGTAAAGATAAAAGATGATAGTTTTATACCTCATATAAAAATGGGTGTAAAGCTTATGTCGATGGGCTTTATTGTTAAATCAAATGATGCTTTAGTTTGGAGAGGTCCAATGGTAACCAAAACTTTAAATAATATGTTGATGCATACTGATTGGTCTCATAAGAATGTTATTGGTATGAAGTCTGAGTTAGATTATTTGGTTATTGATACTCCTCCTGGTACTGGTGATGTACATCTTAGCCTTGCTGAAAATTATGTCATAGATGGTGCAGTTATAGTCTCAACACCTCAAGAGATTGCACTCTCAAATGCACATAGATCTGTTGATATGCTGAAGAAGTTGAATATAAGGGTGTTAGGAATGATTGAAAATATGGCATATCTAATCAATCTAGATGGTAGTAAGAATTATATTTTTGGTACTGGTAATGTTGAGAGGTATGCTAATGCAAATGGTTTGAATTTACTCGCGACTATTCCACTTATACCTGAGATGTCAAAAAGTTTTGATGCAGGTAATGTTGCTGGGGATTTTGCTGCTGAGAACTTCAAAGGGCTTTGTGAGGCCCTCAGAAGAATGTTATAAACCCTTAGATCTTAGTGATTGGAATGAGAATGATAGTTCCCTATCTTGTTCTATCTCAGATTGCCAGAGTTTTTGTACCTTGCTTTTGACTTTACTGGGGCTCTGATCTTTTTCGGATAATTTTTTATATGTTTGTTTATCTACAACTTTATAATAGGCTTTTAAAATTTTTGATTTTTTGTCTTGATTGTTATTTAGCTTACTGACTAAATTTTCAAATGCTTCATTGAATTTTCCATCAATTATTTCATTCTGAAAATAACCCCTAGAATTTCATGAGACTCAGAATTTATTATATCAATATATACTCTAAGCACTCTTGCATGCTGTACTATAGAACTTTCTTGGGTTGTCAGAGGTTTTTCAGAAGTTTTGTCAATACTCTTTAAAACATTAGTAATCATTATGCAAACATGATCTAAAGCTTTAAAGCCATCAGGTGTTAAAAATCTATCCTTAGATATAGACGATTCAATTTTTTCAATAAGTCTCGATAAAATAATTGAAGGATTAGGACCTCTGTTTAATAATTCAGTTGAATGATTAGGATTTTTTGTTGCATGGAGTTCTTGAGTTTCTTTAGATGTTTTAAGCCATTGCTTTCTTTCTGGTATAACATCCTTTATTTTTTTTTTACAGTTGGATATAAAGTCTTTACTATATATAGTAAAGTCTACAAAAATTTTATTTATTTTGGTGCTAATACTGTTAGTACTATTACTAGCAGATTTGTCAAAAGTTTTATTAACTTTTTTTGTCATTATTGTGTTGATTAATTTGTTTATTTAATTTGTGTATCGACAATTATAAGCTATACAATGCAATTTTTAAGAAAATATTAAGAGTTGTGAAAATTTTTGATATTTTTAAAAAATACTTGTTTTAATTCTTTTACAAGTATAGATTTGTTGGTAGAAAAATATTTTAATTTTTTTTTATTAAATATGTCTGTATATGATATTCAAAAGCTTCTTGAAGCAGCATGGGATGATGGTGTTTTTATCAAGAGTGCAAAAGGTGCTTCTGAGACGACTCTTAAGTTACTAGATAGTGGGAGCATAGTTATATGTCAAAAAGTCAATGATCAGTGGCTGATAAATGATTGGATAAGAAAGGCAATTCTAATCTATTTGAAATCTACAAACTCAAATATCCTTCCTGGGAATTACTATGATAAAATACCTCTTAAGTTTACTAACTGGACCATAGAGGAGTTTAAAAATGCTGCTATTAGAGTTGTTCCAGGTGCCTTTGTTAGGTATGGTGTTTATGTTAGTAGTGGCTGTATAATAATGCCATCTTTTGTAAATGTTGGGTCATATATTGGGAAAAATACAATGGTAGATATTAATTCTACTTTAGGAAGCTGCTGCTATGTTGGAGATAATTGCCATATTGGAGCTGGAACTGTTATAGGTGGAGTCCTAGAGCCATTACATGACAAACCAACAATCATTGAAGACAATGTATTTATTGGGGCCTGCTGCAGCATCACAAGTGGAGTTATTGTCTCTAAAGGTTCCGTCATAGCACCTGGTACACATATATCCCAATCAACAAGAATATATGACTCAACAACTGGTGAAATATCTTATGGAATTATTCCTGAAAATGCAGTTGTAGTAGCGGGAACAATCCCTAGAGACTCCAATCACAATAGGGGTCAGGTAGCCTGTGGAATCATAGTTAAGTATGCTGATATAGAGACTAGAAATAAAGTTGGAATAAATGAATTGTTACGCTAATTGCTTTATGAAGCAATTGTTTTTACCAGTTGATGAAGAGTTTCTAAGTAAAAGCACTGAGTTCTTTGTTACAAAATGCAATGAAGAAGCATACAATTTTCTCATAACTCAATATGATCCAACAAACATTCCATTTAATAGAATTGTATTGTGTGGTGAAGTATCAAGTGGGAAGAGTAGGCTAGCAAAAATCTGGCTATCAGATACTAGAGGGTTATATTTAAATTGCAGGTCTGATAGTTTAGATGTTAGAGTTGATAAAAAATACACAAAAGTTGTAGTTGACAACTATGAATTGGCTGATGAAAAGGAATTATTGCATATAATTAATAGATGTATTGATAATAATATTATTATTTTATTGACAACTTTTTCTAAAGTCAGATGTAAGCTTCCAGACCTTCAATCCCGACTAAATTCTGCCTATCAAATACAGATACAAGGGCCTGATGGTGCAATAGTGCTGTTGATGTTACAAGAAATGTTTTTTATAAATAAAATCAGGGTAGGTTCAAGCGTTATAGATTTTATTAAAAACCATATATACTTTGATAACTTTAGGAAGTTATTAGGTTTTAAATTACAATTACAAAGGGCTTGTGAAGACAATAGAATGACTCTTAATATAAACACTTTAAAACATATATATGATAATTGGAATAGGGTGTGACATAGTCCAAATCCCTAGGATTCAACAGATTTATAATGTAAGTAGGGATAGGTTTTTAAATAGAATTTTTTCTGAGTTAGAGCTAGAGCAATTTCCTCATATCTCTGGAATTGAGTCATTTATAGCAAAAAGATATGCTGCAAAGGAGGCATTCAGTAAAGCTGTGGGACATGGGATTGGAGCAATATTTAGATTTAAAGACATTGAAGTGTTTAAGGATATAAAGAGTGGGAAACCATACTTCAGCCAGCAAACTCTCCAAAAAGTAGGCAAAAATGTTGTAGGATATCTCTCTATCTCAGATGATTACCCAACAGCAATTGCATATGTAATACTACAAAGTGTTTGACATACAATTAGGGATGGGTTTTTAAATAGAATTTTTCTGAGGCAAAGGAGTCATCCAGTAAAGCTGAAGGACTCCACCCAGTAAACTTTAGGAAACGATACTTATAGAGTCGTTAGCATGCTCTTAATTTTAGATATAGATTGTGCGGGATTAAGCCC
Source organism: Candidatus Fokinia solitaria (assembly GCA_945875075.1). GTDB lineage: Bacteria > Pseudomonadota > Alphaproteobacteria > Rickettsiales > Midichloriaceae > JALQUO01. The sequence goes on along the minus strand of CAMCJK010000002.1, from coordinate 20,899 downwards.
TTTGGGACATGTGTTTGTACAATTCATTATCGTATGGCATCTATAGAGTTTAAAGTTATCATCCAGATCTTTTAGTCTCTCCTCCGTCGCTTCATCTCTGCTATCTATTATCCATCTATATGCTTGCAAAAGTGCTGCAGGGCCCAAGAATTTTTCACTATTCCACCAATAGCTTGGACATGCTGTTGAACAACAAGCGCAAAGAATACACTCATATAACCCATCTAGTTTTTTCCTATTTTCTTCAGACTGTATTTGTTCTGAGTCAATATTTTTTTGAGTTGTATGTAGCCATGGTTTAACTCTTTCAAATTGTCTGTAGAAACCACTTAAATCACCAACTAAATCCTTGATAACTGGTAGGTGTGGTAATGGATATACTTTAATTGTATTGCCTATCTCACTTATATGTTTTGTACATGCTAAGGTATTGGTCCCATCTATATTCATAGAACAACTGCCGCACACTCCTTCTCTGCAAGATCTTCTAAAGGTTAAAGTCGGATCTATTTCATCTTTTATTTTGATCAGAGCATCAAGAACCATGTTTATAGACTGGTCTTTTTTGAGAAAAAAGTTATCAACTCTCGGATTGCTTCCAGACTCAGGATCATATCGATAAATACTTACACACAAGGTGTCTTTATGATCTTTGTGGCAACCATCTGCAATGTATTCTTTACCTTTTTGAATACGTGAGTTTTGTGGTAGTGTGAACTGCACCATTTTATTATTTATTATACGATGCTTTGAATATGTTACTCAATACAATATTGACACTCTCTATTAAAAATGTCAAACATATGATGTATAATTTATTATAGTATATGAAAAAAAAATCCCCTTTGTTTTTAAATAAAGTAAAGAAAACCATCATAAATATAGCTCAATTTTGCATTAAAAAAAGCGCCCCCATGCAAAAGATATACTCAAGATACTCCCAAACAAAGTATGGCAGATTGATCAGAATGGATAGCTTCTATGTTTATCCAATGCTGTTTTTACCAACATGGTGTGCAATATGGATTGCAGATCAGTCTACAAATTTGATGTCTAGAGTTTTATTGTGTTTGGTTTTTGCAGTTGGTAGTTTTATTATGCGAAGTTTAGGCTGTGTATTAAATGACATTGCTGATATGAAGATTGATAGGGAAATTACTAGAACTAAAAATAGACCACTGGCATCTGGTGAAATGAAGGTCTCTGAGGCTATTAGTGTTGTTTTGATAATGTCAGGTTTGGCTTTCAGTATATTATTAACTTTACCTACAAATGTCTTTATTATTGGTATGATTGGAGCCTTAATGACAATGCTATATCCATTTGCAAAAAGATTCACACACTTGCCACAAATCATTCTAGGACTGACATTCAATATTGGTGTACTTATGGCATGGCTGACTGTTAATCATCAAAACTATTTTCAGCTTATGATGCTTTATATTGGATTTGCAATTTTTACTTTTGGATATGACACAATATATGCATGTCAAGACTTAGAAGAGGACTTAAAAGCTGGAGTGAAATCATTTGCTACTTTACTGAAGCTCAAAGGACAAGATATCAAAGTTGCCGTATGGAAAATATATAGAATTGCAGTATCTTGTATAGGTATTAGTGGTCTGAGCATGAATTTAAATAGTTCATTTTTCTTTGGTCTTGCTGCAGCTTTGTATGTCCTCTACAATAGTCTTGAATCATGTGATATAAGTGATCCAAAATCATGTGCTGAACATTTTAAAAAAAGCACTATTTTCTTGTTTATATTATTTTTAGGAACTGTATTTGGAGGATAAATGTCAAACTTAAACCCAAAAGAAATTGTAGCTGAATTAGATAGATTTATCATTGGACAAAATGATGCTAAAAAAGCTGTCGCTATTGCATTAAGAAATAGATATAGGAGGCAGAGAGTAGAGTTAGCAATGAGAGATGAAATATTGCCACATAACATTTTAATGGTTGGACCTACAGGTGTTGGTAAAACAGAAATATCAAGAAGACTAGCAAAGTTAACTAGCTCACCTTTTATAAAAGTAGAAGCAACTAAGTTCACTGAGGTTGGATATATAGGACGTGATGTCGATTCAATCATCAGAGATTTAGTTGATATAGCAATCAACCAGGTGAGAGAAAGAATGCGCGCTGAAGTTTTATCACAAGTCAGTATAATTGCAGAAGATAGACTTATCCAAGAAGTAGTTGGAGCAAATGCTAGCGATGAAACTAAAAATAAATTTAGAGAAAAGTTTAGAAATGGAGAGCTAAATGACGTTGAGCTTGAAATCTCCCTTAAGGAAAACACAAATAATATGATGCAAACAATGGATGTACCTGGTGCACAGCTAGGTGTATTCAATATAGGTGATATGCTCGGGAAAGCTTTCGGTGGCCAGAAAACAAAAATATCTAGGATGAAAGCCCCAGAAGCATATCAAAGCATTTTACAAGAAGAATCTGATAAAGTTTTGAATGAAGAAAAAATAATTAAAACATCACTTCAAGATGTGGAGGAAAATGGCATAGTATTCATAGATGAAATAGATAAAATAGCTAGTAGGTCAAGTGGTAGTAGTAGGGGGGAAGTAAGTAGAGAAGGTGTTCAAAGGGACCTATTGCCTCTGATAGAAGGTACTGTAATAAATACAAAATATGGGTCAGTAAAAACAAATCATATACTATTTATAGCATCTGGTGCTTTCCATATATCTAAACCATCTGATCTATTGCCTGAATTACAAGGTAGATTGCCTGTAAAAGTAGAATTAAAATCATTGAATGAAGATGATATGTTTAAAATTCTAACTGAAAGAGAATATAGCTTGCCAAAACAATATAAGGCGCTCTTGGAAGTTGAAGGTATCAATATAGAATTTGCAGATTGTGGAATCAGGGAGGTTGCAAAAATTGCTATAGAGCTGAATGATAAAGTTGCAAACATTGGAGCTAGAAGGCTACAAGCTGTGATTGAAAAAGTATTTGAAGATATTAGTTTTAATGGCTCTGATAATGCAGCCAAAAAAATAGTAATAGATAAAAAATATGTACAGCAGCAGCTTGCAAGTATTATAAACCCAATTTTAGACATTCAGAGATTTATATTATAAATATAAAATTTGACATTTTAGGTACAAGTGGGATAGCAAACCATTTTTCACTTGTATATTCTTTAACATTACCAGTCACACAAATGTTATTCTTACTACTATCTTACATCTAGAGCTGAACTATAAAGTTAAAAATACCCTTGTAGATAATATTTCCTTAATATTTGTATGTTATGTTGAATTTCTAAAAAATAAAATAATTAAAAAGTTTATGTAAACAATATATAAAATACACTATTAAGTATCATATTAAGTGAATTATCAGGTGATATTTATTTAAGTAAGTCATGCTTAGATTTTTTATACACAATTGATGCGCAAACAAAGTTGTATAGTGGAATGGGTTTCATTAATGCTATAGGATTTATACTACAATCATAAAAATTACTTCTTTTTTTCTGGAGTAGAGGAGGAAACTACATTTAAGCAAAAGATATATGATTATACAGATTTCGGCGCGAAACTTTTATCAATTGGCCTAGGCATTGCTGGTTGGGAACATGGATGGGCAAATTATTTACATAATCATAACGCTATAGTATTAATTCCACTTTTAAGTGTGTTCGCTGTGGAAACAGCAGTTACTTTATATGATGATAAACCAGCTGAGATTGATCAGAATCATGTAGAGCTAGAATTGTAGTTAAAAAAGTATTTGAAGTTAATATTTTCTTAATATTTGTATGTTATGTTGGGTTTCTAAACAATAAAATAATTAAAAAGTTTATGTCAACAATATATAGAAATACAGTCATAGGCCTCGGATTAAATGTTGTATATGCTTTAATAAATAAAGCAGCAATAAATAATGCACTTCCAGCTATAGCTGTAGCTAGCGTCATAGACATGGCTCTCAATAAAGGTTATTCTCAAAAAGAATTAATATCTCCTAAAAAAGTCTTTTTTTCTCCCACACAAGAGAATATGGGAAATTGTTCTTTGAAGCAAAAGGAATTCAATTATATAGATACTGGAGCTAAAGTTTTAGCAATTGGCTTGGTTACAGTAGACTATCTTACAAACTTCAAATATGATCAATATTTATCTCTTGTACCTGCATGCAGCGCATTTGTTGCTGAAAAAATAGCAGATTTATATGAATGGGATTATAAAACTGTTGAGATGAAGTGCACCGATACTTATGGTATGTATATAGAATTAGAACTATAAAATTTCTATATAAGAGTAATTTGTGATAGAATTATTGAAAATCACAATTCCTTTTAAGCAATGAGTACTGCTATATATCCTCAAAGATTCAACGGAAAATACAGAGCGATCAAAGATATAGTAGCATCTCTTTTACTATTCATTTACATGGGTGGGGCATGGGTTACATATGAAAGAGGATATGGAATGCCAAACCAAGCAATTCTTATAGACCTACCAGAAAGAAAAGCTTATTTATTTGGGATTATAATATGGCCAGATGAGCTATATTATCTAACTTTTCTTCTCATCCTAGGTGCGATTGGATTATTTATTTGTACAACTCTTTTTGGGAGGGTCTGGTGTGGCTATACATGTCCGCATACAACTATGGTTGATGTCTTTATGATGGTTGAAAGAGTGTTGCAAGGTGATAGAAATGCAAGGATCAAACTTGACGCAGAAGAAATGTCATCTGAGAAATTCATAAAAAAATCTCTGACCCATATTGTATGGATTGTTCTGAGCTTCCTATTCGGCTTTGGCTGGGTTGGATACTTTTATGATGTGAAATTGCTTTCAGTTGATGTTTTGAACTTCAAAGTAACATCAAATGGGCTGCTATGGCTATTAACGCTAACTTTTACCACCTATGTATTTGCAGGGTTTCTTAGGGAAAAAGTTTGTGTTTATATGTGTCCTTATGGAAGGTTCCAGTCTGGTTTAATTGACAATGATACAATACTTGTGACTTACCATGATTGGAGAGGTGAACCTCGCGGGAAAGATGAGAATAGTGGTGACTGCATAAATTGTTATAAATGTGTTGTTGCATGTCCAATGGGTATAGATATAAGGAATGGTCTTCAGATGCCATGTATTGGCTGTGGATTGTGTGTAGATGCTTGCGATGAAGTTATGTCAAAGCTTGAAAAGCCCAGAGGATTAATAGAATATACAAGTGCAAATGCTTCTAAGATATTGCAGGAAAATTGGCAACATTCTAAAAATACAGTAACAAAAATGGTTTTAAGCCATAAGGTTATTTTATATTGTGGAGTTTTTTTAATTGCATTATGTACCCTCATGGGAACTCTAATCTTTAAAAAACCTATAACATTTCAAGTTGATAAAGAAAATTTACAATTATTTACACTCACATCAGACAGAAATATTAGAAATACCTATAATATTTATATTTTAAATAAGATTCCTAAACCTCAAAATAATTTGTGCTTATCTATAAAAGGATTGCCAAATGCTTTATTGAATGTGCAAGCTTTAGGTAGTAACTATGAAAAGCAGCAGTGTTTAGCTCTTAAGCCAGGAGAGTCATTTGAGTCTCAAGTTTTTGTTTTAGAGCCATATGAAGATTTTAAAAATGCCACTCAAAAGTATTTCAATTTCGATTTTATTTTACAGTCTGAAGATAGTTTTTCAATTAGTAGTGTTTTTTATGTTAAAAAGTAATACTAATGTCTAAAATGTATGTACCAATCTATTTTAAAGATATATCTATATCTCTGGGTAAGTATTTTATAATTGCATGCTTAGGACTGACTTTAATTACTTCAATTATTCAAATTAATGCTATTTTAATAATTGGTATAAGTTCAACAGAATTATATTTTGATATACTGAAATTATCCTTATATTCTCTGCCTTTCATTATATTTTATATCACACCATTTGCATTCTTTATTGCTGTAGTCTGTCTATTATATAAGTATAGGAAAGATAATTATATTTTATCTTTACAGACACTTGGATTAAGTACTAAACAAATTTATAAAAGCTTTTATACAACTGCTGCTTTAGTTGTAATATTTCATTACATAGTTTGTGTGTGTGTTTTGCCATCTTCTTATAAAGAATTCAAAAGCCTACAGTGGGATTTAAAGCAAAAACATCTAACAAAATTTTTTGAGACAGGTATAATCAATACACGTATACCAGACCTTGCAATATATGTTGACAAAACAAGGGGGATTGATGTGTTTGATGGTATTTTTATTGTAGATACAAGGGATAAAGAAGTTACAAGGGTATTTTTTGCTGCAGAAGGTAGTATTAAGCTATATGGCTCTGAAATAGTGGTAGTTTTACGTAATGGTTCATATCATCAAATAGATCATCATCATAGCAGTTTTTTATACTTTGATTCATATTCACTTGTTGTGCAATCTAATGTTGAGATTATAAATAAAACTCAGGATCCCTATGAAATGAATCTTTTAGAAATGATCAATTTAAAAGATACTAATGATGGTAATTTCTTTAAAAAGGTTAAAATTGCCTTACATCAAAGGATTATGTGGCCCCTTTATTCAATAATCTTTACAATCTTATGTTTGAGGTTGGAGTGGTGTTTATATTATAGTAATTATGTAAGAGGAAAAGATTCAAAAAGTATTGTTATTATGATACAGTCTGGACTTCTTTTATCATCCTTAAATTTTATTATGAAAAATCTCAGTATGAAATTTCTTGACATTAGTACTGTACTTACATATTTAAATCCAATTTTAGTCTTGCAAATCATATTCTGGATGATAGCATTAATACAAAAAACAAAAAATAATAGAAAATGGCACATAGTATAATGTCTCTTATGAAAAAATTACCAGTTTATGCTGTTGATATTAAAGACAATCTGGAAAAAATTTTCCTTCAAGATACCAATCAATATTTAGCGCAAGATGAGCTATATTCAGTTGCTTTGACAGTTGGTTATGCATTAGGGCATGAGCATGTATTGAATAACATAAGAGCTGATGCCAAGATTATACTAGAAGATGCAAGTGCAAATGCATGTAAAGTTGCAGCAGTCATGATGTCAATGAATAATATACTTTATAATTTCAAAGATATGTCAGGGAATAAAGAGATATGCAAAATGAATTCTGGCCTTGTAATGACTTCAATGAATAATATAGGTATAGATATGAAAATCTTTGAAATGTGTTGCCTTGCAGTTTCTATACTTAATAAATGTCAATATTGTATTAAAGTACATGAAAATAAGCTCACTACAAAAGGCGTGATTGCAGAGTCATTATTAGAAATAGCAAAGGTTACATCTGTACTTGCAGCTATAGTCACTGCAATGGATATAGAGAAATTACGGAGTTATGATTTTATTTTAAGGGAAGCTAGTGTCGATGATTGATCGATATTAAAATCTTGATAAAAAGTACTTTTCTGTTATCTTTAGTTTGATATTAAAAAAGTACCATTATATGAGTAAGCCATACCTTCTACTATTATTATTTTTCTTATCTATTCAATGTCATTTCAACATTGCATTTGCTCAGACAATGCATGTGGATGTAGAAAACTCAAACGGTACATATGAGATAAAATTCAATTCTGAAACACCTCTTAATGCAGCAATTTTCTTACGTAGTAATAAGCTATGGTTTGTCTTTGATAAGGTTATAACACTTAGCCTCAATGAGATTGATTATAGTCAAGCTGATGTTTTAAAAGACTTTAAACAACTTAAGACAAACAATAATGCAGCAATTGCTTATGTTGAGATTAATAATCCAGAAAATTTTGAAATAACATCAAATAAAGAAGAAGAAAATTGGGTTATAAAAATCACCCCATATAATAATACAGTGCTTGCAGCTGAAGTTCCATTGGTGCGTAATATCATTAAGAAACTCGATCATATATCTAATACAGTCAATATAGCACTAAATGTTCAACAAGGTAATATTATATCATTTATCGACCCATTTTTTGGAGATAGCATTATAACAATTCCTGAGCCAATGATTGGAAAAAATAGTAAATATACATTTGTTGATTTTTCTATTATGGAGTCATTTGCAGGTGTTGTAATTAATCCTCTAAATGATTCTCTGAAAGTGTCTTTCAAAGATAAAAATGCAATTGTTTCTAGCGCTACATATCTTAATATTTCAGGAGAAAGCTCTTGGGACAATATAAAATCTCAATTTTTTAGTAATGAAGATATAATTTTAGATTTGAAACAATATAAAGTCCTACCAGAGGATTTTAATAGTAATCTTAATAAAATAAACAATGAAATTAATCATTCTTATGATGATAAAACGAAGGGGCACAACTTCTTGAATCTTGCAATGTTTTTTTTAGCTAATAAGTGGTATCTTGAAGCTAAGACTATGATCGAATTTGTATATCGATATAGTGATATCATAGAGATGGATTCTCAGGTGAGAATGGCTATCGCAGCTATATATTTGATATGTGATGAAGTCAATGCCGCATATGATATGATAAATTCAATAGATTTAAATAATGTGCCAACTCAGAAGCGATCTGAGATGAGGTTTTGGATTAATCTATGTGAGATAGCATACAAAATTGAAAATAAAAAAGCCTATAAGTCAGATTATCTTGATGGCACAATGATGAGAGTTATAAGTAAAATTAAAAAAAACAAAAGGAACTTTCTATCATCATATAATGAAGAGATCTTTAATTTGATATGTTTTAAGGTATTGGATTTGGGAATCATACTAGACAAACATAATGCCCTCCAAGATGTAGCAAATGCATTATCTGTAAGGTCATTACCGCCTAAAGATCTTGACTTATTGAAGTATTACTATGGAAAAATTTTTGCAGCACTAGGTGAAGATAAATCTGCAATAACAAAGCTTTCAGATTGTGCAAGTAATATTGTAGATCAATATCTTTATTCACATTGTAGATTTGAGCTGACTAAATTAATGCACAAAGCATCAGAAATTTCTCAAATCCACTATATTAATGAGCTACAAAGTATTTCAACCATATGGCGTGGAGATAATTTTGAAAGAAATGTTTTGTCAGAGCTAGCTACAACCTATTATAATATGAATGATATAACTGGTGCAATAAGGGTTTGGAAGCTAATATCCAAATCTTATAACCAAACCTATGATGGATTTGTATCTATTGCTAGGGCAAGTAAGGCTTTTGTAGACTATTTCAACACAACTAATGATTCAAGCTTGTCTAAGTTAGCTTTCTTTTATGAGTTTAAAGATCTGATTCCACTTGGTGATGTAGGTGACAATATTATATTACAAACAACCTCATATATGCTAGATCTCAACTTACTAGATCAGGTAATTAAAGTTATGGAATATCAGATAAAAAACAGATTAATTGGATTTACAAAAGAGAAAGTTATAAATGATCTAGTAAGAGTTTATGACAGTATGAATGATTGGGAAAAGGCAGAAGAATCGATTGAACAGTTCACAGCATTGCCATTTAATCATACAAACCCAATCATTAATGAAAGAAAATATCTATATATAAAGAGTATTATTGATAGTGGTCAATATATGGATGCAATTGCATTACTATATGGAGACAGTAGTAATAAAGCAGATGAATTGAGATCCAAAGCATTTTTTAACTTAAAAAATTGGCCAGAGTTTAATGATAATTCAGAGCCATATTTGTATTCAATTAGACATAATAAAAATCAACTGTTAACAGAAAGTGATAATGAGAAGTTACTTAAACAAAGTATTGCATACTTCAGCAATAACCAGATGGACTTACTACAAAATATGTTTTTAGATTTCAAGCCAAGATTTCAAAAAAATGATAAAAATGCTGTAAGAAATAAGATTTTTTATCAAATTGCTAATGAGTTACAGTCACCTATCTCTAATGCAGTGAGAAATGAAAATCTGAAAAGTCTTATTAAACAGTTAGTGGCGATTGCTTAGAATGCAAAAGATTATGATCTTCGGCAGGTATGGTAGTGGCAAATCAACTTTTGCACTACTCATAGCAAAAATACTCAACATACCCCCATATCATCTTGATAAGTATTTTTTTTAAAGAAAATTGGGTGGAAAGAGATTATAATGAGTTTTTAGATATACAGGAATCTTTTATAAAAAGTGATAGTTGAATCATAGATAGTAATGCCATCAAATCACTTGAGATGAGATACAGTAATGCTGATGTAATTTTATATTTTAATTATCCGAGATATATCTGCTACTGGAGGATTTTTAAGCGATCTTTCCATAAAGATAAGCAGATTGAAGATAGAGCAGAGTGTTGTAGCAGTACCATTAAGTTTGCACTATTAAAATACATATGGTAATTTGAAGAGCCTGTAAAATATACGATATTATCACTAAAGCAAAAGTATCCTGATAAAAGGTTTATAGAGATTAGAGATGACAATGCTTTATATAAAGTTGTACAAGACATGCAACAATTTATAAAGAACCAAAAATTTGAAATGCTAGGAAGTGTAATTTGTATTGCACTTGGAATGCTTTCTGGATATATAGTAAGTGCTGGAGTTGGGAATTTAAACAAACCAACCTTTAATCCTCCTAGATGGGTTTTGAGCCTATCTGGAGTATCATATATATTATGATTAGCATTGGGAAATCAAAGGATAAAATCCTCTTAAGGATTTTTATATTACAATTTATTCTCAATCTTATTTGATCTCCACTGTTTTTTTTCTTACAAAGGATTGATTTAGCTTTATATGATATAATTTGTCTTTGGATAATTCTACTGATTTTGATTTTCTTTGTAAGAAGTCAGAAGGTAATTTTTATGCTTTTTATATCATATTTGTTATGGATTACCTTTGCTTTGATTTTAAATTGGAGTCTTTATATTTTAAATTGAGAAATAAATTTAATAAAATTATCTTTTAGTACCCAATCATTTATTTAATATATATATGAATCCATCTCAAGAAAATACTAGCAATAGAATTATTATAAATGATGATATCTTTTTGCGACTAGGTACGGAAAAAGATATCAATTTTCTCGTAAAGTCATTATATGGTGATAGCTATAGCGTAATACATACAAAAGGCTCAAACAAATATAATTGGGTTATTATAAACAAAGAGATTATTATAGGCAATGCTTTTGCAAAACCAGTAAATAATGAGAAACATATCGGTGGCTTCATATTAAAGTCAGAATTTGAAGTAGTGGATCTTGAAGCAATTGCTGAAAAATTTATTGCAAGTGTAGTGGAAAATACTACTAAACGTATACTAAAACTATATATGGAAACCCCGCAAGAAACAGTAGGTAAATCTATAGTGAGATTTAGGAGCGCGAGTATAAAAATCTTGGATTCAGAACATGAAAGCGAGTCATTTGTATCGCAGCTTGATAGAAATTATACTCTATCTATCAGAGATAATAATAGTACACCAGAGGCCACATGGAGTCAAAAAGTAACATCTGAAAGCGAGTCAATTAATAGTATGGATAAACCACTCTTATAATAAGGCCTATTTAAACTGCATCAGATGTTTTATTGCTGATTTTTTATGCAAATGCTCAAATGTTTTATGTATAAATGCATTAAAATACATCTGAGTGCATATTTAGTGCATATTTTATTAAACTAAAGATAAGGGATTCTCGAGGTATCCCTTGATTTTATTTATGAACTCTGCTGCGAGTGCCCCATCAATAACTCTATGATCACATGAGACACCTATTGTCATGATGCTTGCAATTATAATTTCATCATTGACTACGACTGGTTTTTTACTAATTCCCCCAACTGATATTATACAAGATTGTGGTGGATTGATGATAGCTAAGAATGAGTCTATTGAATACATTCCTAAGTTAGATATGCTTATACTACCTCCTTGAAATTCCTCTGGTTTTAATTTACCGTCTTTTGCTTTTTTTACGAGAGATTTAACTTCATCTGATATTGTACTTAATGACTTATGATCAGCATTCCGTACGATAGGTGTTATCAAACCATCATCTAATGCAACTGCAACAGATATATCAACGCTATTATGTTGAATAATTTTATCATTCGCCCAAGATGCATTAACACTTGGCGTCATATTAAGTGATAGACCTGTAGCCCTCAATATCATATCATTTACAGATATTTTCTTTTGAGAAGATAGTTGTGCGAAATTATTATTTATTTCCTCTCTCAACTTAACTAGTTTTGTTACATTACAATCAACCATCAAATAAAAGTGTGGGATAGTTGTTTTAGACTCGACTAGTCTTTGTGCTATGACTTTCCTCATAATACTAAGCTCTACTGGATGAGATTCTGTAGTGACTATGTTATGAGGTGTTTTATCGATTTTGTTATGAGGTATTTTATCGACTTGTGTTTGTACAGGTGCTTGTTTTACTCCTAATACATCGCTTTTGACAATTCTACCATATGGACCGCTGCCAGCTATTTGAGATAAATCAATATCACTCTGAGAAGCGATTTTCTTAGCTAATGGTGAGGCAAACACTCTTTTATCATCTTTATTTGCAGTAGGTGTTTTTGGTGCCTCTACAGGTATATCTATAGTTGGTTTATATGAATTCACACATTCTTGTATATCCTCACCTTCTTCTGCAAGGATAGCTATAACTGAGTTTACTTTGACTCCATGAGAATTTTCAGGTACTAAGATTTTAGCAATCACACCACTATCAACTGCTTCAAACTCCATCGTAGCTTTATCAGTTTCAATTTCTGCTATAACATCTCCTGGGTTTACAATATCACCTTCTTTTTTTATCCACTTTCCCAGCGTTCCTTCTGTCATTGTAGGTGATAGAGCTGGCATTAGTAGCTGAATTGGCATAAAATATTTATTTTGAATAAAAGATTATATAGTGATAATACTACATTTTTTTTAATCACACTAGTATCAACTTAGTCCTTATCATCGGATTTATTAGCTGTATAAGTTTTAAATAAACTTATCTTATGGCCTTTTACCGGTATGGCAACTAAGAATAAGTAGATGGAAAATCATTGGATGCTATTTCTAATACGGATTTATTAGCTGTATGAGTTTTAAATAAGCTTATCTTATGGCCTTTTACCGGTATGGCAATTAAGAATAAGTAGATGGAAAATCATTAGACAGGGTTTCTAATACGGATTTATTAGCTGTATAAGTTTTAATAAGCTTATCTTACGGCCTTTTACCGGTATGGCAACTAAGAATAAGTAGATGTGAAATCATTAGACAGGGTTTCTAATAGGCGTTTTATTAGCTGTATGAGTTTTAATAAGCTTATCTTATGGCCTTTTACCGGTATGGCAACTAAGAATAAGTAGATGGAAAATCATTGGACAGGGTTTCTAATACGCAATAGAAGAGCTCCATATATACATGATAAAATCGATCCTATAAGTATCCCAGCTTTAGCTTCAACAAGCTCTGGACTGTGTTGATTAAACGCTAAAGATGCTACAAATAAGCTCATAGTAAATCCTATGCCACATAGAATAGAGGCGATATATGCATCTGTAAAAGTTGCTCTATTTGGCATTGATGCAATCTTAGATTTTACTAGCAAAAAGAAGGTTCCAAAGATTCCTATTTGTTTACCAACAAACAGCCCTAAGAAGACTCCTGAGATGACTGGATTTACAAAATTATTTAATTCAAAGCCACCTAAAGATATTCCTGAGTTAAAAAATGCAAAAATTGGCATGATAAAATATGTCACAAATTTATGAATAAACTTTAAGAGTTTTTCTGCAGCTTGCATCGGAATACAAAACCCCAATATAACACCCGATACAGTTGTATGAATTCCTGAAAAATAAAAGAGAATTAGCATTATAATCCCAATAGAGATATAGGCCTGTAAATTTTGAACAGACTGCCTATTTAAAATACATAATATAGTAATGCATATCAATATTCCTCCTATGCAAAATGAATTTATTGTATCTGTATAAAAAATTGCTATTGCTATCACAGCTATAAGGTCATCAATTATTGCAAGTGCAGTTACAAAAACTCTAACTGATTGTGGGATTTTTTTTGAAAACATCGACATTATAGCAATTGTAAATGCTATGTCTGTAGCAGTTGGTATAGCCCAACCAACAGCATTTTTAGGTATCTTGTGATTGAAAGCAAGATATATAATAAGCGGTATAATGACTCCAGATATTGCACAAAGTATTGGCAATACTCGTTGAGATCTTAATGCAAGATGCCCTGATATCATCTCCTTTTTTATTTCAATACCAACCATAAGAAAGAATATTGACATCAATATATCATTTACAATGAAATGCATTGGTATACTGATGATTTGACTATCATAGTTTATATCAAGATCTGCATTAATAATTGCATGGTATATGTTTGCTAAGTGCGAATTAGAAAGTATAATAGCAATTATTGTCCCAAGAACTAATAGTAGACCTTTATCTAGGGCATCTCGAAAAAAAAACAAAAATGGTTTAGACATCTTTTATATAAAAAATTTACTGATTAACAATGCAATTGAACTATAAGAATCAAATTTTATCCAGCATTCCATGGATTTCTATCTTATCTTTCATATTTTTTATAGCACTATTTTTAGCTTATCCACTGATAGATATAACTATATCATCTTTGTTTTTCTATCATAATAGATTCCCATTGCAGATGAGTGAAAATAGTTTGATTAAAATTATAGATCATTTAATTGAGTTCGGCAGCGTAGCTCTATGGATAATAGTTATAGGGGGGTTGTGGATCAAAGAATTAACAGTTAATGGGTTCAAAAACTTTTGGGGGATAGGAATGAAGAGAAGATTAATTTATGTCTCAGTTGTTGGACTGTTTGGGAGCATCACTATGGTTCGTATTGTTAAATGGTATATAATGCGATGTAGGCCGATGTATGTTGATATTTTTGGAGGCCCTGCAGCTTTCACAGAAGTATGGACTAGAAATACTTCATTTTATAACGCCAAATGTTTATCATTTGTTTCAGGGCATG
The DNA here is from genome assembly GCA_945875075.1 of Candidatus Fokinia solitaria. Taxonomy (GTDB): domain Bacteria; phylum Pseudomonadota; class Alphaproteobacteria; order Rickettsiales; family Midichloriaceae; genus JALQUO01. The sequence goes on along the minus strand of CAMCJK010000002.1, from coordinate 5,880 downwards.
CAGCAATAGGATTTCTACTATTCAGTCTTGCTTTTTTATATCCAGCATCAGATTTAAGAAGAAAAAAATATATATTGTTGAGCATAAGCATTGGTGGTCTTTTTGGATTTATAAGAATTATACAAGGACAACATTTCATCAGTGATGTTATATTTTCTGGCTATATAGTGTATTTTCCCGCTTTAATCTTAAGTTATTTATTGCAACCTTATAAAAATTAGATGTGTGATGATTTCGAGAAGTTGATGTATCAACCCAAGTTTTTTTTAAAATATATAAGAAGACCAACAATTTTTCATATTCCCTTAATATATCTGTTGTATGATTGTTTCTCATTGATTAAAACAAAATAATTTTAAATATGAAACTTTTTAATTTTACAAAGACTTTTAAATATGTCGCTGGAATGTCTGGACTGGCGTACTTATCAAATAGCTTATCAAAGGAGAGGCAAATGGCTATAATAAAGGAGCAAGCCAGCAGTATAAGAAAGGACCTAGATGATTTAGATTTACAGTATTTGAATAATCACCCAAAATGGGGGGTGTTATTGCGAATAAAGGAAGATTTAACCACAATTGATGAGCAATCTACAGAGTCATCTCTATCTGTACATAGTTTATTCATCAATCTATTTGATAATTATATAACTCAAAACATTACAGATAATAAATTGATACAGTATGGGGTTATAGCTGGGATATCTCTACTTTTCCATGACAGAGAGTCAACATTTATACAAAGCTGTATACTGAAAGCTATTTCAGATGACTGTGAAAACAAAGCTGATAATGATAACTGTGTAGAAGTTCAACCAGAGGATTTAAGTCTAAGTACGCCAGAGTTATTAAATGGATAAAAGATAAGTTTTGCTATAACGGATATAATCATAATTATTTCTAATAGGTAAATATATCCAGTAATCAATCAGTGATTTTATTGGATCTAAGTCAAGGTATTATTAACATTTGTTTAAAACTCATATGATTAAATACCCATTAGAAGTGCTATCTACTTATTTGTAGTTGTTATATCGGTAGAAAGTCATAAGGTGAGTTTGTTTGAAACTCAGCATTTTTACAGTATTATCAATCAGAGATATAGTTTATCTTTAAATATTTCTACTACTGTATGGTACATAGTTTTTTTAAATCCAACTACATTATCTACTAATTTAGAGTGATGAGACCATTGCCAATCTGAAAGCTCCTGCTCTTCTGTTGTATATAAGTTTATATCTTTATCATCGCCTTTGAAGTGCACTAAAAACCAGTGAATCCCTTGTCCTATATAGTGACCTTTATAAATTTTCTCTGATAGGTAATATGGGAAATTATAATATAATGGGTGGGAAATTTTCTGTATAATATTTACTTGATTTGTTCCAATCTCTTCTTTCAATTCTCTATATAGGCTTGCTTCAAGGTCTTCGTCTTTTTCAGTCCCTCCTTGTGGCATTTGTAAGCCAGATGAATAATCTATCCTCCTTGCAACAAAGACTTTCTTATCATTATTTAAAATCATTGCCCCAACTCCATAACGATATTTTGAATTCATTTATTTATGATATCTTTTAAAATTATGTTATATTTTGATGGTGTAAATTCGTAGATCTCATATTCGGCAAGATTTTTTTTGTAGAAGGGATCAAGTTTGATAATTTCCTGAAGTGTATTTATCTTTTCAGAAGTTGCAATTATAACTCCTCCATCATTTGTCACCTGTCTACCTGAAGCAATGAAGATATTACTTTCATAATATTGATCGAGAAATTTTATATGCTCTGCTCTGTTTTGATCTATAATGTCTAAAGGTTGTATATATTTCAATATGATTATAAATAAGTTTTGCACCTCTACAATGTTTTCTTTTCACTGACCACTTCAAATGATTCAATATGATCACCAACTCTCACATCATCATAATTCGCAAGAGTAATACCGCATTCAAAACCCTCTTTAACCTCTTTTATATCATCTTTTTGACGCTTTAGAGATTGAATTGAGCCAGTGTGTACAACTGCACTATCACGTATAACTCTGATAGAGCAATTTCTCTTTACGATACCTTCTTTCACATAGCAACCAGAAATTTTACCAAACTTACTTGTTTCAAAAACCTTTCTGATTTCAGCTAATCCTATAATAATCTCTCTTTCAATAGGAGCCAATGCATTTGATATAATAGCTTTAACATCATCTATTAGGTGGTATATTACTGAATAAAATTTCATTTCCACACCTGTTCTAGCTGCCATATCTTTAGCATTAACATTAGGCCTAACATTGAAACCCACTATTAATGATTTAGAGGCAGCAGCAAGCATTACATCTGATTCATTTATACTACCAGCTCCATAATGCAATATATTTACTTTTACTTCTGGATGTATAATTTTGTTTAGACTATGTAAAATAGCTTCAGCTGACCCATGTACGTCTGCCTTTATTATAATAGGTATTTCCTTTATATTATCATGGCTTTGTACAAATAGCTCCTGTAGAGTTTTTGGTTTACCAGTTTTCCCTAGTAGTTTTTGTTCAGTGACTTTCAGTTGTAGCATTTCAACAAGCTCCTTTGCTGACTTTTCATTTTGCATTACAATGAATTCATCACCTGCAATAGGTACACTATCCAATCCAGTTATTTCTACAGGCATTGAAGGGCCAGCTATTTTGATTGCTTTACCTTTATCATTACAAATTGTTCTAATCCGCCCAAATACATGTCCAGCAACAATTATATCGCCAATTTTCAATTCACCACTCTGGACTAGAAGAGAGGCAGTAAAGCCTTTGATTTTATCTAGTCTTGCTTCTATTATGTAGCCTCTTGCTCTTCCGAGGGCAGGTGATTTTAAATCCAATAGATCGGCTTGTAATAAAATTGCTTCTATCAAATTATCAAGCCCTAATCCAGTTAGAGCTGAAATACCTATGACCATCACATCACCACCAAAGTCGTCAGGAATTATATCGTGCTGCAGTAAAGATTGTTTCACAAGATCAAAGTTGGCACCCTGCTTATCCATTTTATTGACTGCGACTATTATCGGTACTTTTGCAGCTTTTGCATGACTTATAGCCTCAATTGTTTGTGCTTTAATACCGTCATCTCCTGCCACAACAAGAACTATAATATCAGTTACTTTTGCCCCACGCATCCTCATAGCTGAAAAGGCTTCATGTCCTGGAGTGTCAAGAAATGTTATTGACTGCCCATCTGGCAAATGTACTTCATAAGCGCCTATGTGTTGAGTGATGCCACCATGCTCTCCAGCTGCAACATCAGTTTTTCTAAGAGAGTCTAAGAGAGATGTCTTACCATGATCTACGTGTCCCATAATAGTGACTACAGGAGGGCGTTTTTCAAGCTTTGAATCAACTGTATTATACTCACCAATCAAGTTTTTAATGACATTATCTTCAGTAGTTCTTTGAACTCTATGCCCAAGGTCTGTTGCTATAAGCTCTGCAGTATCTGGATCTATAACTTGATTTATAGTAGCTATAACACCTAGTTTCATCAGAGCTTTAACTACTGTAGCTCCTTTTTCAGAGATTTTACTAGCAAGATCGCTTACAGTTAGTGGACCAGAAATTATAATATCTCTCAAGACCTTTTCTTGAACAGTATTTGATGTTTTATTTTTTTTCTTTCTTCTAATGAAATTAGATCTAAAAAGACTGTCAGTATCGCCACTTTCTATCTTTGCTATATGAGCAGCTGATATTTTTAAGTGTACTTTAGGCTTATTCTTATGTGAAGAAACATTGACTGGTTCATCATCAGTAATGTTTTTATTCTTCGAGTGGGTAATCTTTTTCTTATTAGACTCGATTTGTTTGATGTTTGATGCGGCAGTAATTGTTTTTGTGACTTCAGGAGCTAAAACTTTAATCTCTTCTTGAGGTACTTCTTTTTTATCTCGTACATTCAAATCTTTGAATTTCTTTTTAGTGTCAGAATTGAAGTCAACATCTGGTAAGACCTTAATATATCTTTGCTTTGTAATTCCTTGCTTCTGTTTGACTACCTGAGGCTTTTCTTCTACGACTTTAACCTGAACATCTTGTACTACATCTTTTTCTACTGAACTCTTTGGTTTAGAAACAATTTCTTTGATCTTACGCTTATCAAGTTTGTCAAATGTAAAGCTCTGCTGATTATCACTTTTTTCAAAAACCTCATTTTGAGGATCTTCTGGTGCGAATGTTTCTTTAGAGACCTTTAAGGCATTTAATCTGCTGTTTTTTTCTTCTGCTGTAAGAGTACCAAGTTTTTGTTGATCAGGTGAAGCAACTGAGGCTTTTTTATTGATAACAATAACAGTACTGCCATGATATGTTGAAACCTTTGGAGGCTGCGTTTTTTTTATTGTTAAAGTATTTTTTTCAGCATTAGGGTCTCTAATTGAACCTTTTACTGTAAGGACTTTACGCTGATTTTTACTATCTATATCTCCAGGGGTCGTCATGTTTTTTTAATTTCATATACCAATGCTTCTCCATGAATCTTTCTTTTTACTTAAGGGACACTAAAAGTAGTATCAATTGTAAAATACTCAACCACTTAAATTAAAAACCTGCATTTCTTTCTGAGCACAAAGAAAAAATGGAAAAAATGATTGATTCTCTTAGAAGAAATTTTTAATTAAGGGAAGTCAACCACAATCGTGATTAATATAACATAGTGTTTATATCATAGCAATGATTAAGATAAATCTTCTTGACAGTTGAAATCTAAATGTTTATCTTTATTTGTATGACATTTAATCAATCTTATTATATATACAGTTATGTTTTCCAAAAAAACCTTTAAGCTATATTGCATGCTAGGAATACTCGCAGTATCATTTACAACTCTCACATATGCTGATGAGCAAAAAATCACTGTTGTAGAAACAAGAAGAATAATAGAAAGCTCAACAGCGCATAACGATATTTTAAAGCAAGTCCAGAAGAAAAATGAACAATTCAGAGATGAAATCCAAAAATCTGAATCTGAATTAAAGAGAAAGTACCAAGAACTTGAAACTAAGAAAAATGCGCTATCACAAGATGCTATAGATAAGAAAAATGATGAGATTAGCAAAGAAGTGGCAGAGCTCCAAAAAAGATCATATGGTCAACACACAGCTCTAGAAGATGCATATAGAAATGCTACTCAGATTCTTGTTGATAAAACATCAGAGATTGTAAAAGCACAAGCTCAGAGTAAAGGCTATCAAATGGTTATAGAGAAGGGAGCTATAATATATTCAGACAAATCTTTGGACATCACTGACACTATTCTTGATGAAGTCAATAAAACAATGCCTTCTGTTGAAGTCAAATTCGAGACTGATGAAGTGAATAAAGCACCAGCAGCTGAGCCTCAGAAAGCTGATGCAAAAGCCCCTATAAAAGCTCAAGATAAAAAGTAAATTACTACCAGCTCATTTCATTCAAAAGATTTGAGCTTGATTCCATTGCACATTATAAACCTCAGAATATTTTCATAAAACGTCAATAAAATAAGCCTTTCTGTTTTAATAACGGTGGCCATTTCGTCTCCAGCGGATTACAGTTTTTTGTTATGAATAGAGGCATTATAACGAAGAAATTTAGGTCAAAAACTTGCGCAAATCCCTACACCTGCAATACATAATGCGCCACCGAGCATAATGGTATTATGCGTTCCAATGGCAGCAGCGAGCATACCTGCCTGCATATTGCCTAATAATGGCCCACTGGTATATCCAATCATTTCTATCCCCGCTAAACGTCCTCGTAAATGGTCGGGAATTGTTTGGTTCCAAATAGTTGCACGAAAAATACCGCTAATCATGTCAGCGCCACCAGCCAAGGCTAGAATGAAGAGCGCCAACCAAACATTGGA
>CAMCJK010000001.1 GCA_945875075.1 Candidatus Fokinia solitaria | reverse complement strand
AATTAGCTGGTAAACACATCATACTCGCAACTGGTTCACGTGCTAGAATCTTAACGAATGTACCAATAGATAACAAATTTGTTTGGGATTATAGAGATGCTATGGTTCCATTGGAAATACCACAGAATCTTATAGTAATAGGTGCTGGGGCTATAGGTATTGAATATGCCAGTTTTTACAATGATATGGGAAGTAATGTCACTGTAGTTGAAGCTGCACCTAGAATTCTAATGTCAGAAGATGAAGAAATCTCTAGTCTTGCAAGGAAAGAGTTTGAGAAAATGGGTATAAAAATCATTACAGACGCTACAATAGATTCATTTAAAATAAATAACGAAAAAGTTTATATTTCAATAAACAATCAAATGCTAGAGTGCGATAAAGTCATTTCAGCCGCAGGTGTAATACCAAATACAGAAAATATAGGAGTTGAAAATACAAAAATACAGCTGACTGAGTCTGGACATGTCATCACAAATGAGTGGATGGAGACGGCTGAGCAAGGTATTTATGCTATAGGTGATATAACGCAACCACCATTCTTAGCACATAAAGCAAGTCATGAGGCTATAGTGTGTGTTGAAAAGATCGCTAATCTCCCAGGTGCACATCCAATCAATAAAAAGAATATACCTGGCTGCGTTTATTCAAGACCTCAAATGGCCAGTATTGGTATGACTGAAAAGGCTGCTATAAGTGGAGGATATGAAATAAATATAGGTAGATTCCCATTCATTGGTAATGGTAAGGCGATAGCAATAGGTGAGCCGCAAGGTATGATAAAAACCATTTTTGATAAAAAAACAGGGGAGATTCTTGGAGTGCATATGATTGGTGCTGAAGTGACAGAGCTAATAAGTAATTTTGCTATAGCTAAATCGAGTGAGCTAACTGATATTGATATTATAAACTCAATCTTCCCACATCCAACCCTTTCAGAAATGCTTCATGAGTCAGCATTAGCATCTCATAAGAATGCAATTCACACATAAATGGATTTTTTAAATCAAAACCTACTGCAGCTTACTGACAACTATGAGTATGCAATAGCATTAGGCAACTTTGATGGTATGCATTTAGGACATAGATGTGTAATTGATACTGCTAAGATTAAAGCACAGCATTTCAATTGTAAGAGTGCTGTATTTACTTTTTGGCCACATCCTAACAAAGTTTTAATGCAACAACAATTCAATGCAATCCTGTCATTAGAAGAAAAAATTTCGATGATAAAAGAGGTGGGTGTTGATGAGGTTTTTATCATAGATTTCACCTCAGACTTTGCTAAAACCACTGCAGAGGAGTTTGTAAATCATTTATGTCAGAAATTTAAAATTAAGTCTATCACAACTGGCTATAACTTTAGGTTTGGCCATAATAGACATGGCAATATTGAAACTTTAAATAGATTAAAAAGGCACTATGGATTTGAGTATAATGCAATTAACCAAATTTTCATTGATGGCTCTATCGTTTCATCATCTGTTCTTAGAAAGTTTTTACAAATTGGCTGTGTGAATCTATTTTCTGAGTTTACTAGTAAAAGATATGCCGTAGATTGTAAGATTTCAAATCCAAACAATATTGAGGCTTTTAACACTTTCAAATCTGTTAACCAACATGCAGTATTTGCATCCATTACAAAAGATAAAAATATTATATTACCAACTTCTGCAACATATCTAGTGCAAATACAACAAGATTATTTCTGTCTTTTTCTTCAAAACAATGGAGGGCTATTTCTAATTCCAATAGAGTCTCAAGAGATTAAATTAGAAAATACTTTTAAAGTCGAAATACTACAAATAATAAATCAATATAAATATCTTGACAAATATTCAGAAAATGAATTATTAATAAAGGACTGTATAAAAAAAACTACACAATATCTCAAAACTATAAATTAATCATGAAATCATTTATATCATTTGTATTAGCTTTATTTTGCTTTCAAGAGCTTGGTTCATGTACTGAACTGATAACAGTAACTGGTGATCAAGTTACTATTCATTACCGTGGATCAGTAGAAGAAGGGCAGTTTGATGAAGGGGAATTAAATCTAGTGATAGGCAGTAAACAAACTGTCCCAGGATTCGAAGATGCACTCATCGGGTTGCAAAAAGATCAAGAAAAAACATTCCAAGTCACCTTTCCAAAAAACTACCATACAGTTCCAATAAATGGAAAAAAAGTTGTTTTAGGAAATCGACAAGCAACTTTTGCAATTAAAGTACTCAAAATAGTAAAAAAATAATGAAAATACTAATAATAATTTTATTATTTATTCTTTGTGTGCACAACAATGGATATACATATGATAGTAAGAGAGTCCATAAGATTCAACAGAAAAATTATCAAAAATATCTAACCTTGGATGGATATAATGCTGAAGGAAGGGCGACTTTCTATGCAAATAAGCTTCATAATAGAAAAACTGCAAGTGGAATAAAATACTCAAAACATTTATATACTGCTGCAAGTGTGAAGCTCCCTCTAATGTCAATAGTACAAATTACAAACAAAGCTAATGGTAAAAGTATTTCAGTACTCATTAATGATAGAGGGCCTTTTAAAACAAATGCAATACTAGACTTATCTAATGCAGCTGCAAATGCAGTATCTTTAAAATCTTCTGATAAGATCTTAGTTGAATTTGATTTACAGCAAACTCTTGATATCATTCAAAATACTAAAAAGCTCAATAAATTTGGAGTTTAATAGAAATATCCCAGGCATTTGAAGGATTAGCGAATGCAAAAACCTTCTACCAATGATTTGTAACTCCTTCCTGTATTTCAACAATCTTATCATATAAATACTGTATATCATCAAGTGCATCCTGAGAGGCATCTTCAGTCGATACTAATGCCATACCTAGCGTTGATGTAATTGGGGTAAAATATTTACTGAATCCCTGTGGGTCATAAAATTTTATTTCCTTATCTTGATCTTTAACACCCCCCTCCATTGCACTTACTAAAAATGATGCTGCAAGTGGATAAGCCAAAGTTTCAAAAGCTTTTTTACCAAAAGAATATAGCTCAGAGAAATAGGATTTATCTTGTAATTGCTCTGTTGCTTTTAATTGATCTCTAATTGCCGATAGATCTTTACTTTTTACTGCACTTTCAAAATCATCAGATTTGTAAGGGTCTTTATTCTGTATTTTAATATTATTAAATAAATTTGAAGCTATAAAGGAGTGCAATCCAATATTAGCTTCTTTACTAGCAAGTATTTGCTGCCAAAAGTTTTTCACACTATATGATGCAGCTGTTTTTGTAATACTACTTGAAGCCTTATCTATATTTGATAATAAATTTTCCATCGCTTTTTGTGCTCTAGTATCCTTCTCAAGCTCTATAAGTGTTCTGTCATCTATAGATGAGAATTTAGAAAATAAAGCATTTTTGAAATCTTTTGTTGATTTTAATCCGATGGCTATATTGACACTGGTTGTAACACCAGCTTTTATAATATCACTAATGGGCCCTCCCATATCTAGTTTGATATCATTTAAAAATTGACGCCCACCACCTATTACAGTATTAACAGCATTACCAATATGAAGATCATTATATGGATTTACAGTGCCATCACTTAATTCAAAAACTTTATCAGAAAATTCAATACAATCTTTTGTGTTAGATCTCATCGCATTAATTATATCTCCTGATCCTAATAGGCTACTTAATATAAATAAACCTAAACCTATTCCTACTGCACCTTTAACTATGTTGTCTTGAACTGGATTACTTTTGATTAAAGAGCTACTGTTAAATTTATACCCTGCATACATGGCACATCCTAGCTTAGTAATGTTATGGTCTTGATATACCTCCAAGTCAATCAACACATCATCTATCATACTTCCAATAGCAATAATGCTAGCTTTAATAATGCTATCAGTGTTTGTAAGATCTGAAAATGAAAGTGTTTTTGTAAAAATCTCCAATCCATTACATAAATATTTTTTCAAGCCTTCTTGCTTAGGGGCTTGTAAGGAAAAAAATTGAGAAACTCCTAGTACTCCCTGCCTACCAATTTTTATTGCATACATTTTATTACCTATAAAATTTATTCTTTTTTAATTTCTATCACGAGAATATTAAAGTTTTATTACTATCTATGTTTGAAAAATGGTTAATTAATCATCAATTACATTATGTTAAGATATAAAGAAAAATTTATATACCTGACTGCAATAGACTTTAAAGGGTATACTGGTGGTTGTTTGAAGCGCTTTATCTAGGTCAAATGCATTGCTATTCATACTTATAAAACGGTCAATTAAATTTCCTCAAGACATAAAATAAAAAAAATGTTACGATATAAAAAAATTGTTTTATGAAAAAAATTGCAATTATATATCACACAAGATTCCACAGTGTTGAGAAAATAGCTTCTGAAATAGCTATCGGTATGGAATTAGTTGATGGCGTCAAAATTGCTTTAATACAATGTTCTGAAGCACAAAGCAGGATTGCTGAGATAAATGATGCTGATGCTATAGTCTTTGGATCTCCAACATACTTTGGATCTGTATCGTCGGAAATGAAGGTGTTTTTTGATAGTACTAGTGAAATATTTATGCAAAAGCGTTGGAAAGATAAAATAGCAGCTGCATTTACTCACTCAGGGTCCCCAAGTGGAGATAAATTAATGACTCTAATGCAAATGATGGTATTTGCAATGCAGAATGGTATGATATGGGCTGGAATGGATTTAATACCAAATGAAAATTACGAGGTTCCAAATGAATGGTCTGATTTAGGAGCTCAATCATTAGAAGTAAATAAATTGGGTTCATGGATTGGTTTGATGTCGCAATCAGATGCGAGACGAGGCATTGAAATATCTAAAAATGACCTTCTAACTGCAAGAATTTTTGGGAAAAGAATAGCAACAATTACCAAACAAATGAAGAGCTAGACAATTTTATTACTTAAGATATAATGGTGTCATCAACATCATTTTAAAAATTAGTAAAGATGGCACTGAAAAAAGGTCTTATTTTAGTTAAACTCGTTAGTTCTGCCAAGACAGGCTACTTCAAAATCCGGATAAAAAATCCTAAAAAACTTCAGAAAAAACTATCATTTATGATGTATGATCCTGTAGTCAGAAAACATGTTTTGTTTGAAGAGAAAAAAGCTTAATGTGTGAGCGAAGTAGCTTTCGCACTGCAGATCAGGAACATTAAAAAGAGCTTCAGCAGCAGTGATATCAATTTCATTCTGAGTGGAGTAGATCTTGATGTCAAGTTCGGTGAAAGCGTTGCGATCGTTGGCAAATCAGGCTCAGGGAAAAGTACACTCCTACAAATCTGTGGTCTCTTAGATGAGCCGACTGAGGGTAGTGTGATAATAAACGGCTCTCAATGCTCTGCAATTTCAGATGACAAGAAAACACTTATCAGACGCAATAGTATTGGTTTTATATACCAGTTCCATCATCTTTTATCTGAATTCAATGTACTGGAGAATCTTACTATCCCACAGCTTATCTGTAATGTTGATAGCAATATTGCAGAGGATAAAGCAATTGAATATCTCAATAGATTTCATTTGGAAAACAAAAAACACTCTTATATACAGAATTTATCTGGTGGTGAGAGGCAAAGGATTGCAATAATACGTAGTATTATAAATAAACCTCAGATCATAATTGCAGATGAGCCAACTGGGAATCTTGATAATGCTAATGCAATGGTTGCATTTGAACTGCTGAATGAAGTTTTGAAGCATAGTAATGCTGGGATGATTATTGCTACACATAGCCTTGAAATGGCAAATCTTTGTTCTAAAATGCTGGTTTTAGAAAATGGTACTTTGAAATAAGAAATATATGTCAAAGTCAAATTTAAAAATTGCTTTATGTCAAGTATCATCTGAAGTTGGTAACATCGTTGCAAATGCAGAAAAAATCATCAGAATATATAATGAAACTGATGCAGATTTGATTGTATTTCCAGAGCTTTCTTTATCTGGATATAGCTGCAAAGATCTTTTTTTTGATAAACAATTTATTGCTAAAATCACAGCAGCAGTTGCTGAAATCACAAAAGTTACAAATAATAAAGCACTCCTGATTGGGGCCCCTATCACAAAAGATAATAAACTTTTTAATAGCGCTTTATTGATTCAAAATGGAGAGATTAAAAAGCAATATAATAAGAGATTTTTACCAAATTATGGAGTGTTTGATGAACAAAGATATTTTACATCAGGAGATGAGTTATCTGCTGTTTGGGAAGTAAATAAGCATAAAATAAGGGTTTTAATATGTGAAGATCTTTGGCATGATGATATGGATTTAGCTTCACAATCAGAAGTCTGCAGCATAACAATTGCTATTAATAGCTCACCATTTTCAATAAATAAATTACACAAAAGACTAGAAATAGCTAAAAATTTCGTCCAAAAATACAAGCAAGGGTATCTTGCATATTTAAATAGTGTTTGTGCTGATGATCACTTAATATTTGAAGGAGGGTCGATGTTGATCGATGCTAATGGTGATGTATTGATAGAGCCTAGGAAATGGCAAGAAGACATAATAATATTTGATTTAAATATCCAACATAAGTCTAAAGAATATTATATAGAAAAGAGTGATGTATTAAATTTAAATGATGATGCTGCTAAAGACATATACTATGGAATAGTACTTGGATTAAAAGAATATGCTAAATACTCAAACTGCAATAAGTTTGTCTTAGGATTATCCGGTGGCATAGATTCTGCTTTAGTTGCTCTCATCGCTGCAGATGCATTCGGATCAAATAACATTCTGACAATCGCAATGCCTTCCAAATACTCATCAGAAAATAGTTTAAATGATGCAATTGAGCTTGCACAGCAAATTGGTTGCGAGATCATAACAATCCCGATTATTGATATAAAAAAATCTCTAGATAATTCTTTAATCGAGGCTATAGGGAAGTTGACAGATGATGAAATAACAAATGAAAATCTACAACCAAGGATTCGTGCAACCATATTAATGGCGATAGCAAATAAACAAAATAGATTACTCCTTTGCACAAGTAATAAGTCTGAGAGTGCAGTTGGTTATACAACTCTTTATGGAGATATGACAGGTGCATTTGCTCCAATTATAGATCTTTATAAAACACAGGTATATTCATTGACTAAATGGCGTAACAATAACATTCCAGAAAATTTTGTAGGTCAAAATATCATTCCTAAAAAAAATATCATACCAATATCAATTATAGACAAAGAGCCATCTGCTGAGCTAAAACCAAATCAGAAAGACTCAGATTCTTTGCTAAATTATAAAATTTTAGATCCAATTTTATATAGTTTAATTGAGCTCAAGAACTCATGTGAAGACATTGCTATGTCTAATAACACTTCAACTGCTGAAGTTGGAAAAGTTAAGAAAATGCTTTTCAAAAATGAATTTAAACGTTATCAATCTCCTCCTGGTCCAAAAATCAATCATATTATGTTGAATACAGATAGGAGATATCCAATTTGTAGCAGCGGAATATTGACATAAAAGCTGTTGTATGATGAGATTAAATTAAATGATATAATAATTTTAGATATGACAACAAATAATTTTGAGTCAAAATCCTTTATAAAAAAATCTCTGGAAATCACAGATAAAATGATGCATAAAAAGAAAACAGTAGATAAATCAGAGTCAGAGATAGAAATTAACAACCAAAAGTTTTTTTTTGCAACATTTAACAGAAGGCTTTTAGCATCAACAGTAGATATGCTATTAATTTCAGTTTTGATAACACCAGTAAGCTACATAATTTCTATACTCGGGATTGATGGTGCAATGATAAAGCTACAAATGCAACCAGAGTTGATGCTACAAGATATAACTATAGCAACATTTTTTAAAATGCTTTATAAAAGTGGGCTAATTGGCTATATTCTTTTAATGCAATTAGTTGTGATATTTTTGACTGGACTATATGTAGTATATTTCTGGTGTACAAAAGGTGCAACGCCTGGAAAAATGATATTTAAATGTAAAGTCATGGATGCAATAACTGGGGAAAACATTACAATAAAACAAGGTCTTATCAGATTTTTTAGTATTCCATTATCAATTATACCACTCTTGATAGGTTTGTTTATGATAGATTTTACAAAGAAGCGACAATCTCTACATGATAAAATTGCTGGCACGATAGTTGTTGTTTGTCCAAAAAACAAGTGAGATATAGGCGCTAGATAAAGAGCAAATTAGTTGGATATATGAATTGGTAGTAAACAATATTTAGTGAAAATCAATGAAAACCTTACTTTGTATTCTTGATGGATTAGGTATATCTCAAGATACTACTAATAATTTATGCATTCCATTTATACAAAATCACTTAGATAATTGTGTGTTATTGAATGCCTCTGCTGAGTATGTAGGCTTAAATAAAGGGCAAATGGGTAACTCAGAAGTGGGACATATGACAATTGGTAGTGGAAGAATAATCAAACAATATTTAGTAAAAATTAATGATAGCATATCGACTGACACCTTTCCAGACATCATACAAAATCCTTCAGAAACATATCATCTAATAGGATTACTATCTGATGGAGGTGTACACTCACACATAGACCATATCTTATATCTCATAAGGGCTCTAAAAGCTTCTAATGCAAAAAAAATATATTTACATATAATTACTGATGGGAGAGATACACCGCCAAAATCAGTTGAGAAATACATAAAGAAACTCATGCCGTTAATTGATGACAAATGTGAGATTGCAACCATTTGTGGTAGGTATTATGCAATGGATCGGGACAATCGAGTAGACAGAACGCAAGCAGCATATGATGCTATAGCAAGTGGGCAATCAGATAACTTATTTGGTTCTATAATAGATTTTATTTCACATAATTATAATAATAATATTACTGATGAATTCTTCTATCCAGGATGTAATGTACAATACACAGGTATACAAGAAAATGATGTAGTGGTTTTTTGTAACTTCAGATCTGATAGGATGAAACAAATCAGTAGAATGATTTTTGAGAAATTAAATCATGTAAAGATTTTTTCAATGGTTGACTATTTTGATGGTCAAATCACTGCAATTCATCCAATATTTCAAAATAAAATAATATCCAATACATTAGGAGAAGTTCTATCTAGGAATGGTAAGAAACAACTCAGAATATCTGAAACTGAAAAATATGCACATGTAACATTTTTCTTTAACTGCGGTAATGAAAAACCTTATGCAAATGAAGATAGAATTCTTATACCATCACCTAAAGTATCAACATATGATTTGCAACCTGAAATGTCAGCATATGAAATCACAGAAAGATTAATTCATGAAGTACAAACAAAAAAATATGACTTTATATGCGTTAATTTTGCAAATGCTGACATGGTAGGGCATACAGGTAATATAAGTGCAGCTGAGAAGGCGTGTGCCGTCTTAGATGAATGTTTAAATACAATCAACAGAGCAGCGCTAGATAATGATTACATTCTACTAATTACTGCTGACCATGGAAACATTGAAAAGATGTTTGATGATGAAACAAAGCAGCCACATACGGCACACACCCTCAATAAGGTCCCATTAATCTGTATCAGTGATGTAGCTAAAAAATCTTATGACAATGCTTTGGAATATGGGCTGAGAGATGTGGCTCCGACGATTCTCAATATGATGAATATAGAAATACCAGATGAGATGAGTGGGAAACCACTCTTTAAAATTATTAACGACTAAAAATTTCTGTATCGCTGAAGAAAAATGCTATCTCAATTTCTGCATTTTCTAGTGAATCAGAGCCATGTACACAATTTTCATCTATACTTTTTGCAAACTCATTTCTAATTGTTCCAGGAAGAGCATCAGCTGGGTTTGTAGCTCCCATTATATCGCGATTTTTTTTGACTGCATCTTCGCCTTCTAAAACCTGTACAACAACTGGTCCAGATATCATAAAATTGACTAAATCTTTAAAAAACGGCCTATCTTTATGAATTATATAGAAATTTTGAGCTTGCTCTTGTGTGAGATATAACATTTTCATTGCAACTACTTTCAGTTCTACACCTTCTATTTTACTAATGATTGCCCCTATAACATTTGATTTAACTGCATCGGGTTTTATAATTGATAATGTTTTTTGCCTTTCCATTTGTTTTTATTATTTTGATTGATTTACCAATAGTAATACTATTAATACTTAGAAAGTGCAATAAATTACTTAGTTCTGATGACTGCTCTGATTTTAGCAGATCTCGCTCTGAGATTTCTTTTTATTTCATACTTGGAAGGTTTTAATACATTTTTAGTAACATTTTGAAATAACTTATCATGTATTGCTTGTTCTTTGAATTTATTAGTATGACTCTTATATGTATATTGTTTGAAAATGTCTTTGACTATTTTGTCCTCCAGGCCTTGAAATGTTATAATGACTATCTTCCCACCAACTTCTATAAATTCAATTGCATCTTTTAAGCCTTTTGCTAACTCTTTTAGCTCATTATTAACAAATACTCTGATAGCCTGAAATGTTAGTGTTGCAGGGTGTATTTTACCACGTTTATGTACTACTAATTTGACTATCTCAGCTAATTCTAATGTTGTTTTTATAGGAGATATTTTCCTATATTTGCAAATTGCTTGTGCGATTTTATTTGATTGTTTCTCTTCCCCACACTCCCAAAGAATACTAGCTATCTCATCTTCAGAGTAGTGATTAATGACGTCATAGGCAGATATTTCATTATCTCCCATTGTCATTGTGAGAGGTCCATCTTTCATGAATGAGAACCCTCTTTCTGGATTGTTTATTTGCATAGATGATACACCTATATCAAATAGTACTCCAGATATTTGCTGAGAACCTGCGACTTCCTTGATGCTACTAAATTTTGCATTGATAAATTGCAATCGATTTGGGAACTCATTCTGAAGGTTCTCTGCAAAGATCTTTACAGTTGGGTCTCTATCAATACCTATTACTCTACAGTTAGAAGGTGACTCAAGAATCGCTCTGGTATGGCCACCAGCTCCAAAAGTTGCATCTATATAGTTTGAATTATTTTGAGGAGATAAGACTTTCAACACTTCCTCCAGCATAACAGGGGAGTGTTGTTTATCTTGTTGCTTATTTATTGACAACACTTTCTATATAGGAGATTGCATCTGAGACATTTTTTATCTTCTCAGCAGCATCGTCAGGGATCTCTATATTGAATTCTTTGAATTCCTCTTCAAAGTTCATCATAATTTCAACTCTTGCAAGGCTATCCATTGCTAGATCTTCAACAAATCTGTTTTCTAATTTTATTTTTTCTGGATCTATTTCTAGTTTCTTTGCTATTACTTTTTTTACACGACTTTCGATTGTTAAACTCATATAAATGATTTTATATTATTTGTTTTTTAAGCAAGATAGAATCTTTAATAACATAAGTTGATCGCTTGTCAAAGGTTTTTATACTGATTTTTTGTATTAATGCTATAATGTAATAAGGATTTCTTTATATTGACTGCTTATATCTTCTGATGCATAGGGTTTTTTCAAGAGTTAATAGTTTTTTTACTCTTAGTATTTTCATCATTACACTTTTGATTTTTGTTGCTGTCTTTATCAGTCATGGCGTTTGCTTGATTAAGCATGCTAAATTTATACATAAACAAAGTGGTACCATTATAAATGTTCAAGATATAGGATCTTCATGGGCGAAAAACTTTTCTTTATTTAAAGTATCTTTTTATAATGTCAGTATCCAAAAAATAAATGAAGATAAGGCCGAAAAAATCGTATCAGAGATTGTATTGGCGCTGAATTTTAAATCCCTTTATCTAAATTTTAAACATTCTATAACCCAGAGTGGTTTAAATGCTTATGACAATCCAGTGGTATATTTTAACTTCAAAGGTATATCAATTGAAAAAATTGACGATTTTATATCAAAGCATCAACCTAAAAATCACTATTACTATATTAAGAAACGTGATCAAGAAATAATCTTGAGTAACTTACTTGTATTCCTGAATAAATATCAATTAAATAATTTTAAGGTTGAATTACATTTTGATGATTTAGATTTAAAAAGAATTTTCAAAAAATATGATGCATTAAAATTTATAAAAAATAATGCTCATATTAAAAAAATAATTTTTTATAGTGCTGTTAATAGCAAAGAGTATATAGGGCAGATACGTATCAAATACAGTTTAAATGATAGAGATAGCACTATTTCAGGCATAGTTTTAAGACAAACAATCAAAGATAATCCTGTTGCTGAAATAATACATGGCATAAAATCACGTGATTACACAAACTTAGTAATGAAATTATACGGATATGTTGATCAATACGTGACATATGGGAATGAAGCACCTACTGTTATAAATTCCAACGATTTTGCTGATTTTTTACTATCATATAATATATCATATAAGGATGTGTTTTTTGAGGGAGCAATAAATAGTTTAACAGTACAATTGCCAAGTCTTAATAATAAAAAAGTTCCAGTCAAGAATTTCAAAACTGAAGGTAGATATAATAGTAAACTAAAAAATTTAAGAGTTAAAAAATTCTCTTTTTATTTACTAGATAATAACAAACCTATAAATTTTTCAGGTAATCTATCAATTTCATCTAATAACCATTTAGATCTTATTTTAAATTCAAATAATAAATTTAATGGAAAAGATATTTTTAATTATTGGCCAATTAATCAGAGTCAGAATGCTAAGAATATATTATTTGGTATAGTAAAAAATACATTTATTGAAAGTGGCAAATTGAAAATTAAGACTTTATTGGGGAAGGGCATATCTGCTTTAGATTTGGAACTAAAAATAAGCGATACAGTATTGCATCAAAAAATCCATGAGAATCATTATGAATTGAAAGTAGATACAGGTAATATTAAGATAGGTTTAAATGGTGTGAAGTTAACTTCAGATAAAATTTCCATTAACAATATTCTGTATGCAACCAATGCCAACCTTTTTATACCATTTGTGAAAAATAATATTCCAGTCAGTACTACATTTAATTTCAATATCAATACAACTGCAAAAATCCTAGAAAGCTTCTATAAAGAAATTTTTAAAGATAAATATGAAAGTGAAGTTATAGATGGGAAAATATTATTGGATGTAAAATCTGAAATTTCCAGGAAGAAAACGTTTAATTTAAAAGATATATCATTTAAGATAAATGCAAAGATAGGAAACCTTGTAATCAAAAACAATAAAAAAACTTACAATATAAACTCAAATGATTTGAAGTTGAGCTTAGATAATGGGCATTTAAATGCAAAAGGGGATATAGCATATAATAAAATCAAGATAGAAAAAATTCACTTTATATCGAATATACTTGAAAAATCTGACACTAGAAAGCAATCTGTAGATTTCATATTACCGCTGGATCAAAAATTCTTTGTAGAAATGTTCAACAAACAAGGGTCTTTAATAGATCTTCAAGGTCATATTATTGGTAATTTTTCCAATTTCCCAAAGCACAATATAGTAAAACTAAACTTACAAAATACAGATATTAGTATCCCAGTTTTAGGTATTAATAAATTGAAAGATAATAGTGGTGATTTAAACTTTTCATTGGGGAAAAATATGGGCCCTGGTGAGCTTAATATAACAAACATAGATCTTAAGATCCCAAATATGATTGTAAGTGGTGAAATAGTATTAGATATAGTAAATTACAACTTAAAAAATACTGATCTTTCTTTTAAGAAATTTTTTAATAATATTTTTGACTTTCAATATTCAAGTCCTGACTCATCAAAAAACAAACATATATATAAAATCAATGGATCAATTATTGATGCTTTGAATGTAAAGCAAATCATAAACAATATTCAAAAAAATACTAAGCAAGAGAATAAAAAAGAAATAATTAGTGAGTTTGATATAGCATCTAAAATAATACGTTGGGGCTCTAAAGATATACTAAGTAATTTAAATATTAATTTTAATATACAAAATAATGAGATAAAAAAAATTGATGGATCGGCATATACAAATGGAAAGAATGGCTATGCTAGGATATTTTTTGATGAGCCAATATTTGCATTTATAGTTCATAATACAGGTGCTTTTTCATATGATTTATTTAGTTTAAAAAGTTTGCGTAAAGGGAATTTATCAGTTTATGCCAATCTTAATAATTCAGCAATCAAAGGTGATTTATATCTAAATAATTTCAAAGTATTGCAATCACCTTTACTTACAACAATATTGAGGATATTTGCATTGAGTGGAATAAATATATTACAAATACTAACAAATGGTATAGATTTTTCAAACATGCATTGTGACATATTACTCACACAAGAACTTTTATCTTTAAAAAAATGTCAAGCTTTTAGCGATATATTGCTACTAAGTGCAGATGCAGACATCAATATAATGCATAATTCTGGTAGAGTAGAAGGAATGATAGTCCCTAGCAGTTTTATAAATTTACCAATGATGTTATTGCAAAGAATTTTAGGGAATAAGAACACGAGTCTATTAGACTCATTAGAAGGGCGCCAAAACTTTTCAATCAATTGGAAAGACTCAGGAGCCCCTGTTGTAAAAACAAATCCAATTTCCTTCGTTTTACCTAGTATTTTTAGCTATTTCTTCTCACAGAAAAAGACAATAGATAACAATGATGTTAAAGACTTAAGTTAAGTGTAAAAGTATTCTAATATCTTATGTGGCTTCAATATACTTTTTATTGTTATGCTCATGTATACTAAATTTTTTAGAGCAGTAAGGGCATACTGTCGGCTTCTTTGAGTTAATATATAGGTATACGAGAGGGTGTTTGGAATCTACATCCACCCCCCCTGCACAGTGTATTTTTTTATCTTTTTCCTTTTGCATATTGAAAATTATTAAGTTTATATAAACTATTTTATCACTCTATCAAGAATTACAAAACATATTTTATTACCTAACCATAAAAATAATATGATGGTTTTTTGAAATTTGTATGACAGATCAGATATAGAATTGAGTATATTATTTGTTCTGAATGGATCTGTAGGGATGAGAGTAACTAAGGCATACTTTATAAGTTATTACAGTTTTAGCACTATCCCATATTACAGTTCTTTAGCAGATTCATCATTTAAAGTTAGTACATTAATCTTTTTTATATAATCCTTTGACATTTCAAGATTGGCTTCCCTATCCTACACATTCAATTCCTAATACCAATGCAAAGTTGCAGTAAACATCTAAACGGTGGAGCTACCGATATTCATGGAGAATTCAGATTTGCTGAGTTGGTGATGGAGAATCATTACGCCATTCATACAGATAGCAGCCCCCTTACCAGACAAGAAATTTCACCATCTCAAAACTGTCAGTTTAGATTTATGTGTAGTATTTAAATCAAAGATTATTATTCCTTTTTTCTATCTCCTGGGGTCTAATTAACATCAATTAACATCGACCCTCCTTCAAATATTGAGTGATCTGCAATACAAACACTATTCAAATTTTATATTGTAGTGTGAAAAAAGTATTGTAGGACAAAATTCAATATGCTACAATTATTTTTGTGTATTATTTACTTTTAAAAATACAATAAAATATAGTGATTTGTAAATGAATTGTAAAACAAGACCTCTGTCACCACATCTACAAATTTATAGACCTCAAGTGACGTCGATCTTGTCAATACTTCATCGTATCACTGGTGTTTACATGTTCTTTTTCATTGTTATCAGTGTATTGAGAATGTTTTTATTTAGTAAACCTATAGATATTTTACAATATTCACAAAATGATGCTGAAATGTTGAGAAATTTCTTTATACTCATGCTTTTTGGTTTCATTTTTTGCCTTTCATTTCACTTATGTGCTGGTATTAGATACTTATTTTGGACTTGCAATATAGGTTTAAATATGAAGAGTGTTAATTTATCTGCAAAACTCATAATATTTTGTACATTCATATGTACAAGCTTGAGTGTTTATTTATTTTTTCTATAATGAAAATAGAAATGTAACAATAATAAAAAATGACAACTCCTACTCAAGGATATTTATTACAGAGAGTTAGCGGAGCAATAATGGTCCCGCTATCAGTGTGGATCTTATTTTGGATTATACCTGCTATTGGTGGCATGGTTGTTGGAAATGAGGAGCAATACTATACTTGTACTCAAATGATTTTTGGTTCTGTTCAAAGTATTACTTGCCTAATAGTATTTATAATTTGCAGTATGTATCATGGTACATTGGGCTTTAAATCAATTATAAATGATTATATTTCTTGCGATATAATAAAAAAAGTTACAAGTTTTCTTATTATAGGAGGAGCGCTTGGCGTTGTAGTATTTACCACTGTGCTATTTTTGACAGTTCACATACAAATTCAATCAATAGATACAAAACCACTTATAATACAAGAAAACAATAGCAAATAGAGAGCAGTAATGAAAAGTGCATATGATATAGTCGATCATCATTATGATGTAGTCGTTGTTGGAGCAGGTGGAGCAGGGTTAAGAGCAACCCTAGGTATGGTAGAACAAGGTCTGAATGTGGCATGTATTACAAAAGTTTTTCCAACTCGTAGCCATACAGTTGCTGCACAGGGTGGCATTAGTGCTTCGCTAGGTAACATGGGAGAAGATGATTGGAGATGGCATATGTATGATACAATTAAGGGCTCAGATTGGCTTGGTGATCAGGATGCAATTGAATATATGTGTAAAAACGCTATGCAGGCAGTAATTGAACTTGAAAGCTATGGCGTCCCCTTCTCAAGGACAACTGATGGTAAGATATATCAAAGGCCTTTTGGCGGTATGACAACTCATTATGGTGAAGGAAAAAGTGCACAGAGAACTTGCGCTGCAGCTGATAGAACAGGACATGCAATCCTACACACTTTATATCAGCAGTGTTTAAAACTAAATGCAAATTTTTTCATTGAGTATTTTACAATAGATTTAATAATGGATGCAGATGGAAGCTGTAAAGGTGTAATAGCTTATTCTCTAGAAGATGGGAATCTACATAGGTTTTCAGGACAAATAGTACTTTTAGCAACTGGTGGATATGGTAGGGCATATTTCGCTGCAACTTCAGCACATACTTGTACAGGAGATGGTAATGGCATGGCTTTAAGAGCTGGATTACAACTTCAAGATATGGAGTTTGTACAATTTCATCCTACTGGAATATATGGTGCAGGTTGCCTTATAAGTGAAGGTGTAAGAGGTGAGGGCGGGTATCTTATAAATTCTGAAGGTGAAAAATTTATGGAAAGATATGCTCCACATGCAAAAGATTTAGCTTCTCGCGATGTTGTGAGTAGAGCAATAACAATGGAAATAATGGCAGGCAGAGGGTGCGGGCCTAACAAAGATTGTGCAATGCTTGTCTTATCGCATCTAGACCCAAAAGTGATAGCTGAAAGACTCCCAGGAATATCAGATACAGCACAAATATTTGCCGGAGTTGATGTCACAAAAGAGCCAATCCCTATACAGCCGACAGTTCATTACAATATGGGCGGCATTCCAACAAATATACATGGGGAGGTAGTGCTGTGTAAGGGTCGCAAACAGAATGTTGTACAAGGTCTGATGGCTATAGGTGAGACAGCTTGTGTATCAGTACATGGTGCAAACAGATTAGGTTCAAATTCTCTACTGGATTTAATAGTGTTTGGTCGCGCAGCTGGTATTAGAGCTGGAGAAATTGTTAAAAGGAATTTAAAGATGAATTTAAGTAAAAATGATGGTGAAAAAAGTATAGCTTATTTTGATGCTTTAAGACATTCTAAAGGTGAATACTCAACATCCGAACTCAGAAAAGAAATGCAGTCAATAATGCAAAAATATGTGAGTGTTTTTAGAGATGAGGTGATGCTTGTAGAAGGATGTAAAAAAATCTTAGACAATTTTAAAAAATTCAGCTCAGTGAAAGTAACTGATCAGAATATGATTTGGAACAGCGATCTTGTCGAAACAATGGAGTTAGATAATTTACGATTGCAATCATTAGCAACAATTTTTTCAGCTTTCAATAGGCAAGAAAGCAGAGGAGCTCATGCAAGAGATGACTATCCTGAGAGAGATGATGTCAATTGGTTGAAACATACACTGATATCAGTCGATCCTATAAGTGGTAAGAAGGACATAAAATATAGACCTGTATCACTAAAAACAATGACTGATGATGTGATGCCAGTACCTCTCAAGGCAAGAGTGTATTAATATTATTAATTCAAAAAATTCAGCTCAGTGAAAGTAACTGATCAGAATATGATTTGGAATAGTGATCTTGTCGAAACAATGGAGTTAGATAATTTACGATTGCAATCATTAGCAACAATTTTTTTCAGCTTTCAATAGGCAAGAAAGCAGAGGAGCTCATGCAAGAGATGATTATCCTGAGAGAGATGATGCCAATTGGTTGAAACATACACTGATATCAGTCGATCCTATAAGTGGTAAGAAGGACATAAAATATAGGGGCTCTTTCAAGGAGAGTGGGCTATATTGTTAAGATATTGACTATACCTACCTCATAGGTTTACTTTTATTAGTTTATAAATGCCTAGTCCTCAAGTAAAATATTTCTTGTTGCTTTAGGTAGTGTCACTGTGATTCCATCCAGCTTATCTGTCATAATTATCTGACAGCAAAGTCTTGATGTTTTCTGTAAATCAAATGCAAGATCTAGCATATCTTCTTCATCTTCAGATGCTTTTTCAAGCTTATTGAAATCCTTTTCAGCAACTATCACATGACATGTAGAGCAAGCTAAAGACCCACCACATGCACCTTCTATGTCTATACTATTTCCATGGCCGATTTCTAATAAAGATAGTCCAATCTTTGCATCAACAGTTGATAATTCACCTTTAGTATCTATAAAGTTAACTTTCGGCATAATATTTTTTTTATGGCTGCTTTCTAATAAAGATAGCTCAATGTCTGCATCAGCAGTGACTAATTCATCTTTGGTGTCTATAAAGTTAACTTTTGGCATAATATTTATGTATTAATTTTGTATAAACATTTAACATATTGGCTGATATATGTATATGTTTTATCTGAATTTATTTGTATCAGAAAATCATTTAATATTTCATTCAATAGAATATCTCTCACATATCTTTAACTCTTATGATGCAATATGTTACTCTTTTGAAGTATCGATTTTTACACTCGAGATACATCATGCTTTTGTAAGTAATATATAGATTTGGAGTATCATTGCCTTATCAGGAGCCAAACTGTATGACAATCTGTTTTATTCTATCATGCTTTTACTTAGTAAATACTCTGCAGCACTTTTCTATCAGTACCAATTTTTTAACTGCCGCAGATATATGATAAGCTTAATGTAATTATGGTTTGATCTTATCTAATTTTTTACCAACATCTTTTAATTTTTTCTCATCTGATATGCGTTTTGTAGTGTCTTTAGCACCAGATGATTTAAAAACTTGTGGTGTTTGGGCAGCAGAAGCTAAAAGATTGCCACCAAGACCTGTCATATCTGTTCTTTCTGCAGCTTCAGCTTTGAAAGATATAATACGTCCGATAACTTCAAGAGTAGACTTAACAGCAACAGCTCCTATCTCTACTATAAAAAGAAATGTTAATGCCCCAGATACTATGCCAGCTGGGAGGAGAAAGTTCCCACTACTACCACTTGGTAAGAAACTAAGCCCTAGTGTAAAAAAACCTGGCACAAAACATATCCCAAAGATATTAATCTGGCATCCCATGCAATATGAAAACCCCATGGTAGCATCTAGTCCTATCTGCAGTAAAAGTAAAAATAAATTCACTGATATAGCAACAGCTGCTGGTATTATTGAGAATAACATGACTTGTTTAAACCAATCATCAAACATAGCTTCAGTCTGTTTAAATAATTTTAAAACTATAAAAAATGGAGCCACTAAAATTAGTAACCCTTGAGTCAAAATTGCAGATATATAAATAAATATTGCCTCTATGATTACTTTGCCTGAAGTGATTACTCCAAAAAGGATTATAAATCCTATTACAAGCCCTGGTAAACTTGAGAATGATAAGGCTATAATTCTATACATTAAATTCCCTTCAGTAAGATACATTATATACTTACATGAACGAAATAAATCAAATAAATCATTAGGCACAAATTGCTTGTAAAGTATTTCGTAAATAATATTATTAAAGATAGAAGCAAGCTTTAAACTTCCAACAATAAATAGTCTAATATAGTTTTGTAATAGCCAATCCCATGATGAATCAAATAAAATCATTATAACAAAACTAGCCTTGACAAATCTACTGACAAACTCTTTTTGGGTCATCTGTATTGTCCCAATTAAAAACCCTAATCCTGAAAGTGTTACATATAATACCAGTGCAACTTGGACAATATCAATAATTTTATAACGAATAGCATTTGATAAATTTATAATCAAACCCTCAAAAGGATTCCCATTTGTTATATTGGCAGGATCACCAATCAATGATTTAAAGATCTCTTTTGCAATTATTTTTGTTAAGTCAACTTTATCGCAAAGAGCATTATTTGAAGCTTTTGATATCGTATTAATAGATACTTTATAAGCCCCATATGGCATTCTAGTGTTGAAATCCCCACTTTGCGGAACATTATATGCGCTGGTATTAACCCTCATGAAAATAGTGCTATATTTTTGAGAGTCAAAAAATTGATCAGCATCTGATGCACCCATTCCTTGATCTTTAGGTGCAAGTGTATATCCAGCTTTTGTTTTGCTAGATATGTCAATCCATTGCAAGTCTTCATCTTTAGAATCGCTATTGCCTAATGCTATTTCTAGGCCTTTACCATCTTTCATAGGACATCCACCCCATTCTATAGATACTTGATATCCACCTGAAATAATACTGTTCTGATACAGATCAGACATACCACTATTACTATCATTTAGTAGATGTCTGATTTTTAAAGGCTTCTCCTTACCAAGACCACTTAAATGACCACTATATTGATATGTGTCGCCTAAAATATTTCTCTCACTACAAGGGGCATTTATATTACCATTAATAGGAGTCCCAGCTTTCCTATTGATATTTCCAGTAAGGCCATACCATGGTGCTTTATCCATACATCTCAAGTCATAAATCGTTTTCTTATTACATATTTCACCATCGATAGCATCTGGGTTTATAGGATTAGTACTACTACTATTGTTCTGAGGAATGTCACCACCTTCCCCCACTAGAGGGTCCAGTCCATCAAATGCTAGTGTACTCATGATTTGTAATATCTTGAGCTTTTGCATCTTTTGGGCTACTGGACTATTGGAGAATTTAGCAAATGCTGAATTATCACCTGCTGTCAAAGCTTTCGCTAGAGATTGATCAATAAATGGAGTGTTTAATCCATTACCTAAAATTATATTTCCACCCCAAGATATTGATAAAAAATCATCATCTGAAACTATTATCCCAGTATCTAGATAATTTGTATTATATAGATGCCATTGAGGGTAGCAACCAACCTTCTCAGGATAATTATCAACACTGATAGTCATCTGAGAGCTATAATTATAGTTTGGTGAGTTCTTATTAATATCTGTCACCTCAGAATTTGATGGTTGACTAGCTTTAGTACTAAGGCAGGGATGATATTTGACTGTTTCACTTGTCCATTCAGTTGATTTGTCATCTGTTGATGTAGAATTTGACCAGCCATTTCTATAGAAGAAAGACTTATCTATATTTACTTTCTGTATTCCAGAGTATTTATTGATTATAGAAGAATCAAGTATATAGCCTGAAACATCACAACACGTATTGTCATACTTATTGTTTGTAGAATTTTTCTTACAGTCATCTGCACTCATTTTACCATTTCTAACTTTAATGTATGCCGTAGCACAGGCATCAGGTGCTATACATGTATTACAATAGCTTGGGTCAAGATTATATTTTTTTATGTCTGTAGCACAATTAAATGGCTTGTCACCCATTGTAATATCTTGTGCATAGCTATCACAAAATAAATTTTGCAGCATTTCATCTAAACCTTCTGGTTTGCGGCCAAAGCTTTGTACGTACTGATTATAATCAAAATCTGTTGTACCAGCATAGTTTGGATTTTTAAGAGTTGCATTTGTTTTTGTGTTTTCAACCTTACTATAGTCAACATCTATTGAATTCCTTTCAGAATCACCACCACTCACTGTATCTGGTGACATCTGAAACATATTAGGAAACATTGGCTCTAATGTTATAACTTTATGACCACATGCATAAATGACGTTTGTAGCAGATGAGTCAAGCTTTATTGTTGTAATTGAATCATTTTTTAGTTCTGAACTGAAATATTTATCGCTTGGTTTAATATTTATATCTGTAGTAGTATTTACACCTATCTGTTGTGGTATTTCATATTTATAAATTGAATAGTTTATTGTTGTACTATAAGTTTTATGAGTTTGTGGATCTGTAACATTATTTGTTTCTTGTCCAGGATAAGCTCTTTTAGCAGCTGCTGTATAAGCAATTTTATCAGTGGAATGTACTTTATCCATACAAAGATTAAGGCACTCTGAGATAAGGTTTGCATTTATCTCCATATTAACGTTTTGCTCTTGAGCTGCAAATCTTGTATTGCAAATATTATCACAATAAGTTTTATTATGAGCGCTATAGATAGAACTGACAACATTATTCTTATTGTTGGTACCACTATCATCATTTTGCTTTTTTCCTTGTATTGTACAGTCTTTAAAGACGGCAGCTATACCAGCATATGCTTGACTACAAATAGCCCAAGATAAAAAAAATATTAAGACTAATAAATGTTTCGTATACTTTTTCACAGTGTTTTATTTTACACAAAGGTATAATGTTGCTTTATATTTTAACATAAATGTCAAATTCACAATAGATTTTTGTCTAATTTTTATTATATGTTATTATGGGTCATAAAAAACTGTGAATATAAATTTACATAAATACGACCTACCAGAGAATATTATACTTGGTAATGTCATTGCAATAGACACTGAGGCAATGGGTTTAAATAATATCAGAGATAGGCTCTGTGTAATACAAATCAGTGATAATAAAGGAGACATTCACGTCATACATTTCCCAACGCCAAACTTTGAATGTAAAATTTTAAGAAAAATATTATCAGATAAAGATGTTTTGAAAATCATGCATTATGCAAGGTTTGACATAGCAATATTACAGCATTACTTAAAAATCCGAATAGATAACATCTTCTGTACAAAAATAGCCTCTAAACTCACAAGAACCTATACAGATAACCACAGTTTAAGACATTTATGTGATGATCTATTAAATGTGAAACTATCAAAACAAGAAACATGTTCCGATTGGGGGGCAGAAAATTTGACTCCGGAGCAGATAAACTATGCAGCCAATGATGTAATACACCTTCATAAGTTGATGGATATCTTAAAAGTTAGATTAAAAAGGGAAAAAAGATTGAAGATAGCAGAAGGATGCTTCAAATTCATCCCAACTAGAGCACAATTAGATATTCTTGGCTGGGGAGAAGAAATTATTTCACATTAAACTGGCTGATTGATAATTACATTTGCTTAAATATTTTGTTGCCATCTAAAAAGTTAGGAGTCTCTAATTTAAATTATTAATATCTTGAAACTTTATAGTAGTCTGTTTAAGCTTCTATAAGCCTATAATAGCGCTATTGCTATAAAATATTGATTTTTACAGTGGGGAAGCTGGGTCTGATTATACAAATTTTATTTGTTTTTTTAAAAAAAATTAACTTTTTTTCTAAAAACCTATTGACACCTTTGTACATCCCATGTATAAATTGTTTCCATGTGAATCAAAGTTATTTAAAAAGTAAAGTAAAACAAACTAACACTCAAAAGTAAAAAACAAAGCAAAATTCGCTGAGCAAAACCATATAGGTTTTGTTCTGTAAGCAAAATAAGTCAGCGTTGTAATTTTAAAATATAAAAAGAGCTTTTGAAGGATGCCTTGGCGATAAGAGGCGATGAAAGACGTGATAGGCTGCGATAAGCCGTGGTGAGGTGCCTGTAACCTTTGACCCGCGGATCTCTGAATGGGGAGACCCACTGAGTTTACTCAGTATCCCACTAACGTGGGAAGCGAACCCGGCGAACTGAAATATCTAAGTAACCGGAGGAAAAGAAATCAAACGAGACTCCGCTAGTAGTGACGAGCGAACGCGGACCAGGCCAGTGCTTTAAATATAAGAACTAGAAGGATTTGGAAAAATCCGCCATAGGAGGTGATAGCCCTGTATAGGTAGAAAGTATTTAAAGACTTGAGTAAGGCGGGACACGTGAAATCCTGTCTGAACATGGGGGGACCACCCTCCAAGCCTAAGTACTACTTATCGACCGATAGCGAACAAGTACTGTGAAGGAAAGGTGAAAAGAACCCCGATAAGGGGAGTGAAATAGATTCTGAAATCAAAAGCTTATGAGCAGTCGGAGCGCGACCAGTAATGGGATGTGTGACGGCGTACCTCTTGTATAATGGGTCAGTGAGTTAGTGTATCTAGCAAGGTTAAGCCGGTAGGTGTAGCCATAGCGAAAGCGAGTCTGAATAGGGCGATAAGTTAGATGCATTAGACCCGAAACCGAGTGATCTAGCTATGAGCAGGTTGAAGTTAAGGTGAAACTTAATGGAGGACCGAACCCGTTCCTGTTGCAAAAGTATGGGATGACTTGTGGCTAGGGGTGAAAGGCCAATCAAACTCGGAAATAGCTGGTTCTCCGCGAAATCTATTTAGGTAGAGCGCTATTTGTTTATCGTTGGGGGTAGAGCACTGAATAGGCTAGGGGGACCCAAAGTCCTACCAAACCTAATCAAACTCCGAATACCAACGAACATAGAATAGTAGACAGGCTGTGGGTGCTAAGGTCCATAGCCGAGAGGGAAAAAGCCCAGACCGCCATCTAAGGTCCCCAAGATATAGTTAAGTGTGAAAGGATGTGGGAATGCCATGACACCTAGGAAGTTGGCTTAGAAGCAGCCATCTTTTAAAGAAAGCGTAACAGCTCACTAGCCTAATAGCAATCCTGTGCCGAAAATGTATCGGGGCTAAAACTATACACCGAAGATGCGGGTTTATATTGAACGAGTTTCAATATAAGCGGTAGCGGAGCGTTGTGTAAGCCGTTGAAGGTGTACCGTGAGGTATGCTGGAGGTATCACAAGTGAGAATGCTGACATGAGTAGCGTAAAGAAGTGTGAGAAACACTTCCGCCGAAAGTCCAAGGGTTCCCGCGTAAAGTTAATCTGCGCAGGGTTAGCCGACTCCTAAGGCAAGGCCGAAAGGCGTAGTCGATGGGAATCACGTTAATATTCGTGAGCCTGCTAGAAGTGACGAAGTCAAACAATTGTATGAAGTAATTGGATTCTGAATGCAGTTTAAGGCTTCCAGGAAATAGCTCTAGCATTATAGATCGTACCCCAAACCGACACTGGTGGACTGGTAGAGTATACCAAGGCGTAGAGAGAATGGTGCTGAAGGAACTAGACAAATTGTACTCGTAACTTCGGGATAAGAGTAGCCCCGCTTAGGCAACTAGGTCGGGGTGGCACAACCCAGGGAGAAGCGACTGTTTATCAAAAACACAGGGCTCTGCAAACTCAAAAGAGGAAGTATAGGGTCTGACGCCTGCCCAGTGCTGGAAGGTTAAAGTGAGGTGTGCAAGCTCCGAGCTGAAGCCCCAGTAAACGGCGGCCGTAACTATGACGGTCCTAAGGTAGCGAAATTCCTTGTCGGGTAAGTTCCGACCTGCATGAATGGCGTAACGACTTCTCCATTGTCTCCAGCACCAACTCAGCGAAGTTGAATTCTCCGTGAAGATGCGGAGTTCCCGCGGTTAGACGGATAGACCCCGTGAACCTTTACTGCAACTTTGCATTGGTATTAGGAATTGAATGTGTAGGATAGGTGGGAGACGATGAAGTCGGAGCGCTAGCTCTGATGGAGTCAACCTTGAAATACCACCCTTTCAATTTTTGATATCTAACCAAGTGATCTGAATCGGTCACTGGGACCATGCATGGTGGGTAGTTTGACTGGGGCGGTCGCCTCCTAAAGAGTAACGGAGGCGTGCGAAGGTAAGCTCAGGCTGGTCGGAAATCAGCTGTTAGAGTGCAATGGCATAAGCTTGCCTGACTGCAAGACTGACAAGTCGAGCAGAGACGAAAGTCGGTCATAGTGATCTGGTGGTTCTGTGTGGAAGGGCCATCACTCAACGGATAAAAGGTACTCCGGGGATAACAGGCTGATGAATCCCAAGCGTCCATAGCGACGGATTCGTTTGGCACCTCGATGTCGACTCATCACATCCCGGGGCTGTAGAAGGTCCCAAGGGTTCGGCTGTTCGCCGATTAAAGTGGTACGTGAGTTGGGTTCAGAACGTCGTGAGACAGTTCGGTCCCTATCTGCCGTGGGTGTAAGGAAAATTGAGAGGATCTGACATTAGTACGAGAGGACCTTGTTGGACATACCACTGGTGTACCAGTTGTTTCGCCAGAAGCAGCGCTGGGTAGCTAAGTATGGAAGGGATAACTGCTGAATGCATCTAAGTAGGAAACCCACCTCGAAAATAATTTTCCCCATTAGTGCCGTAGAAGACTACTACGTTGATAGGCTGGATGTGTAAGCAGAGTAATCTGTGTAGCTAACCAGTACTAATAGCACGATTGATTTTATAACTTTAAACGCTTGTACTTATTTGCATACAGTGCAAAACTTGTATATCGCTTTTAGTTAATTTAGTTTGTTTTACTTAACTCTTTGATCTACATCATTGTGAAACTGCAAAGCCTGGTGGTTATAGAGGAGACGAAACACCTGATCCCATTCCGAACTCAGAAGTGAAAAGCTCCATCGCTGATGGTACTTCGTCTTAAGACGCGGGAGAGTAAGACGTTGCCAGGCTCTGCAGTTTCATCATTTATTATATCCCTCTTCCCCCCCATATTGAATCATTCTCAATTTCTCAGTTCAAAAAATTTTTTTCTAAAGAATCCTCAAAAATCAAATTTTTGTAATATTTCTGTAATATTAATTTATATACTGTAAATAGTAGTTAACATTAAAAAAGATTCTAAAATGTACAATCCAGTTGCATTATGTATTTGTATTGCACTGGGTGTAGCAACTGCTATAGGAAAAATAATGATCTTTCTTGATCTAACATAAAAAACATTAGAAATTATATAAAGAAATGACAAATAAATACAAAAAAGATCTGAAAACGATTGAGATAACGATTAAGGAAGAAGAACTGTCAAAACTATCAGGCTTATCATTAATAAAAATAGCTAAGCTAGTTAATTCTAAAGTTGCAGAAGAAGAAGACAAAATGAATGACTGTATAAGCACACATTTCACTCTCAAGAATATAGACAGTATAGCACAAAAATATAATAAAACTGAATCAACTACTAATGAATTGTTGCAGGCGATAATCGTTCATTATCGTGCTCGGGCAAAGGACCTAATTATTCAATATATCCCAAAAGAGGAAGAAGTTTTGATTCCACAAACAATCAACTCAGCAGATGAAATAATACAATTATTTAATAAGAACAACTATTTTGATTTTTGCAAAATAGTGGAGAGTAATATTACTAATAAAAACAGTGCAAAAACTACTGCGCTAGAACTGTATAGCTTGTTAAAATGTTATTCAGGTTATACAGAAGAATGTCAAATTTTACTCGAGGATCATGCGATACTAGAGTTAAAAAATGATCAACAATTTAAAAAATTCTGTTCTCAATTTAATTATGCAAAACAGGATATCAACCAAATTGATGCAAAAAATGAATCAATCATTCAAGAACAGCCTATATATCCACTACCAGCTTCAAATGAGATTATGACAGGTGATCAACAAGCAAAGGCTCAAGAATACATTAAACAATTGATAGGTATATATAAGTCAAATAGTTCTCCTCAGGACATTAAGGATGCAATCAAAACACAAATACAATACAGGCATAATCCTCATTATCCAATAATGATTTGCCATCATCTAACTGATTTTTATTCCGAAGCAAAAAATATCATCCCATCTATTGCACAAGACCAGCTTATTAAAGATTATAAATTCCTAACCCTTTTAGATAAGGATAGTCAAAAAAAGCTAATAAAAAAGATCGAATCAGTAGATGATATATTTGATTTATTTAATCACTTTGAATTGAGTGAAGTGGGTATAAAAAGGCATATTCCGGTATTAATTAAGGGTTGGGAAGCGTGTGGTAAATATATAACACATCAACAAGATGCATTTATTGACACAATCGCGTCATTATCAGATCATAAAGATAAAGAAGCTAATGCAGAGCAATTATATAAAGTACTTGATGGTTTTGCATCCAATAATCAAGGACTTATCTCAGATGATAATAAGCAGATGCTAAAATCATCTCCTACATGGACAGAATGGTTGTGCTCATGGTTACCTGAGAGTGTGGTGCAAAAAATTCAAGACTATACCACATTCAAACCAAAGACTCATCAAGAGATTTATAAAATTAAGCAATTAGCAAAAAATTTAGACAAGCTACTCAACCATGATAAAGCCAAATCTTTCTAATAAATTAACGGTATTTTGTATAGCACCTTTATTTGACTCTATACATTTTTTACCATTGTTAGCTATTTCCTGTGCTTTTGCAGGATTGGCTATGAGATCTAAGATGGTTGCAGTCAGTTCGGCTGCATCATTCACAGTAATTAATCCATTATGGTTTTTCATATCTTCAATAACATCTAAGAAATTCTGATGATATTTTCCAGTAATAACAGTACAGCCTGATTGTATTGGTTCACAAACATTATGCCCACCGATATTAACTAAAGTCCCACCTACAAATACTATCTTTGCAATTTTGAAAACCAAACCTAATTCGCCAATTGTATTAAAAACGTAAATCTCAGTATCATTTGGAATATGATTTGTTTTTTGATTATCTTGTGATCTTAAAATTGAAGTCAGTTGATTATCAAAACATAGGTTAGATATTTCTTCTCCTCGATGTATATGTCGTGGCGCTATAATCATCAGCAGTGTAGGTATTGTGACTTTTAACTCCTTATAAACTTTTAATAACAATTCTTCTTCACCAGGATGGGTACTGATACAAGCTATCACTGTTCTATTGCTAATGGATCTCTGGATCTCTTCAAGCTCAAAAGTATTTACTGTTAATAGCTCACCATCATATTTTAAATTACCAGTTAAATAAACGTTTCTGCAAAACTTCTTATAATGATTATAATCAGTTTTTGTACCAGTAGATACAAAGGAGCATGTTTTTAGTAGCTCCCTTAATAAAAAGGAAATTTTAGACCATCTTCTGAAAGATCTCTCAGATAATCTAGCATTAATTATACAGATTTTTTGTTTTTTAGCTGTGATTCTTAAAAGATTTGGCCATATTTCAGATTCAACTAAAATTAATGCAGCTGGTGACCAAAAATCAACAAAAGCTTTAATAGCTTGTGGAGTATCAAGAGGCATATAAACATGCTGTATATTAGCACTTGTATGCTGATACTGTTTAAAAGCTAATGCGCCGCTAATTGTCACTGTAGTAACAAGAAGATACCTAGTTGGATGATCTAGTATTTTCAGCAAAGGTTTTATTGCATTAAATTCCCCAGCACTAGCAGCATGAATATGTATAACTTCTTTACCTCTTTTTGCATTTAATAACTCATTAGCAAATGTTTTATTATATATACAAAGTTTCTCTTGAGATCGTTGAAAATCTTCTTTGTTATTTCTAACTCTAAGCTTAAGGTAAATTTTTAATGGATAGTGTAGAGCTTTAGTGATTAAAGTATAAAAACTCAATATTATTAATGCAAAATTCATTACTCATATTATAATTCTAAGAATTTTTGAGCTCATATGTTTGTTTGTGGTATATAGATAATACTCTTTAATTGCTGAAAGTAAATCATGTCAAAAATTTTATTAGAAATATTCTCGGAAGAAATCCCTGCTGTAATGCAGTTAGAAGGATTAGAAAAATTCATTTCAACAATATGTACAACACTAGATATCACTACACAAATAGATGGTCTGGTGAGTCCTAGACACTTATGTATCATAATTAATGACTATAAATTAAATGATAAAATATCTATAAAAGGTCCTAAGATTATGGCTCCACAAGAGGCTATAAAAGGCTTTATGAATAAATATAACATCAACAATATCAATGAATTAAAAGAGGCTAATGGTGTCTTAATCCTTGAACGATTGCTATCTCAAAAGGAGTGCATAGATGAATTATCAAAAAATATTTCAACGGCAATAGGTAAAATGATCTGGCCTAAGTCAATGCTATGGAATCAACACAACATCAAATGGATAAGGCCAATTCATGCTATAACATGCATATTAGATGAAAAAGTTTTAGACATAAAATTAGGACATATAAAGTCAGGCAATGTAACATATGGACATAGATCTCAAGGCTCACCAAAAATTCAGATAAAGTCATCAGATCCTATAGAATACCGAGATCTACTCAAACAAAATGGAGTTATAATTTCACACAAAGAAAGGAAACAATCAATCCTCGATCAAATAGATCTTATAATCAAGCCAATGAGTTTAATGTTACTAGATGACAAATCATTACTAGATGAAATAGTTGGGCTAGTAGAAAATCCATTGGTATTTCTAGGAAGGATTAATAGCAGCTTTATGTCATTACCGACAGAGGTTTTAGTTACATCACTTAAAAACCATCAAAAATATCTTTTATTACAAGATAAGAATATGAACCTTGCTCCATATTTCATAATAGTATCAGATATTTCTCCAGATGATGGTGGGGTGACAATAATTAATGGTAATGAAAAGGTTCTAATGGCGAGGCTTTCTGATGCTCAGCACTTCATTAAAACCGATTCAAAGACTCAATTTATGAATTTCTCAGAAAAACTACATAAAATACAATTTCATAAAGATATTGGTAGTGTATATGAAAAAGTTATCAGAATAAAAGATTTAGCAAATAAAATTTGCAATCAAATCAAAATTGATTCTAAAGCTGCAGAACAAGCATCTAGAATTTGTAAAAATGATTTAGTAACTCAAATGGTTGGAGAGTTTCCTGAGCTACAAGGTGTAATTGGATATTATTATGCAATACAAAGCGGCTACAACGAAGACATAGCTATAGCTATAAGAGATCATTATAAACCTTGCGGACCGAATGATTCATTACCTGAGACATTAGTAGGATGTATAGTTGCAATATCAGATAAATTAGATACATTACAGAGTCTTTTTAACATAGGTATAAAGCCAACCTCCACCAAGGATCCATATGCATTAAGAAGAGCTGCAATAGGTATAGTAAGAATGATATCTACACATAATGAGCTAATGAATAATTTGAATATTTCTGCACTAGGAACCACTAAAGATGTAATGGAATTTATACTAGATAGGGCTAAACAGTTGCTTAAAGAATCTCCTGAGAAATATAATACAATAGTAAAGGTATGTATGTAGATAAAATCATTAAGACTTTTAAAGAAAAAAATTTCAATGGAATAATTCTATATGGAGCTACTGCTAGTGGGAAGTCATCTTTAGGTTTAGAATTATTAAATAAAATCAGCAATGCAATCATAGTTAATGCTGATTCTATGCAGGTCTATAAGGAAATACCTATCATCACTGCGCAGCCACAGTCACTACTGAGACATTACTTATATGGAATAATATCTGTAGGTGATGATGACTTTTCAGTTGCAAGATGGCTAGAAATGATTTCTAAAACTATACATCAAAACATTATACCAATAATTATTGGAGGCACTGGGATGTATATTAATAGTCTGCTGAATGGACTAACAGTAATCCCTAGCATCCCAATTAAAATCAATGAAAAAATACTAAAGGATATTAAGACATTTGGGGTACATGCAATACAACAAAGGCTTTCTTCAGTTGACCCTATATCTGCTGCAAGAAGATCAAAAAATGATTCACAGAGGATAGCTAGGGCATTAGAGGTGTTTGAACATACAAATAAGACAATTTCTGAATGGCATACAAACAACCATAAATATGTTGATGTAATTAACTATATGAAAATATGGGTCAGACCAGATAGATCAAACTTATATAGTAGAATCAATGAGAGATTTATCACAATGATTCAAAATGGTGCATTAGAGGAAGTTGAGTGTCTAATAAATAAATTCCCTGGAATAAAGTATCCAAAGGCGATAGGACTAGAGCAAATCATTCAATATCTCAATGGTAATGCCTCAAAAGATGATACAATTACCTTATCACAGCAGCTAACTCGCAACTATGCAAAAAGACAAGAAACTTGGTTTAAAAACAAACTGAGTGATTGCCATTATGTGATTATTTAATATCAAACAAACAAATTCCATCAAAACTATTGCAATCTATATAAGAAATATATACAATTATAGATATATAGAAATGAAATCATTAATTGGAAAGATGAAAGAGTCGTTAGAACTTAATCAGCACAGTAATAAAAATAAGGAAACATTGTATAAATATTCTATAAATGAGTATCAACAACTTAAGACTAACAAATCCAATTGTAAAATAAACTTAAAAGAAAAAAAGCAGGCACTAAAAACCATCTCACCAGGATTTTGGATGAAAATTATTAATGCATGCAGAGGGAAGATTCCAAATCCAAAAGTAATAGCACAACAGCAGAAAATACAGGGATACATAGCTGGATTGGAGCAGGAGCTGAAAGGCATAAAGAAGGAATTAAAACAAAAGACAAAAGTCTATAAGCGAGCAATCAAGCTCTTTAAAATACCTCGTAAAATAGTAGAGCAGTATGTGGAAAAAAATAATAGCACTGAGTTTTATAAGGAAGAAAACAGCAGAAGCAGCAGCATCAGCATCAGCAGCGATAGCAGCAGCAATAGCAACAAGCTAATGGAGGCTCTCATAAAAAAAAATGGGGGAAATAAATTCACAATAAAACCCAGCAGCAACGATAGCAAAAACAATGTTGGCAACCAAATATACAATAGCATCAGCAGAAACAGCATCAGCAGCAACGATAGCAAAAAAGATGAACAACAGCTACAAATGAAAATAAAAAAGGTGCTGGAGAACAATCCACACTTGCAAGAACAGATGAAAGAATCATTCAGGCGTGGAGATCAAATTCCTCAGGGAAAACAGCAACGCAACCTATCTGTTAGTAGCCAAAGGGATGGCATATCTGTTGGATAGAAATAAAATAATTAATTGAAAAAATGGGATTAAAGGATAGTTTAAAGGATAGTTTAAAGGATAGTTTAAAGGCCTTCAAGAACTCAATTACAGGTGTAGAAAAATCTACAAATGAAGTAAAGAAAGCTGCTATTGGCTTAAATAACAGTGTGAGTAGCTACTTTTATGGTAAAAAGAAAGAAGGGATATTCTCTACTTTTGGAAAAAAACTTTCTAACATCGGTCAAAGAATATCTAATGTCTTCGCAGCTGTAAATAAACCAAAAGCTATCTCACAAGAGTATTCCTCTCTTACTCGAAAAAAGTCCAATTACTTTGAAGGTGATATGAAGAAAAACAAACCAGAAGCAAAGGATGATGTCAATGTAGTAAAGTCGACTACCTCTAGCTTTATGGGGAAAAGTAATCCAATGGATGCAGATTTAACAATGCCAAATAGTAAAAATTCACAACAAAACCTTGTAGCTATAGATAAACAACAGCGACAAATGACAATAAAAGAGGTTCTGCAGAACAATCCAAGATTTAAAAAACAGATGCAAGAATTAGCCAGTGGTTTAACAAACCGTAACACTCGTGGAAAGCAAATGCTTCAGCAAAAACAGCAACAATTACAGAAAGGCAAACAATCTGTTAATAATAAGAAATCTAATAATAGGCAAGGGCCTGGTGTGTAGTAATGAAATCCTTGAAATAGGAGTTTGGACCGCAATATATGATATAATGATATGCATAATTGGTATTATTAAATCTAAAATATGCAAGGAGAGTTTTTATCAACCAACATAAATGAATGTCTTAGTCTGAATGAGAGGCATTTTGCTGATATCAACATAAACATTGACTACTTATCAAAATCATTATCTCAATTAGATCCTCAGCAACAATTAGCTATAGCGACAAAGTGTATAAATCTTTGTGAAAAGTTCCACAGCTACTTCCACTTTGAACAGTCTTACTTCCATCTATTACTTGGGAGGCAACAGAGTGCATCTGAGCAGTATGAGGCAGCAGTATTACAAGATCCATTGAATAACGAAGCTATACACCTATTGAATCAAACTACTGAGCATTCAGATAAATTATATGTGAGAGATTTCAAAGATTTTTCAGATTTTTTGAAATTTGCAATTGGAGATAGTGGATTCGATGGTGGATATCTTCCAGGATCATATTGGGATTGGTATGAAAAATATTGTGAGTCAAATGACCTACAATATCTTATTAAAACTGTTGAGACTATATCATCTGCACATCAACTATATCATACAAATGCAGCAAAAATTTATTATAATAGATATCTTTGCTTCCAATCCCTAGGTAATGAAATCCTTGCCAAGAATGATCTAATTAAATCAAAAAATCTTGACAAGAGTATTAAAAACTTTTAGTAGATTTACTAAGAGATAATCTGTGATCCATTAGCACTGACTTGGGAATCTTTATTTGGAACTTTTTCATTCTCCACCCTTGCCTGGAAGTGTCCATATTGCTCTTTCTTATTGCTTTCAGATTTCCTTATCAATCCCGATTCGTCCACTATGTTTCCTTGTTGCAATTTGTTAATTTCAGACATCTTTTTCTGCTCATTTTTAGACACTTCATTGCTTTTGGGTTGGCAATATTGATATAACTGATATAGACCATATGGAAAAGCTATAATACACGCAGCATACCAAAGAACCGTTTTCAGCGCTTCCAATATCCCGTTGCTTTTATCATTTTTTACTTTCTTTGAAGCATCCTTATTTTTGCCTATCTTTTGATCATTAACATTAATCTTTTTATTTATCTGATTGATTAGCGGATCCTGCAATTTATGTGTGTCTGGAGGAGCTAGAGATTCTTGAATCACATATTTATTTTCCATCACTTTAGATTCTAATTCCCCTATTATATCATTAAAATGATATAACTTATTATTATAGCAAACTGCTATATTGTCTTCAACTATTAATGTTATGTTATTTTCCTTTGCAACCTTTCCCCAAGATTTGTACGGGTTTTCTTTGTCATAAACAAAAAAATATTCTTTATGATAGCCAGTGTTTGCAGACCACCCATTTGTAATAGCACCACCATTTGTATCTAAGAAACTTGCTGGATCATCTGATTGACCTTTTTGATTATATCCATATTGCCCCTCATTACCAATAAATGACAAAGGATCCCAAGCAACAATTTTATTTAGCTGATATGCTTTAAAATCTTCTGTCTTTAATTCTTCCGAGTCTTTTACATTTATTTTCTTCTGCCAGTACTCTGGCTTATTTAATAGGCCAAGAAAGCCTGCACATTTTCTAAATACTATACCATTGCATTCTTCATCAAAATCTTCTCCGCCCTTTACTCCACCTCCTTCTCTTTGTACTAGCGCGATTCCCTGCAGTTCTTTAGAATGTGTTTTTAGGATGTTTCGGAGCATATTGTCAAAACTTTCAGATGCACTCCCTGTATAGCCCATTTTAGCTGCATCAAATTTACCAGCAAAACATCCACACCCAAGGCCAGTGCATGTAACTATTGCTTTGGTGCTAGCCTTTAGTGCATTCTGACTTGCAATAAGTAAACTTGGTAATAAGTGATGCTCATAAAATTCATTATATGCTGTTTGATCTATTTTACCACCTTTTACTATTGCATCATACTCTTCTGATCCTGGTTGTAGCAGAGTACCATTAGCATAATGTACTATGCCATCGAAAGGTTCATCATGAGCATTTAGCTCTTGACGATGATTTGTTGCGTCAAATTTTGCGGTTCTCAATCCTCTGCCATAAATTTCCACACCTGCAGATAGAGAGATGCCAGATAAAAGACTAGCCTCAGCCTTGGTCCAAGCATTTTCAGGACCTCCAAACTCATCTTTGCTTTTAAAATTATTTTTTACAGTTTCTTCCATCATGGCCAGAATTGCCTTGCTGTTTATTAGGCAGTTTAGGAATTCTTTTGTTGTAAGTTCCTTAAAATCTTTCTGAGATTTGTTTAACTGGGCTAACTGGGCTTGCAAGTTTGCACCAACAGGGATTGTGCCACTTTTAAGTTTTGTATAATGATTTATAATTTTTGTTAATATATCACTGTGTATTGTCCATCCATATCCATATTTGCTACTGTCTGGGCTTGCTTCGAATGTGGGATGGCTACATGTTTTTAAAATCTCTGGAGAAATTATTTGTATTGATTTAGAGCTTTGCATATTAATTTATTATTTTTAAGTTTGTTTAGTTTATCTTGCATCATATACTGCAAATATTACAAGAAGATTAAAAAAAATTATTTTATTGAATAAAGTTTATTATATATTAATTTTATTGAATAAAGTTTATTATATATTAAATATACTGCTATTAATTGTACCTAGCAATGACTTTAATTAAATCTTTGATTATATAGAATTTTCTTTACACTAAAAATCACTCAAATATGGTAAAAATAGATTAATCAAAAACCTTGAAAACTTTGATTATATAAGATATAGAATTATGTAAGGCTTTTAAAGCCGCTGTAGCACAGTGGTAGTGCACTTCATTGGTAATGAAGAGGTCGCAGGTTCAATTCTTGCCAGCGGCACCATAATAAAGTCTATGGAGAGATGGCCGAGTGGTCGAAGGCGCCTTCCTGCTAAGAAGGTATACGGGTGACTGTATCGAGGGTTCGAATCCCTCTCTCTCCGCCAGATTACAGGCTCAAAACTTTTTGTGCGTAATTTTTAAATTATCAAACACCCATCTGAACCCCAGTATTCATAGGCTTTAGCGCATTTTAGTCCTCCTACACATGCGTACCTAGAGAATCACAAAATCATCAATTTTACCCCAAAATCTCCCTTTTTGTTCTCCGTTTCTCCGTTACATGCGAACGTCCGACTCGAAGGTACGCATGTCCAGAACCCTTGATTTTACTGGGTTTTCTGAAAATAGGTCTCGAGGTTCGTTATTGGGGCGGAGAATGGCGGACGTACCCGCAGAGCGAGAATTTTACTGTGATATGGTCAGTTTAGATTATGTCCATAATACATTTAGCATTCACTGATCTTCGATATCAGGAGCCAT
The DNA here is from genome assembly GCA_945875075.1 of Candidatus Fokinia solitaria. GTDB lineage: Bacteria > Pseudomonadota > Alphaproteobacteria > Rickettsiales > Midichloriaceae > JALQUO01. The sequence goes on along the minus strand of CAMCJK010000001.1, from coordinate 23,156 downwards.
TCTGTTGGCGTGTAGATTATTAAAACACTCCAGAAGCAACTTCTCCAACAGGACCTTGTTGTCTTCGGTGATGGTAGAGGTCATGCTTGCTTCGACTTTACTGATAATGTTATGAGCTTGCTGGACAACTTTCATTCCTTGTTTTGTTAATTCTGTGCACAAAATCCTGCCGTGCTGCGGATCGCTTTTTCTTTTTACGAGGTTCCTTTTTTCTAAATTAGAGACGATACCATGCATGGTTTGAGCTGTAATAAATGAGGAGCAGGCTAGAGCCGCATTAGATATGCCAGGCCGGAGCTCTAATTGGGCCAGGACAGCATCATGCAGCGTTGTCAGATCAAGAGTTCTTAAAGCTTCGTCCATGCGAAGGCGCAAGCTGTGTCTGTTTTAGTTTATAACCTAACAAACCTGTGACATTTATTTCTTTAGGTATTGCTATATTAGCTCCCTTACATTATATTATCAGTGTGCTTATACTATAATAAAAGTTCGATATGAATACAACAAATTCTGAAAGTGATAATAACTTAAAAGTGGCTAAAAACTATTACAATGCCATGCTTGCAAAAAACTTTGATAAGATGGCGAGTTATCTTCATGATAATGTTCATTTTATAGGGCCACTTGCAGAAATGCATGGCAAAGAGGCTATTGTTTCAGCTGCAAAGAATTTCGGCGGGATATTACAAGATATTCAAATCAGGTCGCAATTTTCATCGGGTAATCAGATCATGTTTGCCTACGATATGATTGTTCCAGCACCCATTGGTAAATTCAGGGCAGCAGTGCTCATGGAATTTACAGATCGGCTTATCTCTAAAATCGAGCTATTTTATGACGCCAGCCCCTTTGAAGAAAAGAAAAGTGAGATTTTCTCGCAATAATAGTGTTATGCAGCAAAGTATCGCTTGAAGTGAGTAAATTAAAAATAAAATGCTCGAAAGACCCACAGTTATACGTACGTCTCAGCTTTCTGATATCGACGCCATGGTTTTTCTCTCAAAAGCTAAGCGTTTAGCTTATGAAAAAGCCCAATCTCAGTTTTGGAAATATGCTCGATAACACACAGCGACAGTGGTTTGGAGAACTGCTAGAAGATAAAAATCATCTAATGTTCATTACAGAAAGCGACACCAAAGAAATCCTAGGATTTATTATTGGCAAGCTCATGCCTGCTCCAGAAGTTTATAATCCGGGTGGGCTGACGTTGATGATTGATGATTTCTGCGTGCAATCAGGAAACCTTTGGCACTCTATTGGTGCAAAATTAATTGAAGAGATCAAGGCTGCGGCCAAGGCTAGAGGTGCCACTCAAATTCTTGTTGTCTGCGGTGCCCATGATGAACCAAAACGCAAGTTTTTGATTGATCAAAATCTATCTATTGCATCTGAGTGGTTTGTAGGAGGTATTGTATGAGTTTTTATAACATAGGTCATGTGACAAAAGCAGATTTTGAAAAAACATTGCGTAATATCCACGAAAATTTAAATGATGGCGGCATTTACATCTTCGATATTTTCAATGTGGACTCTATGACCGACACAGTTGTTGCTGATTTTGCTTACCAGATTCATAAAAAGGTAGGCGATACTCAGGTTCTCGGAGCACAATGCTCTACAATCGATCGCGAACGAGGTATCCTCACCTCATATGATGTTTTGTTGATTCAAAAAAATGCCGAGAAACCAGAGAGATTCTATAACACATTTTCCCTTCAAATCTATAATGCGACTGAACTACGCGCAATGTTGGTAAAAAATGGTTATAGCATGCAGGGTGAAAAATTTATGGAGGATACAACACAAAGCATCCTAACTGTGGCGTGGAAGAAGTAATATTGATGTCACGCTAAAATAATAATGCTAATGACAGAGCTGTTGCGTATGAATGAAGAAATTGTGATCAATAGACAAAAAGTCTTACCAGAAAAGGCAATGTGTCATGGATTTGAATTTTTTTATCCAACGATTCAACAATCACTTTCAAAAATATTTAGGTGATAAATGTGTGGTATAATAATATGCGCTATTGGAACAGATATTTTGGAGCTAGGAATTGCTTATTTGTTATATCTTCATCACAATATCAAAATCTATAAAGAATATAATTATATAGGTGATCGTATTCTTACTATCGATGTCAATACCAAAAACGGAAACCAGATTTAAAATGATGAAAATCTTATCAACTTTTATTATTATAGGAGCTATCATTATGAATGTTAACAATGCTATTTCTTCTGAGAAGAAGATTGAAAAAACTGCGTATGATTTTTCTTTTACATCTATTAATGAGAATAGAAAACTTAGTCTTGTAGATTTCAAAGGCAAAGTCATTGTAATTGTTAATACCGCTTCCAAATGTGGTTTTACATCACAATATACTGATCTTGAAAAAATTTATGAAGAGTATAAAGGTAAAGGGCTAGTTATTATTGGAGTGCCCAGTAATGATTTTGGAGGTCAAGAGCCAGGAAGCAATGATGAGATTAAAGCTTTTTGTCAATTGAATTATATGGTCACATTTCCTATGGCTCAAAAAGAAAAAGTTTCAGGAGATAATGCACACCCCTTTTTCATATGGGCAAAAGAGATATTGGGTTTTGGAACAGGTCCTAAATGGAATTTCCATAAATATCTTATTAGTCGTCAAGGTAAGCTGATTGATTATTTCCATTCAACTACATCTCCTCAAAGTGATCGTTTTAAAACAGCCATTGAAAAAGCTTTAGCTGAATATCATGAGAAAGACCATTTATGAGTATACTTCGTGTTGTTTTTTGGGATCAATTATCCCTTTCTATATCATCCTTAAAAGATGTCCAGCCAAGCGATACTGTTTTAATGTTTGAATTACAGGATGAAGTAACACGTGTTGAGCATCATCCTAAAAAAATTGCACTGTGGTTTTCAGCCATGCGTCACTTTGCTGAAGAGCTAACTAATAAAGGGATAAATGTTCGGTACATTGATTTCAATGATGCCTTCAATACACATAATCTTGCCCAAGAAGTTAAGCGTGCTGTTCATAGCCTTTCCATTAAAAAAATCATTGTAACGGAGCCTGGCGAATATCATTTTCAAAAAACTATACACTCATTGGAAAAATCTTTAGATGTTGATGTGGAAATTCGAGCAGATGATCGTTTTTTATCTAGCATAGAGGAATTTAAAAAATGGGCTGGTACTAAAAAAGAGCTAAGAATGGAGTACTTTTATCGGAATATGCGAAAAAAGTATAATATTTTAATGGAGCCAGATGGACAGCCAACAGGAGGTCTTTGGAACTATGATAAAGATAATCGCAAACCACCGTCTTTGAATATCATCCCGATAAAGCGCATAAGTCATAAAAAATCCGAAATTTTAAAAAATGTTTTAGAATTAGTGCGCAATAATTTTAACGATCATTTTGGTGATTTGGCCCCTTTTGATTATGCAATTACTAAAGATCAAGCCTTAATGGAATTGGACCATTTTATTGAGAATATTTTACCATATTTTGGCCATTATCAAGATGCTATGCTTAAGGGTAATGCTTATGTTTATCACTCTCTTTTATCTTCATATATTAATATTGGTCTTTTATTGCCTCTTGAGGTGTGTCAAAAAGCTGAAGCAGCATATATGCAAGGTAAGGTTTCAATCAATTCAGCTGAAGGTTTTATTCGCCAAATTCTTGGATGGAGAGAATATATTAGAGGGATTTATTGGCTTAAAATGCCTGAGTATGCTGAACTCAATGCTCTTGATGCTAAGACCAATCTTCCCAGCTTTTATTGGGGAGAAAAAACCCATATGACATGTATATCGGAGGCTATCTCTCATACAAAAATTCACGCCTACTCCCATCATATTCAACGCCTTATGGTCACAGGGAACTTTGCACTTCTTACAGGATTAGATGTCAAACAAGTACAAGATTGGTATTTAGCAGTATATAGCGATGCTTATGAGTGGGTTGAAATGCCCAATACTCTAGGTATGGCTCTTTTCAGGGACGGAGGAATTGTTGCTAGTAAGCCTTATGCTGCAAGCGGCCAATATATTAACAAAATGAGTGATTTCTGCAAACAGTATTACTATGATGTTAAAGATATTACAGGTGTCAAAGCCTGCCCTTTCAACGCTCTGTATTGGAACTTTTTACAATGCCACAGAGAGAAGTTTCGAAAAAATCCTCGCCTCTCATTTATGTATGCAATATGGGATAAATTTGATACTATAAAAAAAGATGCCATCACATCACGTGCTTTTGATATTTTAAAAAAAATGGAAGAGGAAGGTCTTTAATACCTAAAGGTGCTGATAAAAAGCATTTGACCACAAAAAATATGCATTGTTTGTAAATACCCCTTTAATTGGAGAAAAAATGGGAAAAATTTGGCATAACGTTAACATATTGTTCTAATAAGTGTCAAAAAAACAAAAATATTATTTTTACCACTGAGCAAAAAAAATGAAAAGAATTGCAATTATCGGATCAGGTTTATCAGGCCTCACTTTGGGGCAAGAACTTTCAAAAAAAGCTGATGTTTGTATCTTTGAAAAGGGTAGAGGTGTTGGTGGACGCATGAGCACTCGCTATGCTGATCCTTTTGTTTTTGACCATGGTGCTCCCTACTGGACAGTAAATACAAAAGAGTTTCACAATTTCCTTAAACCTTTGATTGGCTCAGTCGTCGCAGAGTGGAAAGGTCCCATTATCACATTGGAAAAATGGAGTCCTAGTATAAAAAACATCTCTGAATCATCATATTTTGTTGCGATACCTAATATGAACAGTTTGTGTAAGCATATTGCCATAGGCTTAAAGATCAAGACTCAATGTGAAGTTACAAGCATAAAGCCAACTAATGAAAAGAAATGGCATCTTATAAGCAGGGCCGATGAAGATCTTGGTGTATATGATATAGTCATCTCAACAGCGCCTACCCCTCAAACCCTTAAGCTTTTTTCAGATTATCCTCCTAAAAATCATGGGATATATAAAGGAAAATTTGATAGTTGTTTTGCTCTAATGATTGGCATCAATGAGCCATGGGACAAAGGATGGATAGCTGCTCATGTTTATAATAGCCCGATAAAATGGATTGGCGTGAATTCTACAAAGCCTGAACGAAACAATGACGTTACTTGCCTTGTAATTCATTCTGACCATCAATGGACAGAAGCTAATCTACATAGAAATATTGAGGAAGTCCAAGATCTCCTTTTAAATGAGTTAGGTACTTTAATCACCCTTGATATCACAAATCTTTCATATGTATCAAGGCATCGTTGGCTATATTCCAAAATTCAACCAGTAGAAAACTTAGAATATTTTATGGATAATAACCTTGGTCTTTATGCTGTTGGTGATTGGTGTGAGAGGTCAGATATTGAAACAGTGTGGTTAAATACTCAAAAGGGTTCCAATTTCATTGCTTCAAAAATTTAATATTAACTTTTATGAAAAATAAAAATCACCTCTCTTTAATTATTTGGATTGTACTGCTCATAGCAATTGGCTCAGTTATTGGCTCTTTAACAAAACCAGAGATCAGTACTTGGTATAGCACCTTAAATCGTTCAAAGCTCACACCACCAAATTATGTATTTCCAGTTGCTTGGACTATTTTATACGCCACCATTGGTGCTTGTGGATCCCTCATTTGGAGGGGGGCTTCATTTCCAAAGCTGAAGACTCTAAAAACATTATATATCACTCAACTCATTTTAAACTGGAGCTGGACACCATTGTTTTTCCATTATCATTTAACAGGATCTGCACTCATAGTTTTGAGTTGTATGGATATACTGGTTGGCATGCTCATTTTGTTATCCTATTCAAAGATAAGAGTGGTATCGCTTTTGATGATCCCATATTTTCTATGGATTCTATTTGCAAGTTATTTAAACTTTTATATTTTTTGGTACAATTAAGAAACATATTTATATGCGTTTTCGGCAAGTCTAAGAAATAAATTAGCATCGATATTATCTTCTAAATTCCAGCATGCAGCCAATATTACATGCAAAAAATACCAATCAAATAAATCCTGAGTTCTGTAGTTAAAATATTGTGCTATAAATGGAATATCCCGTTCAATATCCATAACAAATGCCCATATTTCATTCATAGGCGAACCAATCGCACCTTTGGGATCGATCACTAGCCAGTCATCACCATTTTGTAAGATATTATCATGATGCAGGTCGCCGTGGAGCAAAACATCTGGGACAGAACTTTGCAGAAGTTCATCACGTAATTTTCTAGCTTTTTGCAAATATTTATCAGGAATGTTCAAGTCCTTACCCAATGCCGCAAGCCAATCTTTGATGTGAGGGAATGGGTGATCTTTAGGAATGTTTGCTTGATGCAGCTTTTTCATAACCCCACAGGCAATTTCGATAGATTCTTTTTCCTTATTTGGAAAATAATCTTTAAGAGACGTGCCGGGCACTGCTCTATCCAGCAGTAACATGCCATCATCTTTGCCTAACACCTTCACTGCACCACAGCCTGAAAAGCACTTGAGCGCAAAAGCTTCTCGCTTCAACCCTACATTATCCAGACCAAGCTTGAGGATAATAGGGTTATCTCCCTGAAATCCTGACAGCACATAGTTGTAGGTAAGATTGCTGACTTCTTTTAAATCACGCAAATCCAGCCTTGAAGATATTGCCGTAACAAGCTGAGGCAGTGCATTTAGCCAGATTTTGCCTTTTTCTCCGTAAATGCTGATGATATTAGATTGGAAGGTTGTCATAGACAAAACATGATGAGATCTTAGGCTGCAACCAAGCTGATAAATGTTTTCTAATCGCCAGAGCTACACAATAAGTGGTAATATAAATACCAACACAAACTAACAACTAGTAAAATAAGCGCAATAATAATATGTCTTTTAGTAAAAACAATAAATGGATCATGAGGAGGTGTTTTTAGTGTTTTGACATCATGTATACTGCAAATTATAGAGCAAATGATTACTGGTATAGCACCAGCCAACATACCCAATACACCGCACATGAAGCTTGATGCCATTAAACCTATCAATAAATAAGAAAAAAACTTCTTTATTCCATATTTCAAATACTTGTTTTCTAACATTAGATTTTGTGATACTATTATATAGTAGTATATAACCTATAATTGTGTACTAAGTCAAGAATAAAATATATAAATATTTCTCAATTAATAAAATATAAGTATGCATCAAGTTATCATAATTAATGGACCATCTTGTTCTGGAAAAACAACGATAGCTAAGGAAATCTGCAGGCAGTCTGATAATAAATTTGTACATCTACAAATTGATAAAGCAGGTGAGTTTTTTAGTACAATTTTCCCTAAAGTGTTTGTATTTGCAAAGAATGAAATTGGAACAGAAAATGATGATGACGGTCTAAAAGGATTATTTAATAACAACCGGTTAGCACGAAGAAAGGTCGTTGCTTCCATACTTCTCACAACTGCTAATGCACTGTTGAAGCAAAACTTTAGTGTTGTTATCGATACAGCCTTAGATGGCCCAGATGCGAAAGAGTTAGGGCAGATTTATTTAGCATCATTACAAGGCTATAATACTAAATTTATAGGCATATACTGCCCTGTAGAAGAAAGATTAAAAAGACTCAAAACTAGAACTGATAATCTATTTTTAACGGAAGATTTTATTAGAAACCAAACAGATCAGTATGACGTCTTTGAATCTTCTAAGGAATTTTATGATGTCTGGTTTGATAGTTCTAAACTTAATGGTGAGAAAATAGCATCTGATATATTACAGGCAAATAAATAAACATTAATATTTTTTAAACTATGGCATATACATCATTTATTGCAGCAAGGAAATTTACACGCATAATTTGTGCAATATCTCTGACTTTCATGATGTTTTTTTCAATTACTACATATGCTTCAGAAAGCGTCAAAGGTAAAAGATATGAGATACCAGAAGGGGGTTTTGTTAATAATTTCACAACTGAAGAACTTGATACGTATTTAAATAAGCTAGAAAAAGCTGTCAAAAATGATGATTTTGATGAGATTGCACAACTTGTAAGCTATCCATTGACTTTTAATATGACAATAAAAGACAAATCAGAATTAAAACAAATGTATCCACAAATATTCAATGATGTAGTTAAAAAAGCAGCTATAGAAGGGAAAATAGCTGAGCTAAATAGTAGTTTAGTAATATTGGAGGCTGGTAACACAGAAGTTGATTCTGGTATGATACGATTTGATCCTAGAGATGGAATATCTAGTATAGAGGAGGGATTGTCACCTGTTAAGAATCCTACAAAAAAAATTAATGGTAAAAGATATAAGATACCAAAAGGGGGTTTTAGCGACACCTCTATAACTACTAAAATTCTTGATACATATTTAAATAAGCTAGAAAAAGCTGTCAAAAATGATGATTTTGATGAGATTGCACAACTTGTAAGCTATCCATTAACTTTTAATATGACAATAAAAGACAAATCAGAATTGAAACAAATGTATCCAATAATATTCAATGATGTAGTTAAAAAAGCAGCTATAGAAGAGGAAGTAAGTGAGGTTGGGTATAGAGGTTTGATGATTGGTGATGGCACAATTTGGTTTGATCCTAAAAATGGGATATTTAGTATAAATGATCCAGGAAAATAACATATTTATGACTATACAAAAAGGACATTACCAACCTTATAAAGGTAATCTCTATGAAGTAATTGATATCAAATTGGTGATAATAAAATATGTGTCATTAGTTTAAATTTTATAAATTTCTTCAGATTATCTGCACTTATTAAGTTTGATCTACTTTTTCAATATTTACATAAGACTTTGAATCATAAATTTCTCTATTTAATCTTTTTTCAGATATCTCAACCATAAGAGTTGCAAAGATGTCTCCTGTAACATTGATTACAGTTGTAAACATATCCAGTATTCTATCAATTGTAGCAACTATCAGAATCCCATCCATAGGCATTCCAACTGAGTGTAGGACCATGCCTAAAAATAACAAAGTACCGCTTGGGATACCTGCTCCTCCGATTGAAGCTATAGTGGACATCAAAATTATAATTACATACTCATGAAATCCAAATGATAGCCCATATATCTGGCTGAAAAATATTACACAAGAGACTTGATATATAGCTCCTCCATCCATGTTTAATGCAGCAGATAGAGGTAGTATAAATCTACTGCCTTCTTTTGAAATACCAAGCTCTTGCTCACACTTATGCATCATTGGTACTAGAACAGCCTTAGAACTACTGGTTGAAAAAGCAAGGAGCTGTATATCGAAGATTTTTCTATAAAATGGGATAGGTGATATGCCACCCAGAATTACAAGTATTAGTCCAAAAAATAGATATTGTATAATACAGCCAAACACTATTGTTATGATGAGTTTTGTCATTATAAGCATCACCCCAATTCCATCAACTGCTACAAGTGAAGCCATATACCCAAAGACACCTATTGGAGCAAACTTCATAATAGATTCTATCATGCTGAAAAACATTTGTGCGATTTGGTGAATTAGCTTTATTACCCCTTCACATTCTGACCGATTTTTATTTAAAGTCACACCACAAAAGAATCCAAAGACTATTATTTGCAAAATATGACCATGTGCTGCTGCATCAAAGATATTACTGGGCACTATGTTGACTAAAAAATCTATAATTGAGTCACTACTATGTATATTAGTATTACTTGTATTTGATTTTTTCGTCTCAGAGATCATTTGAATAATTCTCTGAGTATCGCCTAGGCCTGGCTTGATAATAGATGCTACAACCAGGCCTATACACCCTGCTACGAATGCTGTACATAAAAAGACTGCAATTGCCTTAGCGCTAAGTCTTCCTAGGCCACTATAATGTTCAACGCTAGTTATGCCATATATGGCTGTGAAGAAAATCAATGGGATTGTAACCATTTTAATCATATTAAGAAAAAATATCCCAAGATATTCTAGAGATGCAATCTTAGAGCCAAACAGGAATCCAGTAACTATACCTAATAACATGCCTATCAACACTTTCTGCCATAATTGCAAAGTGAATCTTTTTATCATATTAACTTTTTAAATGTTTTGTATATATTAACATATCTTGTGAATTAAATGTACGTTCCATCAGCAATACTATCAACGTCAAATCTCTTACATAACCTTAAAGAGATAAAAAACATTGCTAAAAATAGTAAAATAATGGTTATGCTAAAAGCTAATGCATATGGTCATGGGATTAGATCTACAGCAATGCGATTAGATTCTTTAGTAGATTATATTGGAGTAGCTAGGTTTGATGAAGCAGTTGCTTTACGAAAAGTTGGTGTCAAAGCCCCAATTTGTATAATGCAAGGTGTTTGCACGAAAGATGAGGTCATTGCTGCTTCATGTTCTAACTTTGAACTTCTAGTATATGATTTTGCACAGCTGGACTGCTTAGATATAGCTACATTAAAAAAAGTCAATGTATGGTTAAAAATTGACACTGGGATTGGTAGATTAGGTTTCAAACCTGAGGAGGCACAGAGCGTATTTGAAACTCTCAAAAGATATGACGGTGTTGGAGTAGTAACATTAACATCTCATTTTGCTTGTGCTGATTATAAAGATCATCCTAAAAATCAAGAACAAATGCAAATTTTCAAAGCACTTGCAAAAAATTTCCCTGGCCCTAAGAGTTTAGCTAACTCAGCTGCTATATTCAACTTTCCAGAGTCTCATTATGATATCGTAAGACCAGGTATATCAGTCTATGGTGTATCGCCATTTCAAAATATAACTGCTGCAAATCTAAATTTAAAGCCTGTAATGACACTAATATCTCATGTAATGAGTGTGAGAACAATGCCTAAAGATTCAACTTTTGGATATGGTGCGCGCTTTAAATCAACATCAGAAATATCAGTCGCTACAATTGGTATAGGATATGGAGATGGATATCCAAGATCTATCTCTGATGGGGCACCTGTGCTGATTAATAATACAATATGCCCAATTATTGGAAGAATCTCAATGGACATGATTACAGTTGATGTCACTAACTGCAGATCTGTTAAGTGTGGAGATATAGTGACGCTTTTAGGTAATACTTTAGCATTAGAAGATGTTGTGAAGTTCACAAGTAATTCAGTTTATGATATACTAACTGCTATACAACTGCGTGTAAAGTTTTATTGGGAATTGTAATAAATTTTTAATAAACATGTAATATTTTCTTAAGTGTAGAAAAAACAATACATTCATAAACAATACTAGGAAACACATACAAAATGGGATTACTACAAAGCCATCAAGAAGCATCCATAGATGCTGTGGATCGGATAATGCAGAGTGCAGCATTTACAAAATATATCAAAAATACTTTTATTGATAATGATAAGGTTTCAGGATTGAGACCTATACTAAATGCTACAATTTTTAATTTGTCTTTTTGGCAGCTTGTATTTAGTAACCTCAGGAATATATGGCAGTTAAGAGATACTTATAAAGACTTGATAACACGAGATGATCTACAAAGACGTGTATTAGGATTACAAAGTTTTAAAGAAATACAAGATAGCCTATTGAGCAGGCTTAGTGCGGATCAACAAAAAAATTTACAAAATGCGATCATAGCCATATCAAAAATCCCTTCAGATGATAAGACAAAATTAATTGATGGAAAATTTATATCTGAAGTTATAACGCTAATCAATAAGAAGTCAAACCTTGGAATATTTCAAGAGATATTAGACATTTTTCTAGCTATGGAGAATCGAGATAGCATCTCAACATATGAGATGCTTACTATCATTGAAAAGGTTAAAGAAATTGAAGGTATAGAAAATTTAATAAGTGAGAAAAAACAAGGTATCAGTATAGAAGCTGCTAATTTTTTATCAAAAAATGTTAAAGGATTAATAGATCCAAAAAAGATAGAAAATGCACTATCCAACCTTGTAACTCAAGATGAAATCAAAACAGTTTTAGAAATAGCACATGCAGGACTTAATGAGGACATAATGCAGCTTATATCTATCGCTACTGGAATGTTAGGAGATACTCAAAAAAATGGTGGTGGTACAGAGTCTAAATATGGTGATCTTATAAACCTTTTAAAGGATCAAGATTTGCTACAAAGTCTTTGTTTTGAAATTAAGGAGCAAAAAGCATCAGGTGAGATAGTTTATAAATTGAGCTCTATAGGTAATATGTTGATCATGATGGACAAAGATGCCAAGCCTCTTGAGAAGAACATTGAAATAACAATTAATCCAAGACCTCAAAATCTGATGGTAGCAAAAGATACATTTAATAATGAAGTTTTAAAGATATTTAATGTTGGACTATTAGAAATAGTAAAAGATGCTTTAGATATAGTATTGAATCAGAATATTCTAGCTGCACTAAAAAACATAACAAAGCCTGAAGCACCATCAAAGGAAGATTCTCAAAAAAGAAATCCTGTAGCATTATCAGAGGAAGATTCTAAGCTTCATGCAGAGCCAATTGATCTTAAGTCAAGGCTCAATGGAGTGCACTCAGATGCTATATTTGTTCTTTCTCAAAGTCTTAATGAAGGTAATGAATACTTAAATGAAAATGATGTAGGCAATCTCATTCCATCTTTTTTAACTATATCCAAAGATATTGCTAAAGATTTGATGAGCGGTAAAGACCAAATATCTTCTGCAGAATTAAAGTCTTTACTGAATGACCTTGCATCAAGACAAAAAGGCATTGAAGATGCTGTAAAAACACAAAGAATAGGGAGTGGTATTGCAGCTGCATTCTTAGCACTTATGAAAGAATCTAATAAAGAACCTTCTATAAAACCTGATGTATTAATATCATTACAAACTCTGCAGGTGAAGAAAGAGCAGATAAATAGTGATGAATTAAAAGAACTTTTAAATGATAAAGTAGCCCATCAAGAAGATTTAGAGATAATAACATCTAAATTGATGCAAAATAAAGATGCAATGTCAATAAAAGATGTGATTAATGAAGTTAAAAAAATACAAATTGAAGAGGATTTGAACAAGCGGACCCCTCAGCTGCTAAGAGCTACAATAAACAAATTATTAAATAGCTGTAAGCAAAAGAGTCATATATCCCGTGATGAATTACAAAACTTTTTAAAGGATAAATTCAAGCAAGAAGATTTGAATGTAATAACATGTAAATTGATGGGAAATCAAGATGCAATGTCAATACAAGATGTGATTAGTACAGTTGTAATGATCGATAAAAACCCGCATGTTCAACCAATATCACCTGTGATAATCAAGAGATTACTAGAGGACTTATATGAAAAGAATAATCTGTTTGAATCTATAGAAAACTATATCCTACGAAAAGGCAGTGGCGAAGGTATTGCAGATCTTATTATTGCAGCATCAAAGGAGGTTTTTTGTAATGACCAATATTCAGCTGATGAGAAAAAATTATTAACTGAAAAAGTTATCCCATCTATAATTAATCAGATAATACCTGATATAAGGTATAACAATATAATTAAGTTGATTTTGGACAAGCTACGTAAAGAACCAGAAACCACTCAAACATTATTGAGTAATCAGCAAATAAAAGCGATCTTAGTAGCTATACTTCAACCAAATATTAGCGGGGCACTATATAATTATGCTAAAAACTTGAAACTCAATTCAATAATAGGGGGTTTAAATGGACTAATACATCTCCCTGTTAACTCTATCGTTATGGAATATTGTAGGCCTAGTGTTAATAATGACCAAATGATAGTTCAACAATTTAAGAGAGACTTGAGCATTGCAAGAGGTGAAATTGCAGAAAATGAAAAAGTTAATGTAAAAGCTATATTGGACAAAAATCTTGTGGCATTTGGTGTTTATCCTCTTGCTGGCAAGGATTTATCGAAAGTTGATTTATCAAATGCCACATTTGAAGGTATTGTGTTTGAGAAAACAACGTTGGACGATGTTAATTTAAAGAACAGTGAGTTTTATAATTGCTCTTTTAATAATTGTATTATTACACAAGATATCCAGCTTGATGGCGCTAAATTTGATATAGACAGTTTGCAAACATTTATTGACAGGGCTGAAAGTCAGAAACTTGATATAAATGCACTATTAAAAGATGTTGTATTAGACTCCAGTGTTATAAAAGATCCAGTTGATGCAAGGCTTATATATGGCCTGATACAGTATTCAAAGGCGACAGGAATGCAGTTCTCTCAAGCATTGATAGTAGAAGCACATAAGAATAATATTAAATATGAAAATTTACAATATTTAGCAGGGAAAGGCTCTAGACTTATTAAGCAGGCTCTAGGTGAAGACTTTCCATCAAAATTAATGATAATGAAACAATTACCTAAGAAACTTGAAGATATAGGTATTTCAGAATCTGTATTAAAAGACTTTGCAGTACAAATCAGAACTGGGGATTTTAAGCTAAATGACAATGCCTCAGCACTAAAAAGCCTTCAAATGCAGTGTGTACAAAATATTCTTTCTGGGCACTATGCAAAAGATCAAGAATTCCTCAAGGGATTATTAAGCATGTTGAACGCAGAACAACAATTGATTCTAGAACACATAATACATCCTATTAATCATATTATATATTCTAAAGATAAAGTCAGAATACAAGGCGCCAATGAAATGCTTAATAAGATTAATGATGTGTCAGTGATTGATGTAAAGACTTTTAACATTGTATGTGCATTTGCGAAAAATGATCTTAAGCTTAATGGAGCACAACAAAATGATTTAATATCATTTTTTAAAGTACAAAATGGGCTTGTAGATGATCAAAAATTGTCTGATTTTATTAATATTCTGAAATCAGCAGAGTATGAGAATATACAAAATATTGTCAGTAAACTTACAACTGATGATGCGCAAAAAATAGAACTGTATGATGAGCTTTCAAATAGTGGAAAGAGTAAAGAATATGATATGATCATGGGAAAGTTTCCTGCAACAGATAATCTAAAGGCATTGCAAAATCATTCTATGTCTGAAATGTTACAGCAATGGTATTGCAATAGGGCAGCTGGTAAAATGAGGCCTGAAGCTGCAAGAGGTGGTAATAATCATACTGTGGATTGTCTTGAGAAGGCTACAGAATATTCTAGCCAGCTAGAGAATGAATTAGCAAATGACATTGCAAAAAAAATAATATTGAAGTTGTTTGGAAAAGGATATTTGGCAATTCCAGATCGCCTAGATGATGCTGAAAAGATCTATAATGCAACTTTAGAACTAGTTAATGTATTGGATTTGGAATATCAAAAGATATTGGGCAATAGTACTGTATTAGATAAACTAGTTGGAGATAAAAACACAGGTTTATGTGGCTTACTATATCAACAAGCAACATTATTTCCACTCATGCCCTCTAGTAATGTTTATTTAAATAACAGCTTCACAAGTGAAGGAATCAAAGATTTATTGAAAGATAAATTATCAAATAAGAGTATTTTGATAGAAAATATCATTATTATGCAACCTTCTCTTGAAAAACATAAAAGTGAATTAGAAAATCTTGACTTAGATGTACTTAAAGTTATTAATAAAAATCATGAGCTATTTGCAGAAAGATCAGCAATAAAAGAAGCAAGTGGTTTGCTGTACTCAGGAAATAAAAAGCTACATGATGCTATGTACAACCTTGATGCACAAACCTTAAAAACAGTTTTAGAGACAGAAATAGAAACATTTGGTGCAGTTGAAACTTATTTTGAAACATTTGGCGGAGATTTGAAAACAATGATTGGAAATCTAGACATATCACAAGATTTAGTAAAACTTAGCAAGGAATTGGTTGAAAGAAATTGTGTTGGTGATTGCTTCAATTTAGTGATTAAAAATGAGCGACTCAAGGCATTAATAAAATATGATATAGCGAGACCAATGCTTGCTAATATCTTAGCTTATGAGTCACAAAAGCCTCTAAATGACCAAAAAGATTTTAGTACAATTCTCTCAACAGGGCATACAAAAGAATTTGCTTATAAAGCCAGAGAAGAAGCCGATACAATAGCTGCAAATATTTTTCAAGCACTTCAAATAAACGATAAAACATGGGGTAGTAAAGAAAAGCTAATACAATCTCAAAATAATTTTAAAGATACTTTAGCAGCAAGAATTTTTGCTAGTGGTAAGACTTTAAAAGATCAGAATAATTTTAAAGATATTTTAGCAGCAGGAAGTTTTGCTGGTGGTAAGACTTTAAAAAATCAGCCAAATGGTGCAGTCATTAAGATAACATGGGCTGGATATGAGATTACAAAGGCCTTCTCAAAGGCTTTAGCAGGTAAATTGTATGGGTGGAAGGAAGTTCCAAAATTTAATGTTAACCTTATAAAGGAATGTGATGAGTTGATTAAAGGTCCATCACGACAAATATCTTTACATAATAATATACAGTTGTTACACTAATTTAAGTATGCCATTAAGGCTGGTGTAAAGCCATAAACAGTTTGACACTTGAATTTGTAATTGATAGTTTGAATATAGTTATTTAATTAAAATTCTATATTCTATGGCTAAAATTTTAAGAGTTGGAGTGAATGGACTTGGCAGAATTGGTAAGTGTGTCACAAGAGCATTAATGGATACTTCTGACATTGAGATTGTTGTAATTAATAGCAATAAACTCATTCCGAAGACGGCTGCTTATATGCTGCAATATGATTCGATACATGGACGTCTTAATGATAGAATTTTAGCGCAAGAAAATTCGATTTCATATAAAAATCATATAATAGCAATCTCAGATATTTCTGCAATAGATTCTATTGATTGGAGCTTATATGATGTTGATATTGTTTTAGAATGTACTGGTGTTTTTAACTCAAAAGCTCAAGCATATAATCACATAAAGAATGGCGCTAAAGCTGTAATAGTCTCGGCACCATGTACTGATGCAGATGCGACTGTGATCCTTGGTGTTAACAATGTGCCAGATAACATAGTTGGTAAGGTTATATCAGTTGGATCATGTACTACAAACTGCCTAGCAGTAGTGATCAAACCACTTCATGAAGCAGTGGAAATAACAAGTGCATTTATGACGACAGTGCACTCCTATACAAATGATCAGTGTTTGATTGACTCAAGGCACTTAGATTTAAGAAGAGGTAGAGCTGCTGAGTCATCAATCATTCCAACATCAACTGGCGCAGCAAAAGTCATAGGAGAAATAATACCCACATTACGTGGTAAAATTGATGGTGTTGCTGTTAGAGTGCCCGTACAAAATGTTTCAATGGTAGATCTGACTTTCACAACAAATAAGCAAACATCAGTTGATGAAATAAATGAAATCATGAAAAAAGCATCTTTAAGAATGCCACATATTCTTGATATAATAGATGAACAACTTGTCTCAATAGACTTCAATCACACAACATATAGCGCAATATTCGATATAACTCAGACAAAATCAGTTAATAATATGCTTTATAGAGTTGCTGCTTGGTATGATAATGAGTGGGGGTTTTCTAACAGAATAATAAATATTTGTAAAATAATATCAATTAATAGATGAATGTTAATATAATAATACATATAATATATATTAATGAATGTTGTACATAATAGTACGCTTAATTTAACAAAAAATAATAAATAAAAAAATGTCAAACACACAAACACAATATTTAAAATTTATTGGTGTCGCACTAGTTAGCACTACTGCTGCAACACTTGGAAAGTATCTGCTGTCCAACGCCATCACAAGAAATGTTTGGAGCACAGAAACTCTAAAAATGTTAGGGTTCTCTGTTGCAAGCAGTGCATTATCAGTTGCTGCTTCTAACCTGCTGCCAATCTATGAAATAGATAAGAATATAGCTAATATAGTTACAGCAGTTGCATCTTCAAGATTTATACACGGAGCTCCATCTCTTTTTGCTGGTGTGAAGGCTCTTAGTAATCATTGTGTAGCAGCAGCTTTGAAGAGCATGAATATAACCTTCGATCAATATCAAGCATTAGGATTTGATGCTATAGGTGCACTTGCTATTAATGTAGCTTTCGATCACTTCATTACAAATGATTCAAATCAAGAATTTGATTCAAATCAAGAATTTGGTTCAAATCAAGACTTTGAATTTGAATACGTAGAGGGTGAACTTTTTATCTCATAACACTAGGAAGGGACCTTGCCCTTTCTTTTTTTATTCACTTGTCTAGCTCTAGCTATTGCGACTTCCATATCCATTACATCGTCTGTAATCACACTACCGGCACCTATTTTAGAAGAATCTCCGATATACCTAGGTGATATTATTGAAGCATTTGCACCAATCTGTACATTAGAGCCTATTGTTGTATGATGTTTGTTTTCACCATCATAATTACAAATTATCACTCCTGCTCCAACATTTGTATTAGATCCAACATGTATGTCACCAAGATATGCTAAGTGAGATGCTTTAACTCCTGTAGCAAGATATGCATTTTTCAATTCAACAAAGTTACCAACTTTACAATGGTCCTCTAATTGACTATTTGGTCTGATTCTAGCAAATGGACCGACAGATGAATTATGTCCTATTGTAGCACCTTCTATATCACAAAAAGATTTAATTTCACAGCTATATCCTATTTCTACATCAGTACCGAATCTAACATATGGATGAATTATTGTATCATGGCTAATAGTTGTATCTGCTGCAAAAAACACAGTCTCTGGAGATATAAGAGTCACACCTCTGCACATCATACGCTCTCTCATTCTATGTTGGAAAATTGCTTCTGCTGCCGCCAACTCAACACGATTGTTAACACCTATAGCTTCATCCTCATGAATTTTAATATACCCACTCTTACTTGCTTGGAATATATCTGTTAAATATACTTCTCTTTCAAATAATTCATGATTAATATCCCAGCATTTCTTATCTACAAAATCTTTTATGATGGTTTTTTTTCCAATCATCATCCCTGCATTGCAAAGATTTGATTTTATAAATTTCACATCATCTAGCTCAGATGCTTCAACAACTTTAATGACATTACCACTGTCATCCAATTCAAATCGGCCATATGGTTTATTACCGATATATTCAAAAGCTGTCCCAACAACATCATATTTATTATTCTGGATATGTTTTATTAGATTCAAAACTGATTCTAGAGTTATTAATGGTACATCACAATACATAATAAGTGTCATCCCTGAGCCATCTCTTGCTATTTTTGCAAGCCCTGTATACACCGCATGCCCTGTACCAAATTTGTATTTTTGTACTACTGTTTTGATGCTGTAATTATTGTATGTTTGTATGATTTTCTTAAAACAAGGGCTATCTTCTAAAGCTTCACTTGTAACAATAACAATATTTTTTAGAGTAACTTCTGGATGATTAGCTGGTATTGACGCTGCAATTGATAGTACATGCTCCAACATAGCAAACCCAGCAATTTTATGCAGTACTTTAGGTGTGTTAGAGCGCATTCTAGTCCCATGCCCTGCAGCTAACAATATTATAGATAAATTCATTTCAAATTATAAAAAAGATTTATTAAAATATCAAATTTATTTCAGAAGACAGAAAGTTTAAAAACCATAACAGCATCCCAGATAAAATTATTGAAAATACAATTATACCAACAACAATCTGTACAGGTAAAATCACGAAAAATATCTGCAGCTGCGGCATTAGCTTTGCAAGGATTCCTCCACCAATCATAATAGCAATATTAATTAAAATAAATGGCATTGATATTTGAATCCCAACACTCCACATCTTAGATACAGATCCAATAATTAGTTTAGTAAAATCATCATATACATTGAAAAAACCACCTATAGGAATCGTATTATAGCTTTCATAAATACCTCCAATGACTTGCATATACATACCAGATTTTAAGATACATAAAGTTACTAGCATAGATAGTAATAAACCAAAAGTAGAATTTTGAAATTGCTGTGATGGATCAAAAAGTGATGCAGAACTCAAGCCAATTTGAGATGCAATTGTCAACCCAGCAACTTGTACTCCAGACATCAGTGTTTTAACTATAATCGCAAAAGAAATGCCTATGAACAACTCGGAGAAAATAGTCATAGTTAATGCAACAGTATCACTAGCAATAGATCTCACAAAAGGTCTTATGATTTCAGAAAAACTGTCTTGAATCAGTAAACAAATTGAGAGTGAAATCATCACCCTTATTACAGGTTTAACATTAGTATCGCCGAAAGGAGGCATCAGTAAAAAGACTCCACTTGTTCTGCAAAACATCATGAAAATCACTAATAACTCTTCTGTTGGGAGTGTAACTATAGCTTTTAACATCATCTATTTTTTCATCTTTGCTCTCTCTTTACGTCCTAAATATTCTTTGATGTTTCTACTATTATTAATACCCTCATCGATTTTTTGCATGTCATTTGAAACAGGATATGATTCCACAATGAAAAATTTCTTTTGATTATAAAGCTTTCTCAACACAACAACTCCAATATTACAATCCTGATATTTGTTTTCACTATTTTCAACTGCGACACCTATTTTCTTATCAAATTTCTTATGTAAGGAAATGAATTTATCAACATCTTTATCTAGCCATTCTTTTATGTTTGTTTCATTTTCAAGAACAATTTCTTTTATAACTTGATTGGCAGTCTCAACATCTATATATGAGCCAACAAAAGGTTTATATCGTCTAGCAGATAGCCTACCTTCTAACCAATCTTGACTTTTCCCTACAGATTGAAGGGTATATCCTGCATTGTCTTTTTTTAAATCAAAAGATGTAAAATATGTTTTTATATGCTCATAATCAATCGCATTTTTATCTTTATGTAGTTCATGTTTCTTTTCATTTTTCGCAACTGATACGTTGACAAAGGTTGTACCAACAATGAAAAATATTATCAATCCTAAAAAAAGTTTTTTTGTATTTTTGACAAAAGCATTAATCTTTGCTGTTTTGTTTATTTTCATATGACTTTTTAATTTTATGTGAAAAATTTCATGCTAAAAAATAGCTACATATTAATAGTACTACTTCTACACTATATAGGACAAACTCAAAAAGTTATTTTAACAACCTTTTATATTACAATGGTGTATAATTACAGCATGATTTTTATCCTGTCGATAAGTATGTCCAAAGATCTTCTGAATATACAACCAATTTTTTTTCATCAATTATCCAAAAAATCATTCCATCTTTAGGTTTAATAAATACCCATCGATCTTCTACCTTAATTGCTATATAGTTTTTTTTATCTTTCAACTCATTAATCCCATCTATAGGAACTATATACTTTGTACCTATTGGGCATTTCGCATCAGGAATTGCTGTCATTGAAGCAACACCGTTGAACATTAATGAGTCAACTATTATTGAATTTTCATTGATTAAAATCTCTTTATGGATCTGATAATTGTGCAAAAGATTTAAATTAATATTATTTGTATATGTCATATTGCATAAGTTTTTTTGTTTGTATAACTTAATACTAACATCATAAAAAAATGCTCGGAAGTACATAGAATAAAAAATTCTTAATAGAAAGATTTCTAAGAGGCTCAAAGATGAATATATTGCAAACTTAGCAACTTTAATTAATTGCAATCATTTGATATGATATTAAATAAAATATAATATATAAATGAGTAAGTTCCAATCATCTCTAATACAAGATCTAAAAGACAGAGGCTTTATATATCAATCAACTGATATGAGTGGTCTGGATGAAATCCTTAGTAAAGAAAAAATCACTGCATATGTCGGATTTGATTGTACTGCAAAATCCTTTCATGTAGGTAATTTGATGCAGATAATGCTCATGAGAAAGCTACAGCAGCATGGACATAAGCCAATAATTGTACTTGGTAGTGCGACTACTAAAATTGGAGATCCATCAGATAAGCAGGGGTTGCGGAAAATCCTAACAAATGAGGAAATAGAGGAAAATAAAAATTCACTTTCTAAAACATTTCATAAATTTTTGAACTTCTCAAGTGATATACCAAATCCTGCAGCAATAGTTGATAACCTTGAATGGCTAGGAGATATAAAATATCTTGATTTTTTAAGGGAATATGGAGTGCATTTTTCCATCAACAGAATGCTGACATTTGATAGTGTGAAGAATAGGCTAGATAGAGAAACTCAGCTAACTTTTTTAGAATTTAATTACATGCTGCTGCAAGCATATGATTTTCTAGAATTATATAGAAGGTATAATTGTCGGTTGCAATTTGGGGGCTCTGAACAATGGGGTAATATAGTCAGTGGAATTGAGCTGGGGAGGAGAGTGGCAGGAGCTGAACTATTTGGCATCACAACCCCACTCATAACAAACTCTAGTGGTGCTAAGATGGGTAAGACAGCTAATGGAGCAGTTTGGTTAAATCCAGAGATGCTATCATCATATGATTACTGGCAGTTCTGGAGAAATACTGCTGATGCTGATGTTTTGAAGTTTATGAAGCTTTATACTGAAATCTCAGTTGATGAAATTAATACTTTTAATAATGTTGATGGGAAGGATTTAAATGATTTAAAGAAGAGACTTGCAGATGATGCTACATCTCTCTGTCATGACCTTGAAAGTGCTAAGAAGTCTCGTAAGACATCAGAAGATACCTTTGAAAAGGGACTAAATGCAGAAGATCTCCCTATTTATAATATATCTGAAGACATTCCTTTATATAGGGTATTAGTCGAAGCATCTCTTTCAAGTTCCAATTCAGAAGCTAAAAAACTAATTATTGGGAAGGGAGTAAAATTGAATGATATATTGGTGTTAGATGAGAAATTAGTTCTGAAAGCTCAAGGTACTCAATACATTAAACTCTCAGTTGGTAAAAAGAAAAATATCTTATTGAATTTTATTACATCTGTTTAATTTTGTCCTTTGGTGCTTCCGATTTGCTTGTAACAAAGTTTTGGAAGTTTTGATTACTTGGATTGGCTTTATTAATTTCAGTATGTGCTTGCTCATTTTCCACTTTATTGCTACAAAGATATTTTGCTATAAAGCTAATGATATATAAAAGACACTTTTTAGCTGGCTCAAATCTACATGCAGGTGAATGGTTCAATTGATACTCTACAACACATCCCTTAATTTCTTGTGGTACCCAATTTGGCATCTCCTTCTGACCTTTAAGTACATTAAGTGCTTCTTCATATTGTTGTTTATAAGCAATAC